>NZ_JBITMC010000005.1:0-321282 GCF_044465805.1 Micromonospora sp. NPDC049497 | reverse complement strand
TCACCCGCTGCCTCAAGCGCTACATCGCCCGACAGCTCTACCGCACCATCACCACCCACCACCGAACCCCTTGACAACCCCCACTCACAGATCGCCGGGGGCGGGTGGGCTCAAATGGGGTATAGCTCTTTTTTGTCTGGCTTGGGGGTTGTGATGCTTCTGCGGTTCTTCCTGCCGACAGGGGTGTCTGATGCTGACCATTCGTTCCTCGTCACGGCTCGTCCTGGCCGGGGCAGTACTGCTCGCGGCGACCGCCGTCGCCGGCTGCGGCCTTCACGCCGGGCCGTCCGGCACGTCGGCGGGGCGGGCAGCTGAGGTATCCGCGACCACCGGACCGGACCGGCCGACCGACGTGCTGACCCGACTCCGCGACCAGCGGCAGGTGCGGCTGCTCCCCGACGATGCGCCGCGCACCTTCGCCGAGCCGTACGACCAGGTGCCACTGATCGAGAGACGCTCAGCGACGCCGCCTTCCTGGTAGCCCGCTACGGCCTCCTCCCGGGTGACCTGCCGAACCACTGCGAACGCACCCCGTCAGTCAACGGCCTGGGCTGACACCCCCACCCCACCCCACCCCACCCCCACCCCACCCCCACCCCACCCCCGCCCCCGCCCCCGCTCCCGCCCCCGCTCCCGCTCCCGCTCCCGCTCCCGCTCCCGCGATCTTGCACTTTCGGCCCTCGATATGCGGTGTATGAGGGAGATGCCGGGGCAGGAAGTGCAAGATCGCGGGGGCCGGGGATTAGGAGAGGGCGGCGCGGATCGTTGCGACGATGTGGGTAGGGCGGGCGTAGAGGTCCCGGTCGGTGAAGTAGCGCATTCGCCAACCGTTGGCGTCGAGCCAGTTGATGCGGCTCCGGTCGTACCGGAGACGATCGCGGTCCAGATGGGATCCGCCGTCGTACTCGATGCCGATCCGGCGCTCGCGATAGCCCAGGTCCAACCGGTAGCGCGGAATGCCGAGGCCGTCGTACACCCACAGCTGCGGCTCCGGAGGCGGCAGTCGCCCGTCGATGATGACCAACCTCAGTTGACTCTCCTGCCGACATTCGGCCCGACCGTCCGCCAGCGGTATCAGCTCCCTCGCCTGGCGCACCCCGCGCAGCGCCCGGTGAGCGCCCACCTCGGCGAGCAGTTCCTCAGCCGTGACCGCTCCCGCTCGGATGGCGGCGTCCAGGACCGGCAGGGCGTCCAACCGTCGTACGGTCCGGGCGAGGTCGATCGCACACCGGGCCGCCGGCACGCAGGGCAGCCCGCCAACGAGCACCGGATCCACCGGAAGGACCGAGTGGTGTACGACAAGCCCTGGCAGCCGGGGCTTCGGCACCGTGACCGGTAGCTGGACATGTACGACGTCGTCCCGCAGCACACCGAAGCCGTACCGGCGGGCCGCGCTCTGCCGGGTGAGCACCGCCTCCTTGGGCAGACACAGCAGGAGAGCCCGCAGTTCATCCTCGTCGTCGCAGGGCTGGTCGGCATAGACGCCCCTACGGACGCGGCGCAGTTCCTCCCGGTTCACGCGGGTCCTCAGCCGCTTCACCGTAAGCGTTCGCGTCAGAGAACCGATCCGCCACAGCCGCGTAGTCATGTGGGCAGGATCACGAAGCGAAACCCAGCGCACCGCCCCACCCGCCGCCCCTGTGGACAAGACCCACCCCTGTGGAGAACGCCCGCCCCAACCGGTGATCTGCTATGGCGCCCCCCACCCCCTCCCCCGCGATCTTGCACTTACGGCCCTCAATACAAGGCTTATGCCCGGAATGCCGGGGCAGAAAGTGCAAGATCGCGGGGGCGGGGGGTGGGGGCGGGGGCAGAAACGCGGTTAGCGGTTGTCGAGGAGGGGTTGGGTGGGGTTCCATGGGGGGCCGCCGGTCGCGTCCTTGCGGCGTCTGGCTATCGCGGACAGGGCCTCCAGCACCACCCGGTTGCCGAGGTACGCGGTGATGTCGGCGTGGTCGTACGGCGGGGCGACCTCGACGACGTCCACACCGACCACGGGCAGCTCGTAGCAGACGCGCCGGACGGCGTCGAGCAGTTGCCGGGAGGTGAGTCCGCCCGGTTCGGGGGTGCCGGTGCCGGGGGCCATGCCGGGGTCGACCACGTCGACGTCGACGGAGAGGAAGACGCCCTCGCACTCGTCGGTGGCGATCCCGAACGCCTCGGTCAGACAGGTGTCGAGTCCACGGGAGACCAACTCGGTCATCTCGTACGAGCGCATCCGCTGCTGCGCCATCCACTGCAACGTGTCCGGGCCGGGCCAGTAGCCGCGCAGGCCGATCTGGAGGAAACGGTCGCCGCGGACCGCACCGGACTCGATGAGCCGCCGCATCGGCTGGCCGTGCCCGTGCAGCGACCCGAACTCGACGTCCCCGGTGTCGGCGTGCGCGTCGAAGTGCACCAGCGACACCCGGCCGAGCCCGTGGTGGCGGGCCACCCCGGTGGCGTCGGGCAGGGCGATGGAGTGGTCACCGCCGAGCACCACCGGGATCGCCCCGGCGGACGCCACCGCGAAGACCGCCGATTCCAGGGCGGACAGCGATCGCTCGATGTCGCCGGAGAACATCTCGACGTCGCCGGCGTCGTACACGCAGAGGTCCTGCAACGCGTCGACGCGCAGCGCGAGGGACGGTCGGGAGCCGTCGTGCGGCAGGTAGCAGGCCTGGCGGATGGCCGACGGGCCGAACCGGGTGCCGGGGCGGTGCGAGGTGCCACCGTCGAAGGGTGCCCCGATGACGACGACGTCGGCGTCGGCGTACGTCACCGGCTCGCCGAGAGTGCACGGCGGCACCCCGAGGAAGGTCACGTCCGGACCGAACATCGGGCCGTAGCGCGTCGTCACCGCTCCTCCATTCCCCACGGCGAACCGTAGCTGTTCAGCAGGTCGAGGAAGGGTACCGGCGGCAGCGCCTCCGGACCCAGCACGCCGGCACCGGACCAGGGGCCGGTGGCGAGCAGTTCCAGGGCGACGACGGGGTTGACGGCGGTCTGCCAGACCACGGCCTGGTGCCCGTACTCGCGCATGGACCACTCGTTGTCGACCACGTGGTAGAGGTAGACCTCGCGCGGGCTCCCGTCGACGCCGACCCCGCGGACCCAGGTGCCCGCACAGGTCTTGCCGCGCATCCGGTCCCCGAGCGTGGCCGGGTCGGGGAGGCAGGCGGCGACCACGTCGCGGGGTGACACCGGGACGCCGCCCACCCGGACCGGGGCGGTCGAGTCGAGGCCGAGCTTGTGCAGCGTCCTCAGCACCTCGATGAACTCGTTGCCGAGGCCGTACTTGAAGGTGACCCGCTTCGCCTTCACCCAACGCGGGATCAGCAGCACCTCCTCGTGCTCCACGTTCACGCACTCGACCGGCCCGATGCCCTCGGGGAAGTGGAACACCTCCGGCTCGGAGAAGGGCGGCGTGGTGAACCAGCCCCGCCCGGCCTCCCACACGACCGGCGGGTTGAGGCACTCCTCGATGGTGGTCCAGATGGAGAACGACGGCGCGAAGTCGTACCCGTCGACGGTGAGGTTGGCGCCGTCGCGGACCCCGATCTCGTCGATCTCGGCGAACAGTTCGTCGGCGGCGTACCGGGCGAAGACGTCGGACAGGCCCGGCTCGACACCGATGCCGCACAGCGCCAGCCGGCCCGCGTCGGCCCACTGGTCGGCGACGGCGAACTGGTCGTCGCCCAGCTTCACGCCGGTCTCGGCGTGCGGCCGGTCGGGGTGCGGGTGGGACAGCGACATCGCCATGTCCAGGTAGTCCGCGCCGGCCGCGTACGCACCGTCGAAGATCGGCATGACGAAGCGCGGGTCGACGGCGTTGAGGACATGGGTGATGCGGTGCGCGCGGCACAGGTCGGCGACCGCGTCCGCGGAGGACGCGTCGACCTGCGCCGCGACGAAACGGGAGTCGTGGTCGGCGATCGCGCGCGACGCGCGGCCGAGGTCGTGGTCGGCGACGACCATGGTCTCGAAGAAGGAACGGCGGGCGGCGATGGCGACAGCGGCGGAGCCGACGCCGCCGGCGCCGACGAGCAGGATGCGCATCAGGAATCAAACCCCAAACCAAGACGGTCGAGCGTACGGAGCCACAGGTTCCGCCGGCCGTCCCGCGCGTCGGCGCGGGCCAGCGACCAGCGGGTGAGATGGATGCCGGCGGCCCGGACGGGCTCCGGCGGGAACGGCAACGGCTTGCGGTACACCAGGTCCAGCCGGGTCAGCGGGGTGTCCCCGCCACCGAGCAGGTCGAGCATCACCCGGGCGCCGAACCGGGTCGCGCCGACACCGAGGCCGGTGTAGCCGGCCGCGTACGCGAGCCGACCGTCGTACGCGGTGCCGAAGAACGGGCAGAACCGGGTGCAGGTGTCGATGACGCCACCCCACCGGTGGCTGAAACGCAGGCCGTCGAGCTGCGGGAACGTGGTGAAGAAGTGGTCGGCGAGGGCGGTGAAGGTGGCGTCCCGCTGTTCGAGCGACGGCGCGACCCGGTTGCCGTAGTGGTAGACCGCGTCGTAGCCGCCGAAGAGGATCCGCCCGTCGCCGGTGATGCGGTAGTAGTGGAACTGGTTGCCGGTGTCCGCGAGCCCCTGCCGGTTCGCCCAGCCGATCGACGTGCGCTGCGCGTCGGTCAGCGGTTCGGTCATCAGCGCGTAGTCGTACACCGGCACCAGCCAGGCCCGTAGCCGCCGCAGCAGAGGCGGGAAGGCGTTGGTGGCGAGCACGACCTGCCGGGCGCGCACCGAGCCGGGGATCGCGTCGGGCCCGCCGGCGGTCTCCGCCCGCAGCGCCGCGCCGTCGGCGCGCAGGCCGGTGACCCGGGTGTGCTCGTGGATCCGCACGCCGAGGCCGAGGGCGGCGCGGCGCAGGCCCCAGGCCAGTCGCGCCGGGTCGAGCATGGCGACCCGGTCGCGGTCCCAGAGCCCACCCAGGTACGTCGGGGAGTCCACCTCGGCGCGCACCTCGTCGGCGTCGAGCAGGCGTACGTCGTGGCCGTACCGCCGGGCCAGCGCCGCGTCCTCGGCCAGCGCGTCGAGCTGGTACGGCTCGACCGCCACCGCCAGCTCACCGGTGCGCTCGAAGTCGCAGTCGATCCCGAGGTCCGCCACGGCGGTGGCGATGGCGTCCAGGTTCTCCCGGCCGAGCCGTTCCAGCTGGTCGATCTCGTCCGGGAAACGGTCGACGCCGTTGGCCAGGCCGTGCGTGAGCGACGAGGCGCAGAAGCCGCCGTTGCGCCCGGAGGCGGCCCAGCCGCAGGTGCCGGCCTCGACCAGCAGCACGTCCCGGTCCGGGTCGTCCTGCTTGGCGAGCAGGGCGGTCCAGAGCCCGGAGTAGCCGCCCCCGACGACGAGCAGGTCGGTCCCGGTCGCGCCGTGCGACGGCGGGAGCGGGTCGGGGCGTTCCGGACGGTCCAGCCAGTAGGGCACGCGCACCGCGTCCGCCAGCGCGCGCGCCCGGCCGGTATGGGAGCCGGTCACGACCGCCCGCCGGCCTGCCCGGCGACCACGGGTGCCGCGACGGCGGCCCGGCTCGCCCGTCGCCCGCGCAGTGAGCTGGCCAGGACCAGCAGCAGCGCGATCACGAACATCGCCGTCCCGATGACGTTGACCTGCGGCGGGATGCCCCGCTGGGCGGCGCCCCAGACGTACATCGGGAACGTGACGGTGGTGCCGGAGTTGAAGTTCGTGATGATGAAGTCGTCGAACGACAGGGAGAACGCGAGCAGCGCGGCGGCCACGATGCCGGGCAGCACCAGCGGCAGGGTGATGCGGCGGAACGTCTGCCACTCGTTGGCGTAGAGGTCCATCGCGGCCTCCTCCAGTCGCCGGTCCATGCCGGCGAGGCGGGCCTTCACGGTGACCACCACGAACGACACGCAGAACATCACGTGCGCGATGACGACGGTCCAGAAGCCGAGCTGCACCCCGCCGGCGACGAAGAGGGCGAGCAGCGAGGTGCCCATCACCAGCTCCGGCGTCGCCATCGGCAGGAAGATCAGCACGTTGATCCCGGACCGGCCGCGGAAACGGTGCCGCACCAGGGCGAACGCCATCAGCGTGCCGAGCACGGTGGCAGCCACGGTGGCGATGAACCCGATCTGCACGCTGCGCACCACGGCGTCGCACATGTCGCTGGTGGCGCACGGCTGCCGCCAGTTGTCCAGGGTGAACTCGTTGAAGTCGTACGACAGGCGGCTGGACGGGCGGTTGAAGGACAGTGCGGCGACCACGGCGATCGGCAGGAACAGGTAGCCGAGGACCAGCAGGCCCACGCCCATCACCCAGCGGTCGGCCAGCCAACGGGAGAACCTCATCACAACACCTCGTCCGTGCCGGCCCGGCGCAGGTACACGAAGACCACCGCGAGGATCGCCGCCATCAGCAGGAAGGACAGCGCCGCGCCCTGCGGGTAGTCCAGCCGGACCAGGAAGGCCGAGTCGATGACGTTGCCGATCATGTACTCGTTCGGGGTGCCGAGCAGTTCGGCGTTGATGTAGTCGCCGCTGGCCGGGATGAAGAACAGCAGCGTGCCGGCGACCAGGCCGGGCATCGACAGCGGCAGGGTGACCCGCCGGAACGTCTGCACCGGGCTGGCGTACAGGTCGCTCGCCGCCTCCAGCATCCGGTAGTCCAGTCGCTCCAGGCTCGCGTACAGCGGCAGCACCAGGAACGGCAGGAAGTTGTACGTCAGGCCGAGGATCACCGCGACGGGAGTGGCGAGCAGCCGGCCGTCGGGACCGAGCAGGTGCACGTCGCGCAGCAGCCCGACGAGCCAGCCGTTGTCCGACAGGATCGTCTTCCACGCCAGCGTGCGGACCAGGAAGCTGGTGAACATCGGCGCGACCACGCACACCAGCAGCAGGTTCTTCCACCGGCCGGCCTTCTGCGCGATCGCGTACGCCAGCGGGTAGCCCATCAGCAGTGCCAGCACCAGCGCGATGCCGGCGTAGAGGAACGACCGGGCGAACTGCGGCCAGTACGCCTGCAGCGCGTCCGGGTAGTTGCCGAACGCCCAGGTCAGCGCGTAGCCGGTGGAGAGCGAGCCGCTCGGGTCGTAGAGGCTCGCGGCGGCGAGTTGGAGCAGCGGCAGGCCGAAGAACAGCAACAGCCAGGCCGCGCCGGGCAGCAGCAGCAGGTACGGCAGAAGGCGGTGCCGCCCGGACCGGGCCGCCGGCGGTGGGGCCGCCGACTGCCCGGATCCCGTGGGCACGTGGGCGAGGGCGGTCATGAGCTGACGCCCACCGGCTCGTCGAGCACCGGAGTCGTGCGGTCGTGCTCGCCCGGCTCGCGGTGCAGCAGGAACGCGTGCCGCGGATCCCAGTACGCCACGGCCTGTGTGCCGGGTGCGAGCTGACCGTGGGCGCCGCTGTTGGCGACGAACACCGACAGCTCGCTCCCCCAGGCCGTCCGCAGCAGGTACTGGGTGCTGACCCCGACGTACGAGGCGTCGGTGACGGTCCCGGTGACGTGGTGGTGTCCGGCGGGGACCTGGTCGGCGGAGCCGGCCAGGTGCAGCTTCTCCGGGCGTACGCCGAGGAAGACCGGACCCCGGTCGGCGCGTGCCCGGCCGACGGGCACCGAGAAGCGACCGCCGTGCGCCGAGACCGGCACCTCGCCTCCGGCGGCCCCGGCGGCCTCGGCGGCCAGGAGGTTGGACTGGCCGAGGAAGTTCGCGACGAAGGCGGTGGCCGGGAACTCGTAGATGTCGGCCGGCGCGCCGAGCTGCTCGATGCGCCCCGCGTTCATCACCGCGACCGTGTCGGCCATGGTCATGGCCTCCTCCTGGTCGTGGGTGACGTGCACGAAGGTGATGCCCACCTCGGTCTGGATGCGCTTGAGCTCGATCTGCATCTGCCGGCGCAGCTTCAGGTCGAGCGCGCCGAGCGGCTCGTCGAGCAGCAGCACCTGCGGGTGGTTGATCAGGGCGCGGGCCAGGGCGACCCGCTGTTGCTGCCCACCGGAGAGCTGGGCGGGTCGGCGCCGGTCGTAGCCGTCGAGCTGCACCAGCGACAGCATCCGGCGGACCTGGTCGTCCACCTTGCGGATGCCGCGCCGGCGCAGCCCGAACGCCACGTTCTCGGCGATGTCCAGGTGCGGGAAGAGCGCGTAGGACTGGAACACGGTGTTCACCGGCCGCTTGTACGGGCGCAGCCGGGCGATGTCCCGGTCGCCGAGCAGGACCTGCCCGCTCGTCGGCTCCTCCAGCCCCGCGATCATCCGCAGGGTGGTGGTCTTGCCGCAGCCGGACGCCCCGAGCAGGGCGAAGAACGAGCCCTGCGGGATGGTCAGGCTGAGGTCGTCCACCGCGGTGAAGACGCCGAACCGCTTGGTGAGGTCGGCCAGCCGCAGGTCACCGGCCGGTGCATCGTGTCCCATGGTTCTCACGCCCCGATTACCTGCTGGAACTTGCGCTCGTACTCGGTCTCCTGCTTCTCGTCCAGGGCCATGAACACCTTGGACTTCGACAGCATGGCCTCGTCGGGGAAGATCAGCGAGTTGGCCGCCAGTTCCGGGTCGATCTTCTCCATCTCGGCCTGGGCGCCCTTGACCGGGCAGATGTAGTTGACGTAGGCGGCGAGCCTCGCGGCGACCGCGGGGTCGTAGTAGTAGTTGATGAGCTGCTCGGCGTTCGCCTTGTGGGTGGCCTTGTTCGGCACCATCATGTTGTCCGACCAGAGCATGACGCCGGACTCCGGCACCACGAACTTGATCTTCTCGTCCTCGAAGCCGAGCTGGATGACGTCACCGGACCAGCCGATGCACGCGGCGATGTCGCCCTTGGCCAGGTCGGGGGCGTAGTCGTTGCCGGTGAACTTGCGGATCTGGCCGGAGTCGACGGCCTTCTTGAGCTTGTTGAGCGCGTCGTCGAACTGGGGTCCGGTGAAGTTCGCCGGGTCATGGCCGTTCGACTGGAGCAGCAGGCCCATCGTGTCGCGCATTTCCGACAGCGCGGTCACCTTCCCCTTGAGATCGGGGCGGGTGAGCAGCTCGTCGACCGTACGGATCTCCTTGGTCACCTTGCCGTTGTAGGCGAGGCCCGCGAGGCCCGACTGCCACGGGATCGCCAGCTGGTTCTCCGGGTCGAAGGAGCGGTTGCGCAGCGAGGGCAGGAGGTTCGCCTCGACGTTGGGCAGCTTCGACTTGTCGAGCTTCTGGATCCAGCCGAGCCGGATCATCCGGGCCGCCATCCAGTCGGTGACGGCGAACATGTCCCGGCCGGTGCTCTGACAGGCGGCGAGCTGGTTCTGCACCTTGCCGAAGAACTCGTTGTTGTCGTTGACGTCCTCGGTGTAGGTGACCTTGATGCCGGTCTTCGTGACGAACTCGTCGAGGGTGGGACGCTTCGACTCGTCCTTCTCGTCGACGTCCATGTACTGCGGCCAGTTGGAGAAGGCCAGGGTCTTCTCGGTGCCGGAGAGGTCGTCGCTGACGCAGCCGGCCTCGGTCTGGGTCGCGGCCTTCGTGCCGCAACCGGCCAGCGAGCCACCGGCGGCGAGCAGCGCTGCGGAACCCAGAGTGCCGGTCAACAGCCCACGTCGGGAAAGGGGGCGGAGGGGAGATCGCATATGACGACTCCTAAGGGGTCTTTCGTCGGCGGCGGGACGGGGGTGGCGCGCCGGCGGGAGGGTCAGGTCGCGGTGGACGACTGATCCTGACATGAGGTGACCTTCCTTACAAGGGATTCCGTTGCGGGAATAGCTCTCGACGACGAAATACGCCAGACTGCGCGATGGCACTAGGCTCAGGCCCGGGAACCGGCAAGGGGAGCGTCGATGACGAACCGGCACAACGACAACGGCAACGGCGGACGGCGCGTCACCGTCCGTGACGGGGCCAGCCACGCGCTGCTCGACGACGTGGCGAAGCAGATCATCGAGCAGCTCCAGGAGGACGGCCGGCGCCCGTACGCGACGATCGGCAAGGCCGTCGGGCTCTCCGAGGCGGCGGTACGCCAGCGGGTGCAGCGCCTGCTCGACGCGGGCGTCATGCAGATCGTCGCGGTCACCGACCCGCTCCAGCTCGGCTTCCCCCGGCAGGCCATGATCGGCCTGCGCACCAACGGCGACCTGGAGACCGTCGCCGACCGCCTCGCCGAGTTGGAGGAGGTCGACTACGTGGTCATCACCGCCGGATCGTTCGACCTGCTCACCGAGGTCGTGTGCCGCAACGACGACCACCTGCTGGAGATCCTGCAGCGGCTCCGGGCCGTCGAGGGCGTGCTGTCCACCGAGGCGTTCGTCTACCTCAAGCTGCGCAAGCAGACGTACACGTGGGGCACCGCCTGACCGCCGCTCGACGCGCATCGTGCGGAATCCGTTGCTCTGCCGACGCACTCTCGCTGAATCCGTCGCCATTGCCGCCCTTCACGACTGATACCACTTGCTTTCGGGCGTGCGGCTGTGGGATAACCGTGGGCAGAGCGGCCGGTGTCCACCCCTACCGGCCCGAAACCCGATGGGGCTGACATGGCCAACGCCACCGACCACCTCTGGATGCACTTCACCCGGATGGCGAGCTACTCCGCCGGCGAGGTGCCGACCATCGTGCGCGGCGAGGGCGCGTACGTCTGGGACTCGCAGGGCCGCCGCTACCTGGACGGGCTCGCCGGGCTCTTCGTCGTCAACGCCGGGCACGGCCGGACCGAGCTGGCCGAGGCGGCCGCCAAGCAGGCGGGCGAGCTGGCCTACTTCCCACTGTGGTCGTACGCCCACCCGACCGCCGTCGAGCTGGCCGAGAAGATCGCCTCGCTGACCCCCGGCGACCTGAACCGGGTCTTCTTCACCACCGGCGGCTCGGAGGCCGTCGAGGCGGCGTGGAAGCTGGCCCGGGCCTACTTCAAGCGCACCGGCCAGCCGAACAAGCACAAGGTGGTCAGCCGCTACATCGCCTACCACGGCACGTCGATGGGTGCGCTGTCGATCACCGGCCTGCCCGGCATCAAGAGCGACTTCGAGCCACTGGTGCCCGGCGGCATCAAGGTCCCGAACACGAACTTCTACCGCGCACCCGAGCACGGCGACTCCCCCGAGGCGTTCGGCCGCTGGGCCGCCGAGGAGATCGGTCGGGCCATCGAGCGGGAGGGGCCCGACACCGTCGCCGCCGTCTTCCTGGAGCCCGTACAGAACTCCGGCGGCTGCTTCCCGCCACCACCCGGCTACTTCGAGCGGGTCCGGGAGATCTGCGACGCGTACGACGTGCTGCTCGTCTCCGACGAGGTGATCTGCTCGTGGGGCCGGCTCGGCGAGTACTTCGGCGCCGTCCGCTACGGCTACCAGCCGGACATCATCACCACGGCCAAGGGCATCACGTCCGGCTACGCCCCGCTCGGCGCGATGATCGCCAGCGACCGGCTGATGGAGCCGTTCCTGACCGAGACCGGCATGTTCGCCCACGGGGTCACCTTCGGCGGCCACCCGGTCTCCTGCGCGGTGGCCCTGGCCAACCTGGAGGTCTTCGCCCGCGAGGACCTCATCGGGCACGTCCGCGCCAACGAGGGCGCCTTCCGGTCCACCCTGGAGAAGCTGCACGACCTGCCGATCGTCGGCGACGTCCGCGGCGACGGCTACTTCTACGGCATCGAACTGGTCAAGGACAAGACGACCCGGGAGACGTTCGACGAGGCGGAGTCCGAGCGGCTGCTGCGCGGGTTCCTCTCCACCGCGCTGTTCCAGGCCGGCCTCTACTGCCGCGCCGACGACCGGGGCGACCCCGTCGTGCAGCTCGCGCCGCCGCTGATCGCCGACCAGCAGCAGTTCGACGAGATCGAACAGATCCTGCGGGGCGTCCTCACCGAGGCATGGTCCCGGCTCTGAGCGGCGACGGGACCGAAGGGGTCGGGCGGACGGCACGCACCCGCGTACGCCGGCTGCCCGACCTCGCGGTGCACGACCGGGCGACGCTGTACGCGATCCTCGACGCCGGCCGGGTCGGCCACCTGGCGATCGTCGACGGCGACCAGCCGTACGCCGTGCCGGTGGCCTGCGCCCGCGACGGCGAGCGGGTTCTGGTCCACGGCTCCACGGGCAGCCGGCTCTTCCGGCACCTCGCCGCCGGGGCGCCGGCCTGCCTCACCGTCACCCTGCTCGACGGCCTGGTGCTCGCCCGCAGCGCCTTCGCCTCCTCGATGAACTACCGCTGCGCCATGGTGCTCGGTCGGGCGGCCACGCTCGACGACGAGGCGAAGCTCGCCGCGCTGGAGCGGATCACCGAGCATCTGCTGCCCGGACGCTGGGCGCAACTCCGCCCGCCGTCGGCGAAGGAGATGGCGGCCACGCTGGTGCTGGCGCTGCCACTCGCCGAGTGCTCCGTGAAGGTCAGCGCCGGCCCGCCGGACGACCCCGACGAGGACCTGGACCATGCGGTCTGGGCCGGTGTCGTGCCGGTGGTCGAGTCCCTCGGAGCTCCGGAGCCCGACCCGGCGCTCCGCTTCGACCTGCCGCCCCCGGAGTGGTGATGCGCTACCAGGACCTGTCGTACTGGTTTTCCACGGTGGACGAGGCGCTGACGCCGCGCCCACCGCTGCCGGGCGACGCCGACGCCGACGTGGTGATCGTCGGGGCGGGCTACACCGGGTTGTGGACGGCGTACTACCTGGCCGCCGCCGACCCTTCGCTGCGGATCGTGGTGCTGGAGGCGGAGATCGCCGGGTACGGCGCCTCCGGCCGCAACGGCGGCTGGTGCTCGGCGTTGTTCCCCACCTCGCTGCCCGCCTTGGCCCGCCGGCACGGCCGCGACGCGGCGATCGCCATGCAGCGGGCCATGCACGCCACGGTCGCCGAGGTCGGCCGGGTCGTCGCGGCCGAGGGCATCGACTGCGACTGGGCGTACGGCGGCACGGTCACGCTCGCCCGCACCGGCCCGCAGTTGGAGCGGGCCCGCGCGGCGGTGGCCGAGGCACGGGAGTTCGGCCTGGGGCCGGACGATCTCGCCCTCCTCGACGCCGACGAGGCCACCGCACGCTGCGCCGCCGAGGGGGTACGCGGTGGCACGTACACCCCGCACTGCGCGGCGGTGCACCCGGCCCGGCTGGTGCGCGGGCTGGCCGCGGCGGTCGAGCTCCGCGGGGTGACCATCCACGAGCGCACGCCGGTCACCCGGATCCGGGCCGGCGCGGCGGTGACCCCGGCCGGGACGGTCCGGGCGCCGGTGGTGGTCCGGGCGACCGAGGGGTACACGCCGGCGCTGCCCCGTCAGCGCCGCACGGTCGCCCCGGTCTACTCGCTGATGGTGGCGACCGAGCCGCTGTCCGCGTCGACGTGGGCCGAGATCGGGCTGGCCGCACGGGAGACGTTCTCCGACCACCGGCACGTGATCATCTACGGCCAGCGGACCGCCGACGGGCGGCTCGCCTTCGGCGGGCGGGGCGCGCCGTACCACTTCGGCTCCCGGGTCTCCCCCGCGTACGACCGGGAGCCACGGGTGTTCGCCGCGCTGCGCCGAACGCTCGGCGAGCTGTTCCCGGTGCTCGGCCCGGACGTGCCGGTGACGCACACCTGGGGCGGCCCGCTCGGGGTGGCGCGCGACTGGGCCGCCTCGGTCGGCCTCGACCGGGACAGCGGACTGGCCTGGGCGGGCGGCTACGTCGGCGACGGCGTCGGCACCAGCAACCTCGCCGGCCGCACGCTGGCCGACCTGATCCGCGGCGCCCGCACCGACCTGACCCGGCTCCCCTGGGTCAACCACCGCTCCCCGAGGTGGGAGCCGGAACCGCTGCGCTGGCTCGCGGTCAACGCCGGCCTCCGCGTGATGCTCACCGCCGACCGTGCGGAGCTACGCACCGGCCGCCCCTCCCGGCGCGCCACCCTGTTCACCCGCCTCCTGGGCCACTAACCCGCCCCCGTCCCCACCCCCAACGCGTTGATCAAGGGGTTTGGGTCAGGAGGCGCGCGGATTTCGACGCAAACCCCTTGATCAACGCGGGCAGTGGCCTGCGCGCGTGGGGAGAACTGGGGTGGGGGGGTGACCCGGGGGGTGACCCGGGGGGTGACCCGGGGGGGTTAGTGGTTGGGGGGGATTACGCGGAGGTGGCCGCGGCGGCCGGTCTGCGGGGAGCCGTGGTGGTGCTGGTCGTCCTCGGGGGGGCGGGGGGCGACCGGGCGGGCGGCCTCGCGGACCGCCTCGGCCAGGGCCACCAGGTCGTCCGTGGTGGGCGGCGGCGGCTCGAACTCGCCCTCGTGGCGGACCACGTCCCAGCCGCGCGGGGCGGTCAGGCTCCGGGCGTGCGGCTCGCAGAGGTCGTACGTGTGGGGCTCGGCGAAGGCCGCCAGCGGGCCCACGACCGCGGTCGACTCGTTGTAGACATAGGTCAATGTGGCGACCGCTTGCCGGGGGCAGCCGTTACGGGAGCAGCGCCGTGGTGACCTCACGTGCGGCAGGGTATCTCCATTACCGGGTCCGGCGCACCGCTTCGCGTTGCGACACGCCCGTCACGGTGATCACAAAATCCGGTCCCGCGGAACCCGGCACGCCAACCGGGCGGCGCTGCCGCAGGCCATGGCGTCGCGGGGGCTACCCTGTCCGTCATGGGAAGCCCGGAACACCGCCGCCCCGGCTCCGGTCGGCGCGTACGCCGCGACCGGCACGGCCGCGGTCTGCGCGGGCGGCTGGTGCCGGCGACGGTGCCGTTGGCGCGTACCAAGGCCGAGATCTTTGACGACCTGGTCCTGGACACCGTCGAGACCCTGGAGCGGCGGTTCGCCAAGGAGTTGGCGGGTGTCGAGTTCGCGGTCGAGGACGTGCCGCCGGACCTGAACGTGTACGACTCCGACGTGCTGGAGGACGGCGAGGTGCCGCTGGCCCGGCTGCTTCCGGGCCGGCCGGGTCGGCAGGAGGTGCCGCCCCGGATCGTGCTCTACCGTCGTCCGCTGGAGTTCCGGGCCATGGACCGCGAGGACCTGGCCGACCTCGTCCACGACGTGATCATCGAGCAGGTCGCGAACCTGCTCGGGGTCGATCCCGACGAACTGGCCTGAGCCGGCGCCCCCTGGGCGGCACATCGTCGGATCACCCCATCGGCCCGGACCGGGCGGCCCCCACCGCCCCGGCCCGGCACCGCGCTCAGGCGGCGCGCCGCTTGAGCTTGCGCCGCTCCCGCTCGGAGAGCCCACCCCAGATGCCGAACCGCTCGTCGTGCCCGAGAGCGTATTCGAGGCATTCGGTCTTGACCTCGCAACGCGAGCAGATGCGCTTCGCCTCGCGGGTCGAGCCGCCCTTCTCGGGAAAGAACGCCTCGGGGTCGGTCTGCGAGCACAGCGCCCGCTCCTGCCACTCCGGCGCGTTTCCGAGCAGGTCGGCCACCTCAAGCTGGCCGTCCATCAATTGCCTCCTTGTCGCGCACCGGCGTCATCGCCGCTGCAACCCCCCACGCGAAAGGCGTGCTTGTCCGTCCGGTACTGATTTGTTGCGTTCCGTGCGAACAACCCCATTCAAATTACACGCGTGTAATGCGTGCGCCGTCAAGCCAAACTTGATAATGGAGTCGCCCTCCCGACACGCCCCGGACAGCCATCCGGCCACCCGGCCTCGCAACCTGCCCTATCGATTCAGACCCCGGCCGGGTAACGCCCTCTCCGGCGAGTTGCCCGGCTTTTCTCCCGTGGCGGGTCACCGGCGACGTACCGTGACGGGTCGAGGACGACCCGGAGGAGCACCCACCGAGATCGGTTGATCTTGGTGGGCCACAGGTTAACGCGACTCGTGCCGTACCGCTCGTCGAGGCGGGGAACGCCGACCGCGCCCCGTCCACACTGTGGACAGGGCGCGGTCGTGGGCGGACTCGGGAAGCTCAGTCGGCTCCCCGGGGTGTGCTGGTCGGCCACACGAATTCGGCGATCACGCCACCGGTGACGGCGATCGTGCCGGCCGGCGTCCGGCCGTCCCACCAGACGGTATAGAAGCCGGCGGGCAGGTCCGGGTAGACGGCACTGTGGAACGTGCCGTCCTGCACGCGGCGCTCCCGCACCGCCGAGTGGGTACGCGGCTCGTCGTCGCGACTGATCTCGATCTCCTGGCCGTGCTGGTCCCGTCCCGCGTAGATGATCAGAGCGCCGGTGTCACCACCGATGTCGAGGACGACACTGCCGGTCTCCGACGGCCCGTACGTGTGCTCGTGCTCGTGCATGACGACCTCCGACGGGTCAGGCCGACGCGGGCGGGTTGTTGAACCCGTCGTACGGCGTACCGAGGTAGGGGAAGGCGGCGAGGAACGGCGCGGTCACGTCGGCGGCGCTCAGCCCCGGCGTCACCGCCGCCGCCGCGGCATCGGGACGGAAGGCGCGGTCGACCAAAGGCACGGTCAGTCCGGCGATCGCCCGCAACGAGATGCTGACCACGTCGTCGGCGACCCGGCGGCCGTTCGGGAAGCCGGCGAGGTCGCCGCCGAGCACCCCGAACCGGTCCGGCTTGCGCGTCGGCGGAATCGCGGTGTTCAGCCGCAGCATGTCGGCCTGGATGTCGCCGGTGGCGTTGGTGAAGCCGTCGATCAGGCCCTCCGGGATGCCCGTGAGCAGGATGGCCACCAGGTCCGTGCGGGCCTTCTTGGACTTGTTCAGCTTGTCCAGGTTGGGGAAGACGTCCGGGTAGAGCACCGGCAGCAGCGCGGCCAGCTCCGGCTGCTCGACGAACCTCGCGAACCGCTTGTCCTCCGACGGCGGCAGCGTGTTCCACTCGTCCTTCCTGGACATCGGCACGACGACCTCGTTGAACAGCGGGTTCCCCAGCCGGGACACCTGGGTGAAGGGGCCGGCGGCGGTGTCGGTCGCGCCCCGGTCACCGAGCACCCGCACCTGGCGACGGGACGCCGTCGTCCAGACCCCGATCACCGAGGCGGCGTCGCCGCCGGCGTACCGGTTGGCCTTGCGGCGCACCTTGGTCAGCGGCACCTGGAGGGCGATGCTGTGCACGTTCATCCGGTCGGTGGCGTTGACCGGTTCGCCCTCCGCCTTGAATATCTTCTTGCCGGCCACGTGGAGCTGCTGGAACGGCCGCAGCGTACCGAGGTCGAAGATGGCGCCGAGGTCCACGAAGAAGCCGTCGGCCCGCTGCCCGGCGAAGACCCGCTCCCCCGTGGAGAGCGTGTACGTCGCCTGCCGCACGAGGTCGGCGTACGTCGGGGTGGACAGCGGCCCGACGTTGCACGGGGGGCAGGGCAGCTTGTGGGCGAGCCGGTGCTCCCGGCCGTCCGCGATGCGGGTCAGGCTGTAGAACTGCCGGCGGTTCCAGTTCCTGCTGTCGAGCGAGTCGATGGGCCCGGTGTTGTAAAGAAAGCTGTTCGCATTCGTGATCTCGGTCGTGAATTCGAACCGGTACGTGACATCGGCCTGCCCGTCACCGTTGTTGTCGATATTGATCTCGTACCGCACGTCGTCGCCGAACTCGAAGAAGTTCGGACCGCCGGACGGCAACTGCAACGGCACGTAGTTGGCGATCAGCGTGACCGTGTCGGGCCGGTCGGGGCTGACGAAGGCGTACAGGTCGGATGAGTCGGCGACCGGATCCTTGGCGATTTCCGGCGCCTCACGGTGCGAAGACATGGCGGAGCCACCTCACTGTGCGAAAGAGGGTTCCTCGGACCGGCGTCGAGAGCCCCCGCCGGCCCGAGCGAGGAGAAAGGGGAGGAAGTGGCGTCAGCGCCGGGCGGCGCGCCGCAGCCGATCCGCCAGGCCGCGGTCGCGTACCTCGATGCGGGACGTGCCGACGAAGACGTCCATGGTCCCGGAGGCGGCGTCGCGCAGGTGGACGACGATCGGGTCGTCGGTGTTGGCCGCCGCACCCGGTGCGTTCTGCGCGGCGGACAGGCCCGGCACGGTGAGGGCGGCCGCGCCGAGCGTGGCGCTCGCCGCGGCGGTCAACGTCTGCCGGCGGGTCAGTCGCGGCCAGGGCCGCTTCCGCTGATCACTGGTCATGGGCAACCTTTCCGGCGGTGGCGCGAAGCGCCCGCGATGGCGGTCGCGGGCCGAGCCGGCTTCTTCTCGCCCGTCCCGCGAGGGATGCCGGCGGCGGCTCTCGCCGTAACCACCGCCGGCACGCACTGGTACGGCCCGCGACGGGAAAAGGTTCGACGCTACGCCGAGGCGTGACCGTACGCGGTCGTCCGCTTGCGCGCCGGACGCCCGGCGGCCGTCGCGATGGCGACCAACTGCTCCTCGGTACGGGCCGATCCGTTGCCGGAGCCGGCCATCCGGGAGATGGTCTCCTCCATCAGCGTGCCGCCGAGGTCGTTGCAGCCGCCCTGGAGCATCGCGACGGTGCCCTCGTCGCCCAGCTTCACCCAGGAGCACTGGATGTTGTCGATCCGGCCGTGCAGCAGCAGCCGGGACATCGCGTGCACCACCCGGTTCTCCCGCCAGGTGGGCCCCGGGCGGGCGATCCCGGCCAGGTAGATCGGGGCGTTGGTGTGCACGAACGGCAGCGCCACGAACTCGGTGAACCCGCCGGTGCGGTCCTGCACCCCGGCCAGCACCCGGTAGTGGGCGAGCCACTGGCCCGGGTGGTCGACGTGGCCGTACATCATCGTGGAGCTGGACCGGATGCCCAGCTCGTGGGCCGTGCTCACCACCTCGACCCAGGCGGCGGCGGGCAGCTTGCCCTTGGTGAGCACCCAGCGCACGTCGTCGTCGAGGATCTCCGCGGCGGTGCCCGGGATGGTGTCCAGACCGGCCTCGCGCAGGCCGGTCAGCCACTCGCGCACTCCTACGCCGGCCTTCGCGGCGGCGGTGACGATCTCCATCGGCGAGAAGGCGTGCACGTGCATGTCCGGCACCCGCGCCTTGATCGCCCGGACCAGGTCGGCGTAGACGGTGACCGGCAGCTTCGGGTCGATGCCGCCCTGGAGGCAGACCTCGGTCGCACCGGCCGCCGACGCCTCCTGGGCGCGGTCGGCGACCTGGTCCACCGACAGCCGGTACGCGTCGGCGTCCCGCTCCCGCTGGGCGAAGGCACAGAACCGGCAGCCGACGTAGCAGACGTTGCTGAAGTTGATGTTGCGGTTGACCACGTAGGTCACGTCGTCGCCGACGGTGTCCCGCCGGACGTCGTCGGCGAGCCGGCACAG
The DNA here is from genome assembly GCF_044465805.1 of Micromonospora sp. NPDC049497. NCBI lineage: Bacteria > Bacillati > Actinomycetota > Actinomycetes > Micromonosporales > Micromonosporaceae > Micromonospora > Micromonospora sp. NPDC049497. Next base: position 302,244 of record NZ_JBITMC010000005.1, on the reverse strand, counting down.
CGTGTCCAGGGCCGGTCCGTCGGCGGCGAACAGCGCCAGCGCCGCCGCCTCGTACCGGGGGTCCAGCAGCGCCGCCGGGTCGTCGGCCGCCAGCCGCAGCCCGGCGCGCAGGTCGTCGTCGCCCGCACCGGCGCTCACCCCGGCGCTGACCTTGCCGGCCACCTCCGACCAGTCACCGTAGACGTGGTCGAAGTCGCCGCGGCGGTCCCCGGTGCGGCCGGTGGTGTCGATCGTGGCGTGCAGATCGGTCCGGCCGCCGTACGCCTCGTCGGGCTCCTGCCACGGCCGGCCCACCGGGCGGGCGTCGGCGACGGCGAGCCCGGTCTCCGGGTCGGCCAGCGCGGTGACGTGCGGCAGCAGGCGCGGGTCCAGCCACTCCTCGCCGGCCCGGACGTACTCCGGGTAGATCGTGAGCCGCTCCCGCAGCGTGAACCCGGCCGTCGCGGTGTGCGCGGTCAGCTCGTCGAGCTGCGGCCACGGGCGCTCGGGGTTCACGTGGTCCGGGGTCAGCGGGGACACACCGCCCCAGTCGTCGATGCCGGCGCGCAGCAGCAGGTCGTACTCGCCCTCGATGAGGTTCGGCGGGGCCTGGATCCGCGCCTTCGGACCGAGCAGCACCCGGGTCACCGCGACCGTCGCGGCCAGGTCGTGCAGCTCGGCGTCGGGCATGCCGCGCATGGCCGTGTCCGGCTTGGCGCGGAAGTTCTGCACGATCACCTCCTGGAGGTGGCCGTACTCCCGGTGCGCTCGGCGGATCGCGAAGATCGCGTCCACCCGCTCGGCCGGGGTCTCACCGATGCCGATGAGGATCCCGGTGGTGAACGGCACGTTCACCCGGCCGGCGTCCTCGATCACCCGCAGCCGGACCGCCGGCTCCTTGTCCGGCGAGCCGAAGTGCGGGCCGCCCGGCTCCGACCACAGCCGCGTCGCCGTGGTCTCCAGCATCATGCCCATGCTCGGCGCGACCGGCTTGAGCCGCTGCAACTCCGCCCAGGAGAGCACCCCCGGGTTGAGGTGCGGCAGCAGCCCGGTCTCCTCCAGCACCGCGACCGCGCAGGCGCGCAGGTAGTCCAGCGTGGAGTCGTAGCCCCGCTCGTCGAGCCACCGTCGGGCCGCCGGCCAGCGCTCCTCCGGGCGGTCGCCCAACGTGAACAGCGCCTCCTTGCAGCCCTGGGCGGCGCCGGCCCGGGCGATCGCCAGGACCTCGTCCTGCTCCAAGAACGCGGCCGGTAGGCGGTGCGGCACCGTCGCGAAGGTGCAGTAGTGGCAGCGGTCGCGGCAGAGCCGGGTGAGCGGGACGAAGACCTTCTTCGAGTACGTGACCACGCCCGGCCGCCCCGCCGCGAGCAGCCCGGCGTCCCGGACCGCACCGGCGACCGCCAGCAGCTCGTCCAACGCCCCACCGCGGGCGGCCAGCAGCGTGGTGGCCTCGTCGGCGTCCAGCGCCCGCCCGCTCGCGGCCCTTCGCAGGGCCCGCCGCACGCTCGCCTCGGTCGGGCCCGGCCCGGTGCGATCAACCATCCGCCCAGCCTAAGCGCTCACCCGCCACACCTGACCCGCCCCGGCCCGCCCGGTGGGAAACCCCACCGCCCTCCCCGCGCTCGACCCCGCCCCGTCCTGGACGCGCTGTTTCACGGAAAGAGTGGCTATCCGGCGCGGAATAGCCACTCTTTCCGTGAAAGTGCGCGGGCGGCGGGCGGGGGGCGGGGGGCGGGGGGGGTTAGCGGGGGTGGTGGGGGTCCTCGGGGTTGAGGCGCTGGGTGCGGTCGGGCTCACCCTCGCGGGGATCGGCGGGCTGGCGCGGGATCGCCTGCGTGGGATCGGCTGACGGCGGCGGGCCGAACGGCGGGGTGGGGTTGGCCGGCGGCGGGGTGGGGTTGGCCGGCGGCGGGGTGAACGGCGGAACCGGGCTGCCCTGCGGGCCGGGCTGCGGGACGCCCGGGTAGGGCTGGCCGTACTGGCTTCCCGGCCAACCGGGCTGGCCGGGCGGGTACGCACCGGGCTGGCCGGCACCCGGGTGGGCACCCGGTTGGCCGGGCACCGGCGGTCCGCCGGGCTGGCCGGGGACGGACCAGCCGGACGGCGTCCCCCAGCCCGGCTGCGGCTGGCCGTACACGCCGGGCTGCGGCTTGGGCTTCGGCACGTGGTAGAGGGTGCGCCAGATCGTGTACACCGCCCACGCGGCCACGGCGAGCACCGCCAGCCAGGCGAGGCGCACCAGCAGGCCGAGGAAGGCGTCGAGCGCCTCGCCCTCGGCCAGCCGGCCGAACGTCCAGATCAGGAAGGTCAGTGCGCCGAGCCCGGCGCTGGCCGCGTACTCGCCGAGGGCTACCTGGGTGATCAGTTTCGCCCGGGGGACCACCGGGCGCACGTGCGTGGCCAGCAACACCGCCAGCAGCGGCAGCACCACCGCCTCGATCCCGACGAACGCGAAGAAGGCGGCGCCGGCCCGGCCGGTGAAGGTGCCGTACCGGCTGGCCAGGAGCAGCTGGAGCAGCCCGACGAAGAGGAAGACCGCGTTCGCGCCGAGGAGCACGAGCGCGGCGGGCTCCCGCAGTGGACTGGTCAGGTGCCGCGCGTCGGTGGACGCGGGGTCGGGGCTGGTCACGGACTCCCCCTCGGGCGTGGGCGGACGGTTGCCGACGTGAGCCTAGTCTCCCGGGCCACCGGCGGACCGGAGGCGACGCGTGCGCGAGGATGGTCGACATGCGCATCGTGGTTCTGACGGGTGGCATCGGGGGCGCCCGGTTCCTGCTCGGCGTCCGGGCGTACGCCCGGGAGGTGGGTGCCGAGGTGACCGCCGTGGTGAACGTCGGCGACGACCTGCTCCTGCACGGGCTCAAGGTCTGCCCCGATCTGGACAGCGTCATGTACACCCTGGGCGGTGGGGCCGACCCGGACCGGGGCTGGGGACGCGTCGGCGAGAGCTGGACCGTCAAGGAGGAGCTGGCCGCGTACGGGGCGGAGCCGACCTGGTTCGGCCTCGGCGACAAGGACATCGCCACGCATCTGGTCCGCACCACGATGCTCAACGCCGGTTACCCCCTGTCCCAGGTCACCGAGGCGCTGGCGACGCGCTGGCAGCCCGGCGTACGCCTGCTGCCGGCGACCGACGACCGGCTGGAGACGCACGTCGTGGTGAGCGGGAGGAGTGAGCTTGCGAGCCCCGCAGTCGCGAACAGGGCCGGCACAGCGGACCTCGACGGCGGCCAGCGGGCGATCCACTTCCAGGAGTGGTGGGTGCGGTACCGCGCGGAGGTCCCCACCCACCGGTTCGTCTTCGTCGGCGCGGAGACGGCGAAGCCGGCTCCCGGCGTGGTCGAGGCGATCGCCGGGGCCGACGTGGTGCTGATCGCCCCGAGCAACCCGGTGGTGAGCGTCGCGCCGATCCTGGCGGTGCCGGGCCTGCGCGAGGCGGTCGCGGACGGCCGTGCGCCGGTGGTGGGCGTGTCGCCGATCATCGGTTCGGCGCCGGTACGCGGCATGGCCGACCGGTGCCTGTCGGTGCTCGACGTCGAGTGCAGCGCGGCCGGTGTGGGCCGGCTCTACGGCGGCCGGCCGGCCGGCGGCCTGCTCGACGGCTGGCTGGTGGCCGAGGAGGACGCGGGCGCGGTGGTGCCCGAGGTGACCGTCCGGGCGGTGCCGCTGCGGATGACCGACGAGGCGGCGACGGTGGCGATGGTTCGTGCCGCGATGGAGCTGACGTGAGGCTGGAGATCCTGCCGGTGCCGGGCATCGGCCACGTGTCCGAGGGCGATGACCTGGCCGCCATGATCGCCGGTGCCGCGCCGTGGCTGCGCGACGGCGACGTGCTGGTGGTCACCAGCAAGATCGTCTCGAAGGCGGAGGGACGGCTGGTCGACGTGCCCGCCGACGGGCCGGAGCGGCTCGCCGCACGGGACGAGGTGCTCGCCGCCGAGACCACCCGGGTGGTGGCCACCCGGGGTGCGACCCGCATCGTGCAGACCCGCCACGGTTTCGTGATGGCGTCCGCCGGCATCGACGCGTCGAACGTGGACAAGACCCGGCTGGTGCTGCTTCCGGAGGACCCGGACGCGTCGGCGCGGGCGCTGCGCGCCGACCTGCGGGAGCGCTTCGGCGTCGACGTGGCGGTGATCGTCAGCGACACCATGGGCCGGCCCTGGCGTAACGGGCTCACCGACGTGGCGCTCGGGGTGGCCGGGATGGACGCCATCCGTGACCACCGGGGTGAGATCGACCCGTACGGCAACGAGCTCGAACTGACCCAGATGGCCGTGGTCGACGAGCTGGCCGCGGCCGGTGAGCTGATCAAGGGCAAGTGTGACCAGGTGCCGGTCGCGGTGGTCCGGGGCTACCTGCGGGCGACCCGGCCGGACGACGGGCCGGGCGCGCGGGTGCTGGTCCGCGACGCGGAGCTGGACCTGTTCTCCCTCGGCACCGCCGAAGCGAGGGCCGCCGGGCTGAACGCCGCCGCCACCCTGCCCGAGGGACCCGTCGCCGCCCGGCCGGATGCGGAGGCGGTCACCCGGGCGATCGCCTCGGTGAGCCGGGCGGTCACGCCCGGCACGGTCTTCGCCCTGGTCGCTGACGAGGACGTACGCGCCGCACTGGTCGACACCGTGCCGGGCTGGCCGGCGGAGGCCACGACCCTGGTCCTGGGCTCGCCGGCCACACCGGTCGAGCCGTTCGACCTGGTCCGGTTCGGCGCCGACGTGCACCGCCTGCGGACCGCCCTGGCCGCCGAGGGCTTCCCCTCCGTTCTCCTCCCCCCGCCGCCGGGCACCACCGCCGTCGCCGCGCTGGCCCTCTGAGCGGGCGGAACGGAGCCGTCAGGCGTCGAGGACCGCCCGGCCCAGCGGGGTCAGGGTGTGCAGGATCGTGTTGCGGTCGCGATGACTGACCAGCAGGCCGGCGTTGCGGAGCACGGTGGCGTGCTGGCTGGCCGCCGCCGCCGAGATGTGCAGCCGGCGGGCGATCTCACCGGTGGTGCAGCCCTCCTCGCTCGCCTCCAGCACGGCCGCCCGCGTGCGTCCGACCAGTGCCGCGAGCGCCTCCCGGCCGGGCGGCGCGGCGGGCCGACCGTCGGTCGAGGGGGTCAGGCCACCCAGCCGGTCGACCGGATAGACCAGGACCGGGGGCAGCGCCGGGTCGAGCAGCGCCACCGGCGTACGGGCGCAGAAGAACGACGGCACCAGCAGCAGTCCCCGCCCGTCCAGGTGCAGCTCCCGGCTGCGCGGGTAGTCCTGGACCTCGAGCACGCCCGACTCCCAGCGCACGGCCGGCCGCAGGCTGGCGAGCAGCCCCTCGACACCGCCGTCGAGCAGGGCGCGGGAGCGCCGGGCCCGGTCGGCCCCCACCGCCGCCTGGATGCGATCCCAGTACGGGCCGACCGCCAGCGCGTGGTACTCCGTCATGGCCTCGGTCAGCGAGCGCAGCGCGCCGGGCTCCCCCCGGAACAGCGACCCGGCGCCGTCCGGCAGCCCGCCACCAGCGGCGAGCAGCGACAGGTCCCGGCGCAGGAGTGACACGGGGGTGCTGCGGACGGCCTCCATGCCCGCCTCGAAGCCCGCGACGCTCTCGTGCGGGGTGAGGAAGTCGGGAAAGTAGCCGCGGGGCGGGTTCAGGGCCATCAGCAGGCGCAGGCCCGCAGAGCGGCTCTGGCTGCGCAGGCCCCGGGTCACACCGCGTCGCCACCCCGCCAGCAGCGGGTCCCGACTGCGCCCCGGCAGCAGGTGCAGGCTGAGGACCAGTTCCCAGACCGGATCCGGCGCCGGCGCCACCCGGGTCCGGAGAATGTCCTCACCGGAAAAGTGGATCTTCAGCATGGAGCACTCCCGTGCCACGGGCAGAGGGGTATGCCCGACGGCCGTTCGACTGTACCGGGGGTTACGTACCTCCATCTTTAAGCGTGGACTGAAAGACCTCGACGCCCCTGGGCCCAACTCGGCATGCTTCCCCTGGCCACCGGGACCGACGCCGCACCAGCGTCCGGCCCCGAGGGGGCCCCGGGGGGCGGGGAGGATCGGCGTCCGGGTGGCACCACGAGGGTCTGCGGCTTCTCTTCCGCGGAGGTGCCACCCGTTCGCCGGTCCGCGCCGGCCCGGCTCAGCCCACCCAGAGCGCCACCCGGTGGTCCTCGTCGGTGACGTAGAAGCAGCTCCCGTCCAGCTCCGCCAGGCCCTCCACGTGGTGGAACGGGGCCAGGTCGGCCACCAGCTCACCCCGGACCAGGTGCCCCGCGCCGGGGGCCGGGAAGCGCACGTGCCGGGACGCCACGTCCCCGCCGGCCGGGTGGTCCTCCAGCAGCACCGACCCCTTGCCCAGCGCGTCGATCGAGCCCACGATCGCCGCGTACCCGCCGTCCGCGGTGGGGGTCACCGCGCGGAGGCCGGCCAGCACACCCGGCGGGGTCACCCCGGTCAGGACGTACGCCCCCAGCGCGTCCGGCCAGACCGGCGTGGCGTCGAACATGCCCGGCACCCCGGCCAGCTCCACGAGGATCGGCTCGCCGTCGGCCGTGACCGGGAACCTCAGCCCGAGCAGGACCGTGCCGGCCGGCGTGAACGTCGCCGCCTCGATGTTCAGCGGCAGGTCGTCGAGGACCAGCCTGCTCACCCAGCCCTTGGACCGGGCGGCGCCCCGGGCGACGGTCTCGCCGACGAACCGCGCCCGGACCCGGTCGCCCGGCGGCAGCGGCGTGAACGGAGCCTTCAGCAGGGCGTCGTTGACCGCCCGGTGCACCCGGAACCGGTTGCGCACCACCTGCACCGGCACGCGGCCGGTCGCGGCGTCGTCCTCGGAGAACCGGGCGACGAAGGCACGGCGCGGGCGCAGTGGTCCCGCCTTGGACCCGAAGTGGGAACCGAAGACGTACACCCAGCCGTCGTGGTGGGCGAGCGCCTCGCCGTCCTCGGTCCGGCCGTTCTCCGCTCCGGCGTCGGCGTCGACGTGGTGGGCGACCCACCGGTCGTCGTCCTGCTCGAGCAGCAGGGCGAGGCAGTGCTCGACCGGCCCCTCGTCCAGCACCGTCCAGAAACCGCGCCGGGCGCCGTACGCGCGCAACAGCGCCGCCGACCGCACCGGCAGCAGATCGCTGGCCTCGTTGCCGGCCACCACGAATTCGAGCAGTCGCAGAGTCACCCGCCCAGCCTACGAACGGGCCGCACGTACAGTATCCGCGTGCCAGACGAAAGGAAGGGCCCCCCGTTAACGCCTCGGGTTGTAGAAGGGCCCCTTCTTAACGCCGGACTGCACGCCGACGCCCTCGCCGTGCTGAGCGGCTGGACGCCCACCTCGCCGGAGTCGGCCACCGCCCGCGACCGGACGCTGGAGTTGCTGGCCGCCGGGCCGGTGGCGATGAGCCGGGAGCACCGCGCCGGCCACGTCACCGCCAGCGCGCTGGTCCTCGACGCGACCGGCACCCGGGTGCTGCTGTGCCTGCACGGCAAGTTCCACCGGTGGGTGCAACTCGGCGGGCACTGCGAGCCGACCGACCGCACGCTGGCCGCCGCCGCCCTGCGTGAGGCGACCGAGGAGTCCGGGATCGACGGCCTGCGGATCGACCCGGTGCCGATCGACGTCGACATCCACGCGGTGGGCTGCCAGGGCGGCTCGTTCCACCACGACGTACGCTTCGCCGTCCTCGCCCCGCCCGGCGCGGTCGGCGCGGCCAGCGACGAGTCGGAGGACCTGGGCTGGTTCCCGCCGGACCGGCTGCCGGAACCACTGGCCGGCGGGACCGCGAAGCTGGTCCCACCGGCCCTGGCAGCACTCAGACGAGCCCCTCTTCGCCCCGTTCCTTGAGCTCGTCGACGATCTTCTTGACGTCCTGGGCGCGGTCACGCGGGCACACCAGCAGCGCGTCCGGGGTGTCCACCACGATGAGGTCGCGGAGCCCGATCGTGGCGACCAGCCGCCCGGACTGCGGCACCACCACCAGGTCGTGGCTGTCCCGCAGCAGCACGGCCGGCTTGCCGTCGGCACCGAGCACCACGTTGCCGTGGGCGTCGGCCGGCAGCACCTCACCGAGAGTGTGGAAGTCGCCGACGTCGTTCCAGCCGAAGTCGCCGGGGACGGTCGCGACCCGGCCGGCGGTCGCCGCACCCTCCATCACCGCGTAGTCGACGGAGATCTTCGGCAGGGTCGGCCAGACCGTGCCGAGCACGTCGTCCTGCTCCTCGGTGCCCCACGCCGCGGCGATCGCCACGATGCCGGCGTGCAGTGCCGGCTGCTGGCGCGCCAGTTCGGCGAGGAAGACGTCCACGCGCCAGACGAACATGCTGGCGTTCCACAGGTGGCGCCCCGAGCGGACGTACGTCTCGGCGACGTCGGCGCTCGGCTTCTCCTTGAACTCGGCGACGGGCCGCAGCGGGTTGTCACCGCTCGACTCACCGGTCTCCAGGTAGCCGTAGCCGGTCTCGGCCCGGGTCGGGGTGATCCCGACCGTCATCAACAGGCCCTGTTCGGCGCCCCGGACGGCCTCGCGCACGACCTCCCGCCAGCGCTCCGGGTCACCGATCAGGTGGTCGGCGGCGAACGAGCCCATGACCGCCTCCGGATCCCGCTGCGCGATGACCGCCGCGGCGAGCGCGATCGCCGCACAGGAGTCCCGGGGCGACGGCTCGACCAGGAAGTTCTCCTCCGGGAGCCCGGTCAGCTGGCGCGCCACCGCCGCCACGTGCGCAGCCCCGGTCACCACCAGCGTCCGCTCGGGTGTGGTCAGCGGGCCCAACCGCTCCACCGTCGCCTGGAGCAGCGAGGCGGCCGAGCCGGTGAGCGGGTGGAGGAACTTGGGATGGCCCGCGCGGGACAGCGGCCACAACCTCGTGCCGCTGCCGCCCGCCGGGATGACGGCGTAAATCACCCGCACATCATGCCCGACCCACCTGAAAGGAAGGGCCCGGTCATCCCCCGCGTCGCGGCTCAGGCCCGCGCCCGGGTCCAGGCGGCGATGTGCACCTCGGCGCTGGACTCCCAGGTGAACTCCTTGGCCCGGTCGAAACCGGCCTTCGCGAGGGTCAGGCGGCGCTGCTCGTCGTCGAGCAGGGCCACCAGGTCCGTGGCGATCTGGTCGGGCGCCTCGCTGGTGTACGCCACCGCGTCGCCGCCCACCTCGGGCAGCGACAGGCGGGGCGTGGTCAGCACCGGGGCGGCGCACGCCATCGCCTCGAGGATCGGCAGGCCGAAGCCCTCACCGTAGGACGGGTACGCGGCGACGAGCGCCCCGCCGAGGAAGCCGGGCAGGTCGGCGTAGCGCAGGTAGCCGGGGCGCAGCAGACGCAGGTGCGACGGGACCTCCGCCACCGCCCGGTCGATGTCGTCGTCGTGGCCCTGGCCACCGGCGATCACCAGCGCCGGCGGGTCCTCCCGCTCGGCAACCGCGCGAGCCCAGCCCCGGATCAGGTTGGGGACGTTCTTGCGCGGCTCCTTCGCCCCGAGGAAGGCCACGTAGCTGGAGCTGCCGAGCCCGAGCCGGGCGCGTACCCGTGCCTTCTCCTCCTCGCTGGGCGCGTGGAAGGCGGTGTGGTCGACACCGTGGTAGGCCACGTCGATCTTGGTCGGGTCGGCGTCGAGCAGCCGGATCAGCTCGTCGCGGGTGGCCTTGCTGGGCACGATCACCCGGTCGGCCCTCCGCAGCGACGTCTTGATCGCGCTGCGGAAGAAGGTGCGCCGTGACTTGTCGTAGTGCTCCGGCTCGGTGAAGAAGGTCGCGTCGTGCACGGTCACCGTGACCGGGCATCCGGCGCGCAACGGGCACGTGTAGAAGGGCGAGTGCAGCACCTGGGCGCCGACCTGCTGGGCAAGCAACGGCAGGCCGGTCTGCTCCCAGGCGAGCCGGGCCGGACGGTGCGCCACGGCGGCCGGGGCGGGGATGATCTCGGCGCCCGGCAGCATCCGGGTGTAGCGCTCCAGGTCGGTGCGGAGGCTGACCACGGCCAGCTCCACTCCCGACCCGCACACCTTACCGAGGGCGCCGAGCAGGCCGTCGACGTATCGACCGACACCGCCACGGTCGGCGGGGACACTCGTGGCGTCGATGAGCACGCGGGGCGGGCGACCGGCGGTCACGGGGCGACTCCTTGAACTGGCGGGTCTGTGGGGAACAACACTCCTGGGCAAGCCTACGCCGCAGCCCCCGAAGGGCGGTGACTGCGACCCGACGGTACGCCGACTTGTCGCTGTCATCTCCTACGGCCGGCGGAGGCGTATCGTTCGCGCCGATGGCCGAGAACATTGCCCGGGTCTTCGCCGACGCGATCGCGCCCGACCCCACCCGACCGTTGCTGACCTGGTACGACGACGCCACCGGCGAGCGGACCGAGCTGTCCGGCGCGACGCTGGCGAACTGGGTGTCCAAGACCGCCAACCTGCTCGTCGACGAGTTGGGCCTCGGCACCGGCGACACCGCCGGCGTGCTGCTCCCGCCGCACTGGCAGACCGCGGCGGTGCTGCTCGGTTGCTGGTCGGCCGGGCTGACGGTGGCGGAGACGCCGGGCGAGGTGGACGTGCTCTTCGCCGCTGCCGACCGGGTGGGCCAGGCGGAGGCCTGGTCGGCCGGGGACCGGTACGCCCTCGCCCTCGACCCGTTCGCGCTGCCCATGCGGCAGGTGCCGCCGGGCTTCGCCGACTACGTGCTGGAGGTCCGCGCGCACGGCGACCACTTCACGCCGTACGCCTCCGGGGCTGAGGACCTGGTGGAACGCGCGCGGCGACGCGCGGACGAACTCGGCCTCGCCCCCGGCGACCGCGTCCTGATCGACGCGGCGGCACATCCCGACCCGCAAGACTGGCTCCTGGCCCCGCTGGCCACGGCCGCGACGGTGGTCCTCTGCGCCAACCTCGACCCGACGCGTCTCCCCAGCCGGACCGAGACCGAAAAAGTCACCCGAACCCTGACCTGACCCGCCCCGCGGGTGCGGCGGGACGGGGCCGGGGGGGTCGGTCAGGCTGGGGTGGGGTTGTCGGTCGGGGTGCGGCGTTGGGCGAAGGTGGCGAAGGCCGTGAGGGACTCGGGGTTGGCCAGCGCGCCCCTGGCCGCCGCCGAGTCCACCGGGGTGCCCGTCAGGATCTTCTTCACCGGGACCTCCAGCTTCTTCGCCGAGAGGGTGCGCGGGACCGCCCGCACCTGGTGGATCTCGTCCGGGACGTGCCGCGGCGACAGGGCGGTACGCAGCTCCCGGCAGATCTTCCGCCGCAGGTCGTCGTCCAGCTCCAGCCCCTCCGCCAGCACCACGAACAGCAGCAGCTCGCCGGCGCCACCCTCGTCGTCCTCCAGGTGCACGACGACCGAGTCGACGACCTCGTCCAAGCCCTCCACCACCGAGTAGAACTCGGCGGTGCCCAGCCGTACACCGCCCCGGTTCAGGGTGGCGTCGGAGCGGCCGGTGATCACACAGCCGCCCCGGGAGTTGATCGTGATCCAGTCGCCGTGCCGCCAGACGCCCGGGTACAGGTCGAAGTACGCCTCCCGGTAGCGGCTGCCGTCGGTGTCGTTCCAGAACGCGACCGGCATGCTCGGCATCGGCTCGGTGATCACCAGCTCGCCCAGCTCCCCGATGACCGGGGTGCCGTCGGCGGAGCGGGCCTCCACCTTCGCGCCCAGCGCCCGGCAGGTGATCTCCCCGGCGTGCACCGGCAGCAGCGGCACCCCGCCGACGAAACCGGTGCACACGTCGGTGCCGCCGGACAGCGACTGGAGCTGAAGGCGGTCACCGACCGTCTCGTACACCCAGGTGAAGCCCTCGGCCGGCAGCGGCGCACCGGTCGAGCCGAGCCCGCGCAGCGCGGACAGGTCGGCGATCTCCCTGGGCACCAACCCGGCCTTCCGGCAGGCCAGCAGGAACGGCGCGGAGGTCCCGAAGTACGTGGTGCCGGTCTTCTCCGCGAGCCGCCACAGCGCGCCCAGGTCCGGGTGGCCCGGGTTGCCGTCGAAGAGCACGATGGTCGCGCCCACGGCCGGCCCGGAGACCAGGAAGTTCCACATCATCCAGCCGGTCGTGGTGAACCAGAAGAAGCGGTCGGCCGGGCCCAGGTCATGGTGCAGGGCGAGCATCTTCAGGTGTTCCAGCAGGATGCCGCCGTGGCCGTGCACGATCGGCTTGGGCAGCCCGGTGGTGCCCGAGGAGTAGAGCACGTAGAGCGGGTGGTCGAAGGCGACCGGGGTGAAGGTCAGCGGCTCGTCGGTGTCCGCGGCCAGATCGCCCCAGGCGAGGGCCCCCTCCGGCGGCGGGCCGGCCGGGTCCAGGTACGCGATGCCGACGGTGTGCTCCAGCGACGGCAGGGCCGCCCGGATCGCGGCCACCTCGCCCCGGCGGTCCACCGGCTTGTCGCCGTAGCGGTAGCCGTCCACCGCGACCAGCACCTTCGGCGCGATCTGCTGCCAGCGGTCGGTGACGCTGCGGGTGCCGAACTCCGGCGCGCAGGACGAGAAGACCGCGCCCAGGCTGCTGGTGGCCAGCAGCAGCACGTACGTCTCTGGAATGTTCGGCGCGTACGCGGCCACCCGGTCGCCGGCGGTGACGCCCAGCCGGCGCAGACCGGCCGCCACCCGGCGGACCTGCTCCCGCAGCTCGGCGACGGTGAGGGTGACCGGGGGGCGGGTCTGGCCGTGCGCGATCACCACCGGGTCGTCGTCGGCGCGGCCCGGCATCCGCAGCACGTTCTCCGCGTAGTTGAGGGTGGCGCCGGGGAACCAGCGGGCACCGGGCATGCCGCGGTCGGCCAGCGTGGCCGTGGGCGGCGTGTGCGCCACCACGTCGAAGTGGTCCCAGATCGAGCGCCAGAACGCGTCGAGGTCGGTGACCGACCAGCGCCACAGCTCGTCGTAGTCGGCGAAGTCCAGCCCCCGGTGCTCCCGCAGCCAGCCCAGGTAGTCACCGATCCGCGACCGCTGGAGTACGTCCGCCGGCGGCGTCCACAGCACGTCACCCACTGCTCCACCCTCCCTCGCGCCCCGTCACCACACTGTGCATGGGCCGTGGCGCCATCTTGCCCTACCTCGAAGCGCCATTCTCCGCACCGGGTGCCGACCAGGGGGCGTGCGCGGTCCACATGCCCGCTCGCCGACCTGTGTGGGCCCGCGTTGGGAAGGGCCCCTTGTTAACGCCAGGCGTTAACAAGGGGCCCTTCCTTACACGGCGAGCGTCAGCCGGCCCGGTGCGCCTGGATGGCGCGGCGACGGGCGAGCCGGTGGGCGCGGCGGATCTCCGCCTCCCGGAAGCGTCGCTCGTCCTCCGGGGTCTCCGGCAGCACCGGCCGGATCATCCGCGGGGCGCCGCCCACGTCGACGCCGACGAAGACCAGGTACGCGGTGGCCACCCGCACCGGCTCGGTCTCGGCCGAGTCCCAGCGTTCGGCCACCACCCGCACCCCCACTTCCATCGAGGTCTGCCCGGTCCAGTTCACCTGGGCGTGCGCGTGCACCAGGTCGCCGACCCGGACCGCCTCGGAAAAGACGATCTCGTCGATCGCGGCGGTGACCGCGGTGCCCCCGCTGTGCCGGGCCGCCGCCGCGCCCGCCACGTCGTCGACGAACTTCATCAGCACCCCGCCGTGCACCGTGCCGTAGAGGTTGACGTCGACGGCGGTCATGATGCGGCTCAGCGTCACCCGGGAGTACGCGGTCGGCTTGCCCGGCGGTGTGGTCGAGGGGTGCTCGGTCATGCCGGAAACGGTACGGTGCGCGGATGCGTCATCTCTGGAGCTTCCTCGCCGGTGTGGTGGTGGCACCCGTCACGTGGGTGCTGGTCACCCTCGGGCAGGACGGGTCGGCCCGGACCGTCGACCGATGGGTGGAGATCGGTAAGTTCAACTCTGCGAACCTGATCGAGCCGGCCGTGTGGCTCGCCGTCGGCGGCATCCTGCTCGGCCTGATCGGCACACTGCGCACCTCGCCGCTCGGCCCGCTGGTCGCGGGGCTGCTGCTCGTCACCCCGTACGTGGGGGTGTTCGTCGCGCCGTTCGGCATGCGCGACCGCATCCCGGACGGCTGGGAGGTGCTCGGGGATCCGCTGCCCCTGCGCCTGCCGGTCGAGAACGGCACGCTGTTCCTGATCGGCGTGATGCTGCTGATGGCCACGGTCAGCGCGCAGCGCTGGCGGCGGTGGCCCCGGCCCGTGACCGAGGCGGAGCTGACCTCGGCCACCGGCCCGGAGCGGCAGGACTTCACCCTCACCGACTGGCCACCGGCCAACCCGGCCGAGCGGGACACCGCACCACTGAACCTGGGTTACCCGGACCCGACCCCGACCGAGCCGCTGCCGCGGCGCCCCGGCGGCGAATCGCCCTGGTCGGCGCCGCCGCGCAGCCCGCACTGACCGCAGGACACCTTGATCCGCGCGGGCGGGCCGGGAGACCGGCCCGCCCCCGAGCGGGTCAGCCCTTGAGCAGCTGGCGGGCCATGACGATCCGCTGCACCTGGTTGGTGCCCTCGTAGATCTGCGTGATCTTGGCGTCCCGCATCATCCGCTCGACCGGGTAGTCCCGGGTGTAGCCGTAACCGCCGAGCAGCTGCACCGCGTCGGTGGTGATCTCCATGGCGGCGTCCGAGGCGTAGCACTTGGCCGCCGCACCGAAGTAGGTCAGGTCGGCGTCGCCGCGCTCGGACTTGCCGGCCGCCGCGTACGTCAACTGCCGCGCCGCCTCCAGCTTCATGCCCATGTCGGCGAGCATGAACTGGATGCCCTGGAACTCGGCGACGGCCTTGCCGAACTGCCGGCGCTCCTGCACGTACGTCTTCGCGTAGTCGAGCGCGCCCTGCGCGATGCCGACGGCCTGCGCGGCGATGGTGACCCGGGTGTGGTCCAGGGTCTGCATCGCGGTGGCGAAGCCGGTGCCCTCCGCGCCGATCATCCGGTCCGCCGGGATCCGGACGTTGTCGAGGTAGACCTCGCGGGTGGGCGAGCCCTTGATGCCGAGCTTCTTCTCCGGAGCGCCGAAGCTGACCCCGGCGTCGGACTTCTCGACCACGAAGGCGGAGATGCCCCGGGACCGCGCGGACGGGTCGGTCACGGCGAAGACGGTGTAGAACTCGGACACCCCGGCGTTGGTGATCCAGCGCTTCACGCCGTTGAGCACCCAGTGGTCACCGTCACGGACCGCGCGGGTCGTCATCGACGCCGCGTCGCTGCCCGCCTCCGGCTCGGACAGGCAGTACGAGAACATCGCGTCACCCGAGGCCACCTGGGTCAGGTACTTACGCTTCAGCTCCTCCGAACCGGCCAGCAGCAGCGGCATGGTGCCGAGCTTGTTGACCGCCGGGATCAGCGAGGACGAGGCGCAGGCGCGCGCCACCTCCTCGATCACGATGGCTGTGGCCAGGGCGTCCGCGCCCGCGCCCCCGTACTCGACGGGGATGTGTGGGGCGTGGAAGTCGGCGGCCCGCAGGGCGTCGTACGACGCCTTCGGGAACTCACCGGTCTCGTCCGCCTCGGCGGCGTGCGGAGCCACCTTCGCCGCACAGACCTCACGGACCGCCTCCCGGATCGCCTCGTGCTCCTCGGGCAACCGGTAGACGTCGAACGACTGCTCTGCGGCCATGTCGGCCCCTCCCCTTCACCGCTATCATGCGCAGGTCTGTAGCGTGAACTGACCGCCGACCGCGCAGACTGAAGGATAGCGACCACCGTTCAGGCGATGTTACCGCCGCGTAGGCCCGGAGATCGACCGACCGCCGAGGCCGCTCGGTGACCATCTGAAGAAGCACCACCACCCCACACCGGTGCCCCCTCAGGCGCCGCAGCAGAATGCGACACGAAGTTGTGGTCGCCAGTGCGAGCGGAGAAGACAGGCGTGACGATCCCGTACCCGAACACCCAGCCGACGCCCGCCATCGCGGCGGTGACGCCCCCCTCGGGTGCCGCCCGCCCCCGGGTGACCTTCCTGGGTACCGGCTACCTCGGCGCGACGTACGCCATCTGCTACGCGGAGCTGGGCTACGAGGTGCTCGGTTTCGACGTGGACGCCGAGAAGATCGACATGCTGAACGCGGGCGAGGTGCCGATCCACGAGCCGGGCCTGGACGAGCTGCTCAAGCGCAATCTGGCCGCCGGCCGGCTGCGCTTCAGCACCGACATCGCCGAGACCGCCGACTTCGGCGACGTGCACTTCATCTGTGTCGGCACCCCGCAGCGGGCCGACGGCATGGGCGCCGACCTGTCGTACGTCGAGGCGTCCGTCACCAGCCTCGCCCAGCACCTGAACCGCAAGGCCCTCATCGTGGGCAAGTCGACCGTGCCGGTCGGCACCGCCGAGTGGGTGGAGCAGCTGGTCAGCAAGCACGCCCCGGCCGACCTGGGCGTCGAGGTGGCGTGGAGCCCGGAGTTCCTCCAGGAGGGCTTCGCCGTCGACGACGTGCTGCGCCCCAACCGGATCGTGGTGGGCGTCAAGAGCGAGTGGGCCAACGGCATGCTCTACGCCGCCCACAAGGGCGTCTTCGACCTGGCCGCCACCGAGGACCGCGAGGTCCCGCTGGTGGTCACCGACTTCGCCACCGCCGAGCTGGTCAAGGTCGCCGCGAACGCCTTCCTCGCCACCAAGATCTCCTTCATCAACGCGATGGCCGAGGTCTGCGAGGCCTCCGGCGGCGACGTCACCCACCTGGCCCGCGCGATCGGCTTCGACCCGCGCATCGGCAACCGGTTCCTCCAGGCCGGGCTCGGCTTCGGCGGCGCCTGCCTGCCGAAGGACATCCGGGCGTTCCAGGCCCGGGCGCAGGAGCTGGGCGCGGGCGAGGCGCTGCGCTTCCTGCACGAGGTCGACCTGATCAACCTGCGCCGCCGGACCCGGGTGGTCCAGCTCGCCGCGGAGCTGCTCGGCCGTCGATCCGGGCCCGCCGGCCCGGACCTCTCCGGCACCCGTATCGCGGTCCTGGGTGCGACCTTCAAGCCCAACACCGACGACGTACGCGACGCGCCCGCGCTCGCCGTCGCCGCGCTGCTGCGCAAGGCCGGCGCCGACGTGCACGTCTACGACCCGCAGGGCATGGAGCGGGCCCGCGCGGTGGCGCCCGAGCTGACCTACGAGCCGGGGATCAACGAGGCGGTCACCGGGGCGGACCTGGTCTGCGTGCTCACCGAGTGGGCCGACTTCCGCAACGCCGACCCGGTCGCCCTCGGCGAGCTGGCCGCCGGCCGCAAGGTCGTCGACGGCCGCAACTGCCTCGACTCGGCACTGTGGACGCAGGCCGGCTGGGAGTACCGCGGCATGGGCCGCCCCTGATCGCGCACCCCTGACGGACGAACGGCCGGCCGGCCGCGGAGCACCCTCCGCGACCGGCCGTTCGCCGTACGCGCCGGCGATCTTTGCGCCGGACCCGCCGACAACTGTCGAAATCCGCGCCCGTATTGGGCATGCTGCGACAGTGGGAGTCCACAGTGCGGGTGGAGGGCAGTCGTGGCGACGTTCAAGTGCTCCTCGTGCGGCCGGGAGATCAAGCCGGCCGCCAACTGCCCGCACTGCGGTGCCCACCAGCCGCAGTGGCTGGAACACCTGGCGGAGATCGAGCGCTCGATCGCGGAGATGAAGGCCCGGGAGGCCGCCATCGCCAGCGAGCAGCGTCAGCTCGCCGTCAAGATGCAGGCCGCCCTGTTCCAGCGGGACATCCTCGCGCACGCCGGTGAGGAACGCGTCAAGCAGGCCACCCGCCCGCGCCGGGTACTGCGCCGCCGGCCCGGCCGGCGCCCGCCGACGGCCACCACCGGCGCCCCGCCCCGGGTTCCCCGGCAGGGCACCACTCCCGGCCCGGACGACCCGCCCCCGCCGCCGTCCCAGACCGCCACCTGGCTGACCGCGGACGACCCGGAGCACCCGCCGGAGGCGTCCTCGCGGGAGGTGCAGAACATCCCGCTCGGCCTCGGCGCGCTGCTCCTCGGGGTCGCCGCGGTGGTCTTCGCCGCGGTGGCCACCAGCTCGATGGACGCGCTGGCCCGACTGGGCATCCTGCTGCTCGCCACGGCCCTGCTCCTGCTCGTCCCGCCGGTGCTGGCCCGGCGCGGTCTGACCTCCACCGCCGAGACGATCTCCGCCGTCGGCCTGCTGCTGGTGCCGCTGGCGGGGTACGCGCTCTGGGCCGTGGACACGATCGGCGGGGGCGGCGCGTCGGGCGCCGTCTTCGCCAGCATGATCTTCGCGGTCACCGCCGGCGTGTCCTTCGGGTACGCCCTCTGGACCGGCCTGCGCGCACCCCGCTTTGCGGCCGTGCTCGCCGCCCAGCCGGTGCTGCCGCTGCTGGCGTACGACCGGCTGAGTGGCCCGGGCGGTTGGGCGCTGGTGCTGACCGCGGTCGCCGTACTGGACCTGTGGCTGGCCCGGTCGCCGGTCACCGAGGAACGGCCGGTGCGCCGGGACGTTCCGGCGGCGCCGGAGGGTGCGGACACGTCCACCGCCCCGATACCACCCGCCGGGCCGGACGGGGCCGCCGGATCGACGACCGCGCCGCGGCAGCGACGGGGCGGGGATCGGCCGGAGGCCGCGCCGGAGGAGTCCGGCGAGGTCCTCGCCGGCACCACCGGGGAGGAGATGCCGCCCGCCGTCCGGCCGGTGCCGTGGCTCGCCGAGCTGACCATCTCGCTGCACGGGGTGGCGGTGGCACTCGCCCTCGCGTACGCCGTCTCCGCGCTGCTGCGGGCGACCACCGTGCCGGGCGCGACCGGTGCCGGCACGGTGCTGGTGCTGGCCGCCGCCGTGGGCCTGGCCGGGGCGCTGGGCGTGCGCCGGCCCCCGCTGCCGGACATCGGCGCGGCGGTCCTCACGCTGGCCGTGATCGGTGCGCTGAGCCGGATCGCCTCGGTCGCGCTGCCCGGCCGGTCGCTGCTGGCGATCGCGGCGGTCATCACGCTCACCGGGCTGGCCGTCCGGGCGGTCCCGGAGGCGGCCCGGCGCGGTCCCCAGTTCGCCTCGGCGATCGCCCTCACCGTCAGCGGCGTCGTGGTGGCCGGTGGGGCCCTGCGGGCCGGCGTCGCCCCGGTGCGCGCCGCCCTGCCGGCCTGGGCCGCGGACCTGGACCGGTACCCGGTCGAGCTGGCGGCGGCGGTCGGCCCCACCGCCTGGCAGCTCGCCGCGAGCGCGTTCCTGTTGACCGTCGCGGCGGTGCTGTCGCTGCCGCCCGAGATCCGTCGCGAGTTCGCGGTGGCCGGTGCGGCGCTGACCGCGCTCTCCGTGCCGGCGTCCCTCGGTCTCGGCTGGGCGGCGGCGCCGTGGCCGATGGTGCTCACCGCCATCGGCATCGGCGCGGCCGGCCTCTCCGCCCGGACCGGGCGGGCCGCCGTGGCGCACGCCGTCGGCGCCGCGGTGGTGGGCCTGTTCGGGGCGGGGGCCGGGCTGAGCCGGCCCGCGCTGACAGCCGCCGTCCTGATCGCCCTCTTCGTCGCCGGGGCGCTGGTGGCGGTGGCCCCGCGGGTCCGGCTGGCACCGGCCAGCGCCGACACCCTCTCCGCGTGGGCGGCGGGTGGCGCCGCGTTCGCACTGCCCGGCGCGGTCGCCGCCTTCGTGGCCGCCACCGTGCCGTCCGGCTCGGCACCCACCCCTGGCAACCTCCGCGAGGTCACCGTCCCGGTGCTGGCGGCGAGCTTCCTGGCGGTCTGCGTCACACTCGGGTACGCCGCTTTCGTGCAGGTGTCCGAGCGACACATCCCGGCACCGTTGGCGGTCGGCACCGGCCTGGGCGCACTCGTGGTCGCCTCGGCCGGCTTCGGCGCTCCCGGCGCGACCGCCGCCGACGCCTGGGTGAGCGCGCTGCTGCTGATCGCGGGTGCCCTGCTCCTCCTCGCACCCAACATCGACGCCGGGCGCCGATCGGACCTGACGCTGGACGGGTCCGACCTGGCCACCGCGGCGGTGACCACCGCCCTCATCGCCACGATGGTGCGGATCACCGCCGTCCTCGCCCCCGGCGGTCAGCTCGTCGTCGCCGCCGGGCTGGTGCTGGTGGTCGCTGTGGCCGCCCGGGCGATGCCGGTGGAGTGGCGGCGCGGCCCGATCCTCGGCGTCGCCATCGGCGGGGTGCTGATCGGGGTGCTCGCCGGCTGGTCGGCACTGCGCGGCGGGTTCGGCGTGCTGGCCACGCCCGGACCGATCTGGGCCGGGGACCTGACCGGGTGGCCGGCCGCGCCGACCGGCGGTTCGACGTGGCAGGGACCCGTCGCCCTGGTCCTGCTCGCCGTCGCCGCGGCGATCCTGCTGCCGCCGCCCTGGCGGTACGACGTGTCGGGCGCGGCTGCCGCCCTGGCCGCCATGGGTACGCCGGCGGCGTTCGACCTGCCCTGGTGGTCGCCC
This sequence comes from Micromonospora sp. NPDC049497, assembly GCF_044465805.1. Taxonomy (NCBI): domain Bacteria; kingdom Bacillati; phylum Actinomycetota; class Actinomycetes; order Micromonosporales; family Micromonosporaceae; genus Micromonospora; species Micromonospora sp. NPDC049497. The sequence goes on along the minus strand of NZ_JBITMC010000005.1, from coordinate 281,991 downwards.
GTCCTGGTGGGCGCCGCCGTGGCCACCGGGTACGGCATGGCGGCGGTGGCCTCGGTGGATCCCCGCGCCGCGCTGTCCCGGGCCGTGGTGGCCGGTGTGGTCGCCCTGCACGCGGCCGGCACGGGCCTGGTCCGCCCGTGGACCACGGCGCTGGCGCTGGGCAGCATCGCGCTGATCGGCGTCGTGGTGGCCGCCCTGGCCCGGTCCTTCGCCCCGCCCCTGGTGGACGACATCGACACCGAGGGCATGCCACCGCACCTCGCCCAGATCGGTGGTGCCGCCACGGCGGCCGCGCTGCTCGCGCTCCCCGGTGCGGTGGCCGCCCTGGCCGCCGAGTTCGGCCGTACGCCGCAGGTCGTGGTGACCGCCGCGTTGGCCGCGTCCAGTCTGGGCCTGGCCGGGGTGGCCGCCGTCCGGCGGCAGGTGCCGCAGTACCTGCCCTGGGCGAGCGCGGCGGTCGTCGGCGGGGCGTCCGTGAGCGCGTTCGCGGCCGTCCCCACCGACCTGCCCGTCGGGGTGTACGCCGCCGCCGCGGCGCTGCTCGGCGTGCTCGCCGAGCTGGTCCGCGGCGCCACCGAGCCACCGGCCGACGCGGCGCAGCCGGTGCGCCGCTGGTCGGTGCTGCTCGACGGGGCACTGCGCCGCACGGACACCGGCGCCCGCCGCTGGCGGTTCAGCCCGGCCGCCGGTGCGCTCGCCGCGGCGAGCGTGCCGACCCTGCTGGCGCTGGTCTCCATCGCGCCGACGCTGTTCGTGGCGCTGGTGGAGCCGCACCGCACCCTGTCCCGGGTCTGGCAGGGGCCGCCGCCGGAGCTGCTCACCCCGCCGCCCGGCGCGGTCGACGCCACCCACGTGCTGACCGCGCTGCTGCTGACGGCTACCGCCGCCCTGGCCGCCGTCGGCTTCAGCGGTGGCCGGCGGTCCCGCGCGGTGCCGGTGATCCTGCCCGGCGCCGCGGTCACCGTGCTGATCACGCCGATCGCACTGGGCCAGGGGTGGCCGGGGAGCAGCCTCGCGGCGCTCGCGGTGTTCACCCTCTCGATGCTGGGCCTGGCGCTGACACCACCCCCGGCGCTGGTCGAGCGGGCCCGCTCGCTGCGGCTGGCCCGGGTGCTGGTCTTCGTGATCGGGCTGGCCGCCGGGGGCGCTGGTCTGTCCGGTTCCCTCGCCACCCGGGAGCTGACCCTGTTCACCCTGGGCGGCGCGGTCGGTGTCGGCACGGTCGCGGCGCTGTTCGGGACCACCCAGCGGGCGCGCATCCTGGGCTGGCTCTTCGCCTCCCTGATGGCGCAGCTCTTCGTCCTCACGGCCGGCCTCGTCGCCGGTCTCGCCGCCGTCTGGTCGGCGTTCGGTGTGCTGGCCGTGGGCGCGGCCCTCCAGGTGTTCGCCGCGATCCTTCCCCGGTTGCGGCGCCCGGAGGCGCAGCGCGAGGCGGCCACCGTCGAGTGGAGCGGGTACGCTGCCGCGCTCATCGCGCTGGCACTGGCGTTCGACTCACCCCGGCACATCGCGGCGCTGCTGGCCGCCTGGGGTGCGGTGCTCGGGGTGGCGGCGAGCCGCCCGGGCCGGCGGCCGGTGGAACGGCGCATCCTGTTCTGGGCCGTCGTCATCTGCGAGATCACCGCCTGGTGGATCCTGATGCGGGTGGCCGACGTGGCACTGCCCGAGGCGTACACGCTGCCGTTCGCGGCGCTCGCGCTGCTCGTCGGCGTACTGGAGCTGCGCCAGCGGCCCGACCTGAACAGCTGGGTGGCGTACGGGCCGGCCCTGGTCGCCGCCTTCGTACCCACCCTGGCGATCGTCCTGGCCACCGACTCCAGCACGCTGCGTCAGGTCCTCCTGCTGCTCGGCGCGGTGGCCGTACTGGTCTTCGGCTCGATGAGCCAGCAGCAGGCGCCGGTGATCGTCGGCGCCACCGTCACCGCCATCGCCGCCGTCCACGCCCTGTTCAGTCTGGGACCGTGGCTCGCCCTGATCCCGGTCGGCCTGCTGCTGCTGATCCTCGGGGCCAGCAACGAACGGCGCCGCCGGACCCAGGAACGGCTCCAGACCGCGCTGCGAGGGATGCGATGAGCGGTCGCTACAGGACGGCGGTGCCTCGCCGGCACGGCCGCGGCGACCGGCATGTGTCGCCGCCTCGGTATGTCACACAGACATATTCATGTCCGTGTGAGACACCGCGAGGATGCCCGTTGCCTCCCGGCCGCCGTCACCGACCGTGACAGCCGGCGCGCGGGACGGCCGGGGTAGGGCGCTCAGGCGAGGGAGGCGCGGAGCGCGGCGTCCTTCTCGGCCACCAACTGCTCCAGGTCGGCCTGGTAGGCCGCCATCCGGTCGAGCAGGTTCCGGTCGCTGGCCCCGAGGATCCGGACGGCGAGCAGGCCGGCGTTGCGGGCGTTGCCGATCGACACGGTGGCCACCGGCACGCCGGCCGGCATCTGCACGATCGAGAGCAGCGAGTCCATGCCGTCGAGGTGCTTCAGCGGCACCGGCACACCGATCACCGGCAGGGGCGTCACCGAGGCGACCATGCCGGGCAGCGCGGCGGCACCGCCGGCACCGGCGATGATCACCTTGAGGCCCCGGTCGGCGGCGGCACGCCCGTAGTCGATCATCTTGACCGGAGTGCGGTGCGCGGAGACCACCTCGACCTCGTACGGGATCTCGAACTCGCCGAGCACGTCGGCGGCGGCCTTCATGGTCGGCCAGTCCGAGTCACTTCCCATGATCAGTCCGACGGTGCTCACTGGTGTCCCTCCCGCAGCCAGCGGGCGGCTCGGGCGGCCCGCGTCCGTACCTGGTCCAGGTCCTCGCCGAGCACGGTCACGTGCCCGATCTTGCGGCCGGGGCGCACCTGCTTGCCATAGAGGTGCACCTTGGCGCCCGGCTCCGCCGCGAACAGGTGGTGCAGCCGCTCGTCGATCGAGATCCCGCCCGGCTCACCGCCGAGCACGTTCGCCATCACCACGGCCGGCGCGGTCAGCGAGGTGTCCCCCATCGGGTAGTCGAGCACCGCCCGCAGATGCTGCTCGAACTGGGAGGTGCGGGCACCCTCGATGGTCCAGTGCCCCGAGTTGTGGGGGCGCATGGCCAGTTCGTTGACCACGACGCGGGCACCACCGGGGACGGCCGGGTCGGCAACCTCGAACAGCTCCACGGCCAGCAGGCCCACCACGCCGAGCGCGGTCGCCAGGTCGATCGCGAGCTGCTGCGCGGCGACCGCCAGCTTCTCCGGCAGACCCGGCGCCGGGGCGAGCACCTCGACACAGATGCCGTCGCGCTGCACCGTCTCCACCACCGGGTAGACGGCGACCTGGCCGAACGGTGAGCGGGCCACCTGCACGGCCAGCTCCCGACGCAGCGCCACCCGCTCCTCCACGATCAGGGAGGTGCCGCCGGCGAGCAGGGTGGCCGCCAGCTCCGCGGCCTGCGCCGCGTCCGCGACCATCCAGACGCCGCGGCCGTCGTAGCCGCCCCGGGCCGCCTTCAGCACCACCGGCCAGCCCACCTCGTCCCCGAAGGTCACCAGGTCCGCCGGTGCCGTCACCGGACGCCACGCGGGGTTCGGGGCACCCAGCTCGCCGAGGCGCTCCCGCATGATCCGCTTGTCCTGCGCGTGGAGCAGGGCGTCGGCCGGCGGAAAGAGCTTCACCCCCTCGGCGGCCAGCGTGCGGATGTGCTCGGCCGGGACGTGCTCGTGGTCGAAGGTGACCACGTCACAGCCCTTCGCGAAGGTGCGCAGCGCGGCGAGGTCGGTGTGGTCGCCGTACTGGACGTCGGCCGCGACGAGTGCGGCACCGTCGTCCGGGGCGAGCGCGAGCACGCGCAGCGACTGGCCGAGGGCGATCGCGGACTGGTGGGTCATCCGGGCCAGCTGGCCGCCACCCACCATGCCGACAACGGGCAGACCGGTACGGGAATCCATAGCGGGCGCCAGCCTATCCGGCCTGCGGTACCCCGCCCCTACCGGCCGGTGAGCTGCGCGACCAGGTCGCCCTCGTCGGTCACCGGGCGTTCGCAGACGAAACCCCGGCAGACGTACGCGGTGGGGCGCCCGTCGACCATCGGCCGGTCGGCGAGCAGCGGGATCCCCGGTGCGCCGGACGGGCCCGCCACGATCACCGCGCCGGGCGGGGCGTGCCGGTGCGCCGCCACGAGCAGCGGGTCCCCGGCCGGGTCCTCGGTGACCACGGCGACCTCGTACGGCCCGGAGAGCACCGCCTCCCCGACGGTGGCCGCGTAGCCGGTGAAGCGGGCGTGCCGGCCGACGATGGGCGCCACGGTCGACAGGGCGGCCTCGGCCGCCTCCCGGTAGCGGGTCTCCCCGGTCAGCGCCGTGTACGCGACGAGCGCCGCGACGATCGCCGACCGGCCCGACGGGGTGGCGTTGTCGGTGGGGTCGGCCGGTCGCGCGACGAGCTGCTCGGCGTCGTCGGCGGTGTCGTAGAAGCCGCCACCCGGCGCGGCGAAGTGCTCCAGGGCGACGTCGAGCAGCCGCCCGGCCGCGGTGAGCCAGCGGCCCTCACCGGTGAGCTGGTGCATGGCGCAGAACGCCTCGGCGACGCAGCCGTAGTCCTCCAGCACCCCGGCGGACTCGCCGACCCGCCCGTCCCGGGAGGTACGGCGCAGCCGGCCGTCCACCACGTGCACCCGGGCGAGGTGCTCGGCGGCGTCCCGCATCGCGCCGTCGGCGACGATCGTGACGCCCTCCATGAGGTTCGCGTCCTCGGCCGGGCCGGCCAGCGCGTACGCGGCGGCGACCTGCTGGAACTCGGCGATCGCGGTGATCGCCAACCCGTTCCAGGCGGCGACCACCTTGTCGTCGCGGGCCGGCTGCGGGCGGTTGTCCCGGACCGCCAGCAGTCGACGTGACACGTCCTGCCAGCGGCTTCGCACCTCGGGGTCGGCGTCGTCGATGTCCCGGGCCAGGCGTAGCACGCTGCTGCCGTGCTCGAAGGTGCCGGATTCGGTGACCCCGAACAGGTCGGCGGCGAAGCGGCCGTCGTCCTCGCCCAGCGTCTCGACGAGCTGCGCCGGCGTCCACACGTAGGTCAGACCCTCGACCCCGTCGGTGTCGGCGTCCAGCGCGGAGGCGAAGCCCTCGCCGGGGCGGTGCAGCTCGTCGGCGAGGAACCGGGCCGTGTCCCGGGCGACCCTGCGCGCCAGCGGGTCGCCGGTCAGCCGCCACAGCTGCGTGTACGTCCGCAGCAGCAGCGCGTTGTCGTAGAGCATCTTCTCGAAGTGCGGCACGGTCCAGTGGCCGTCCACCGAGTACCGGGCGAATCCGCCGGCGAGCTGGTCGTGCAGGCCGCCCCGCGCCATCGCCTCGCAGGTGTGCCGGACGATCTCCAAGCTGCGCGGCGAGCCGGTGCGCTGGTGGTGCCGCAGCAGGAAGAGCAGATTCATGTGCGGCGGGAACTTCGGCGCGCCGCCGAACCCGCCGTTCGTCGCGTCGTACTCCCTCCAGAGCTGCTCGGCCGCCGCGTCGAGCACGGCGGCGTCGAGCGGTGCGGTGGGGCCGCCCACGGCCTGGGCACCGCCGATCGCCTCGACCACGGCGGACCCCTGCTTGAGTACCGCCTCGCGCTGGTCGCGCCAGGCGGTGGCGACGGACTGCAGCAGGCGGACGAAGTTCTCCCGGGGGAAGTAGGTGCCGCAGAAGAAGGGGGTGCCGTCCGGCGTGGCGAAGACGGTCATCGGCCAGCCGCCCTGCCCGGTCATCGCCTGCGTGGCGGTCATGTAGACGGCGTCGACGTCCGGGCGCTCCTCCCGGTCCACCTTGATGCACACGAAGTCGTCGTTCATCAGGGCGCCGACGTGCTCGTTCTCGAACGACTCGTGCGCCATGACGTGGCACCAGTGGCAGGCCGCGTACCCCACCGAGATGATCACGGGCACGTCCCGCCGCTTCGCCTCGGCGAACGCCTCGTCGCACCAGGGCCACCAGTCGACCGGGTTGTCGGCGTGCTGGAGCAGGTAGGGCGAGGTCGAGTCGGCAAGTCGGTTCACCCGACGACCATAACCATCCCGACCGGCACCCGCCGGAGGAGTCGACCGTGTTCGCGGGGTGGGGTCAGCCGGCACCGTCGGCGCGGAGGGGGAAGACGTTGGGGCGGGCCTCGTCGAGGAGGGTGTTGAGGACCGCCCCGATCTTGTCGGCCGGCATGGGCTTGAAGAAGTGGTAGCCCTGGGCGGCGGTGCAGCCCAGCTCGGCCAGCACGGACCGCTGCTCGGCCGTCTCCACGCCCTCGGCCACCACGCGCAGCCCCAGCTCATGAGCGAGACCCACGGTCGTTCGGACGATCGCCGCCGCCTCCGGTGAGTCGGCCATCCGGATCACGAAGGAACGGTCGACCTTCAACTCGTCCACCGCGATCCGGGTGAGGAACGTCAGCGACGAGAAGCCGGTGCCGAAGTCGTCGACCGCGAGCTGCACACCCATCGTCCGTAGCGTGGCGAGCACCTCGTCGATGACCTCCAGCTCGCTCATCACCACGGTTTCGGTGATCTCCAGGACCAGCCGGCCCGGCGGCACCTGGTGCCGGCGCAGCGCGTCCGCGATGTCGGTCGGGAGTTTCGGGTCGAGCAGGCTGCGGGCCGAGAGGTTCACCGAGATCGGCACGTCCACGCCGTCCCGGGCCCACCCCGCGGCGACCGCCAGCGCCTTGTCCAGCACGTACCGCGTGAACGTGCCGAGCTGCTCGCTGTTCTCCACCGGGCGGATGAAGTCGTGCGGGCCGAGCCAGCCCCGGCGCGGATGCCGCCACCGGATCAGGGCCTCCACACCGGTCGGCGCCCCGGTGGCGAGGTCCACGGCGGGCTGGAGCGCCAGCACCAGTTGGTCGTCGGCGGCCAGTGCCTCCCGCAGCTCCGCGAGCAGCGCCAGCTGGTCGGTGCTGGCCGCGTCCCGGGCCGCGTCGTACGCGGCGACGCTGCCGCCGCCCTCCTTGGCCTGGTACATGGCGATGTCGGCCCGGCGCAGCAGCTCGGTCATGTCGGCGGTGCCCGCGTCGGCGACGACCACCCCGACGGAGACCTCGACCGACATCCGCACCCCGGCCACCTCGGTGGGGGCGGCGAGCCGCTCGGCGATCTCACGGGCCTGGCGCAGCGCGTACGCCATCGGTGCCGTGCGGTCGCCGACCACCGGGACCGACGTGAGCAGCAGGGCGAACTCGTCGCCGCCCAGCCGCCCCAGCAGGTCGCCGGTGCGGGCCAGGACACCCAGGCGGCTCGCGGTCAGTCGCAGCAGCTGGTCGCCGGCCGCGTGCCCGAGGGTGTCGTTGACCTCCTTGAACTGGTCGATGTCGAGCAGCAGGAGGGCCACCGGGTGGTCGTGGGCGAGCTGCCGCAGCGTCTGGTCGCCCTTGCCGAGCATCGCCGCACGGTTGACCAGCCCGGTCAGCGGGTCGTGCACCGCCTCGTACGACGACCGGGCGGTGACCAGCCGCAGCTCCCGGTGGGTCGCGGCGTCGTGCAGGGCGGCGGCGAGGGCGTCGCCGAACGCGGCCACCGCGTCGTGCTCGCGGGCCGTCGGCGGCGACGACCGGGGCAGGCGTACGCGCAGCGCCCCCACCTGTGTGGCACCCACGGTGAGGGTGCGGACCAGCTCGTACTCCGCCGGTTCGTCGGCGGCGGGCGGACCGACCTCGCGGTCGACGACCTGGCCGCTCGGATCGCCCCGGTAACGCCGCCACCGGCCCTCGCCGCGCGCCACGTCCACCTCGACCAGCTCGGCGTGGAACAGGGCCAGCGCGCCGGTCACGGCGGCGGTCGCGACCCCTCGCTCGTCGAGCTGGTTGAGCGCGGCGGTCGCGTCGGCGAAGGCCCGCCAGGCCCGCCGTTCCTGGTCGGCCCGGAGCCGGTGCCGGTAGGTCTGCTGGAGCAGCCAGAGCGGCGGCGGGAGCAGCAGCAGCCAGCGCGCGTCCAGTTCCAGCAGCGCGACCACGACCACGCCGACCGCGACGTTGCCGACGAACATGAGCAGCTTGCCGCGCAGCGCCGCGAGCATGAGGGGCCCGACGGGTACGCCGTACCGCAGGGCCAGCGTGCCGGCGCCCAGCAGGGCGCTGACGAGGAGGTACGCGACGCAGCCGGCGAGCAGCGCGAGCGCGAGGGCCGGGGTGGGCGGGGTGAGCAGCGGCCGACCCAGCGCGCTGGTGACCGCGACGGCGAGCGCGGTGGCGGCCGACAGCGAGGCCGCGATCCGGACGATCTCCCACACCGGCCGGCGGTCGGAGAACATCGACATGGCGGCCCAGGCGAGCCCGGCGCCGCACAGGGTCGCCGCGGGAAGCCAGCCCGCCGGCGCCAGGTAGAGGCAGACGATGAGGGCGGCCTCGCCCCAGGTGATGCTCACCAGGCCGGCGGAGGTGCGGAACCGCAGTCGGGCCAGTTGGGCGAGGGCGACGACGCCGACGGCGAGACCGAAGCGGGCCGGCCCGCCCAGCGGGTCGTCCGCCGGGAGACCGGTCGGCAGGGTCGCACCGAGCGCGGAGGCGACCAGGGCGGTCAGCGTTACCGCGGCGGTGAGCAGGAGCAGTCGAGCCCGGACGCCGGGCACCTCCCGCCAGGGTTCGCCGGCCCCGGCGGAGGTCACCGAGCCCCTCCTGCCGCCGGCCGTCCGGAGGTACGACGAGCCGCCGCTGCTGTGACGGTCATCGGCGCCCCCTTCCGCGCACGGCTCGGGGACTTCTGGTCCCCCCGGCGGAAGGCTAAGCCAAACCCGGTGGCCGCAACAGGGGGCGACCACCGGGTTCGGCGTGATTCATGGCCGGACTAGCCGTTCCGGTGCTGCTGACGCCCGTCGGGTGCGTTCGAGGATGAATCCTGCTTTTCCATGCCGTCTGTCGGATCACCGACTGCCGCGTCGGCCCTGGTGTGGTCGGTCGACTGCGGCTGCTGCGGGAACCGGTCGGGCAGCCGTCGGAGCCGGGCGTTCATGTTGCGGATCAGCAGGACGGTGGCGGTCGCCAGGAGCAGGATGAGGAACAGGCCCATCGGCCCGGCCAGCCCGCCCGTGCGGGTGTCCCCGAAGTTGTTCTGGGCGAGCACCTGGGTCGCGGTCAGCATGGTGTTCCTCCGATGTGCGGTTGGAGACCAGAGTAGCCCCGTGCCCGGTCAGCGGGCATGGGCCGTCTCGCGCACACCGGCGAAGAGGTCCGACTCCGGCAGCGGACTGTCGACCAGCGACCGGACCAGCTCGAAGTCCTCCGTCGGCCAGGCCCGCCGCTGGAGGTCCATCGGCACGTGGAACCAGAAGCCGTCCGGGTCGATCTGGGTGGCGTGGGCGCGCAGGGCGTCGTCCCGGACCGGGAAGTAGTCGGCGCACTCGACGCGGGTGGTGATGCGCGGGCCCTTGTCCGGCCGGTCCTCCCACCGCTTGATCCACTCCCCGTACGGCGACTCCAGGCCGGCGGCGAGCATCCCCTCGTGCAGGGCCATGATCTTGCCCTTGGAGAACCCGATGTCGTAGTAGAGCTTGAGCGGCTGCCAGGGCTCCCCGAGGTCCGGGTAGCGCTCCGGGTCACCCGCCGCCTCGAACGCCTCGACGCTGATCTTGTGCGTCATGATGTGGTCGGGGTGCGGGTAACCGCCCTCCTCGTCGTACGTGGTGACGACGTGCGGACGGAACTGCCGCATCAGGCGCACCAGCGGCCCCGCCGCGTCCTCGACCGTCTGGAGGGCGAAGCAGCCCTCGGGCAGCGGCGGCAGCGGGTCACCCTCGGGCAGCCCCGAGTCGACGAAGCCCAGCCAGGCCTGCTCGACGCCGAGGATGGCGCGGGCGGCGTCCATCTCGGCGCGACGGATCTCCCCGATGTCGGCCCACACGTCCGGTCGATCCATCTTCGGGTTGAGCACACTTCCGCGCTCTCCCCCGGTGCACGTCACCACGAGGACGTCCACGCCCTCGGCCACGTACTTGGCGGTGGTAGCGGCACCCTTGCTGGACTCGTCGTCCGGATGCGCGTGCACGGCCATGAGTCGCAGTCGCTCTGCCACCTTTGGCGCTCCTCGTCTCTGCCCGCCGGCGGTCACCCCCGGACCGCCCGGCTGACCTGCCGTAATCCTGCCCCGTGCCCGGACCTGCCGGCGCCGACCTGTCATGCTTGACAGCAGGGCCGGCTGGGAGAATGGAACTCTGCCATTCTTGCCGATCCAGCCGACAACAACGCCAGGAGATACCCGCCGGTGACCGAGACGCACGCCACAACCGGAACGGACGCGCCGGTATTCCCGCCCGGCCGTTACGGCCGTCGCCGGCAGCCCGGCCGCCGCCGTCCGCTGCTGGTCGCGCTGCTGGCGGTCGCGCTGGTGGCCGCGCTGGGCGTGGTCAGCCTCCGGCTCTACCAGCAGTACGGCGATCCGACCTACCGGGCCGAGGTGATCACCTACACGGAGATCACCGACGAGCAGGTGCTGGTCGACTTCCGGGTGACCGTGCCGGAGGGCGGCCGGGCCGTGTGCGTGCTGCGGGCCCGGGACCGCGCCGGCGCTCAGGTCGGCCTGGAACAGGTGACCGTGACCGCGTCGCCCGGGCAGCGGCACGTCACCACGCGGCACCGCCTGGCGACCAGTGGCCGCGCGTTCATCGGCGAGGTCCTGCGCTGCCGGCCCGCCGCCTGACCGGACCGGGCGCTTGATCACCGGCAACGTGTGTCGTACGGCACTGGTAACTTGGAACTTCACCTGTCAGCCAGCACGCACATATGAGGAGAACGCCTGTGTCCACTGGCAACGAGGCGCCCGCCACCTGGCTGTCCCAGGACGCGTTCAACCGCCTCCAGGCTGAGCTCGACGAGCTGATCGCCAACCGGCCGGTCATCGCGGCCGAGATCAACGCCCGGCGCGAGGAGGGCGACCTGCGGGAGAACGGTGGCTACCACGCCGCCCGCGAGGAGCAGGGCAAGGCCGAGGGTCGCATCCTCTACCTGAAGGAGCTGCTCCGCACCGCCCAGGTCGGCGAGGCCCCCACCGCCGACACCGTGGCGCCCGGCATGGTCGTGACGATCTACTTCGACGACGACAAGGACGACACCGAGACCTTCCTGCTCGGTTCCCGGGAGATCTCGTCGACCACGGACCTGACGGTCTACAGCCCGGAGTCGGCGCTGGGCAAGTCGATCCTGCACTGCCGTCCCGGCCAGACCTGCACCTACACCGCCCCCAGCGGCGCGGACATCAAGGTGACCGTGGTCAGCTTCGAGCCGTTCTCCGGCTGAGTCCCACCTCCGGGCGCCCCACCGGCCGAGCCGGTCGGAGCGGAGCACGCGACGTGCGACATCGAGGACCGAGGCGTGACACCGACCGGTGTCACGCCTCGGCCGCGAAGACCACCTGGTAGCCGCTCGCCCGCAGGGCGCTGATCAGCGTGTCCGAGTGCTCCACACCGCGGGTCTCCACCGACAGCGCGACCTCCACCTCGCCCAGTCGCAGGTGCGGGTTGGCCCGCTGGTGCTCGACGTCCACCACGTTCGCCCGGTGCTCGGCGATCTCGCTGAGCAGCGACGCGAGCTGGCCCGGCCGGTCCGTGCAGCGCACCGTGACCCGCAGGTAGCGACCGGCGGCGGCGAGGCCGTGCTCGATGACCCGCATCATCAGCAGCGGGTCGATGTTGCCGCCGGAGAGCACCGCCACGACCGGGGCCTCCACCTCCACCGCGCCGGCCAGCAGCGCGGCCACACCGACCGCGCCGGCCGGCTCGACCACCTGCTTGCCGCGCTCCAGCAGCATCAGCAGCGCCCGGGAGATGTCCTCCTCGGAGACCGTCACCACCTCGTCGACGAGCTTGCGGACGTGGGTGAAGGTCAGCTCCCCCGGCCGCCCGACCGCGATGCCGTCGGCGATCGTGCTGAACGCCGGGAGGCGTACCGGTTCGCCGGCCACCAGTGAGGGTGGGAAGGCTGCGGCGCTGGCCGCCTGCACGCCCACCACGCGGACGTCGGGGCGCAGCGCCTTCGCCACCACCGCGATGCCGGACACCAGGCCACCACCGCCCACCCCGGTGATGATCGTCTTCACGTCGGGGCACTGTTCGAGGATTTCCAGCGCCACCGTGCCCTGGCCGGCGATAACGTCGGGGTGGTCGAAGGGGTGGATCAGCACCGCACCGGTCCGCTCGGCGAACGTCTGCGCCGCGACCAGCGACTCGTCGACCGTGTTGCCGACCAGTTCGACGCGCGCGCCGTACCCCTTGGTGGCCGCGACCTTCGGCAGCGGCGCGTTCACCGGCATGAAGACGGTGGCGTGCGTACCGACCAGACCGGCGGCGAGCGCCACCCCCTGCGCGTGGTTGCCGGCGCTCGCGGCCACCACGCCACCGGCCCGCTCCGCCTCCGACAGCCGGGAGATCCGCACGTACGCGCCGCGCACCTTGTAGGAGCCGGCCCGTTGCAGGTTCTCGCACTTGAGCCAGGCCGGGCCCCCCAACTGCGCGCTCAGCGGCCGGGAGGGCTCCAGCGGGGTGGTACGGACGACGCCCGCGAGCAGCTCACGCGCGGCGCGTACGTCGTCCAGGCCGACCAGTTCCGTCATGCCCCGATCGTGCCACCCGCCGCCGGCGCGGCCGGCGGCGACGCCAGGTACACGCCGATGGGAGCGGACACGGTCGAGCCGGGCAGGACGGGACCGCTCGACGCCCGGGCGATGCGCGCCTCCTGCGCGGCGGAGATCCGGTGGATCAGCACGATCAGCGAGGTCCCGGCCACCGCGCACGCCAGGCCGACGACGGCATACGGGCCGATCGCGGCTGTGAAGTAGTCGGTGTACGCCTGGAACTGGGCGGAGGTCCGGGGGGTCGAGGCCAGGGCAAGGTAGGCCCGGAGGTCGTTCCGCCCGACGTACCAGTCGCCGAACAGGAACACCAGCCAGGCGCCCCACCAGAGCTTGACCAGCCCGGGGGTGGACAGCCGCCACAGGCTGTCCCGGGCGATGTTGGCGACCACCCGGTACGGCACGACGAAGTTGGCGAACGGCACGAGCCACCCGGCAATCGCCCAGCCGTCGGAGAGTTGGCCGCCCGCGCCGGGGAAGGCGTCCAGGTTCTTGAAAGCCCGCCAGGTCCAGATGATCATGAGGACGGCGGCGGTCAGGACGCCGACCAGGTACGGCAGGCCCGCCGCCGTCTGCAGCAGGTCCGCCGTCAGCACGAGGTCAGCGTCGAGCCGGCGGCCCGCCTCCGCCGTGATCGCCGCGCTGACCGGCAGGGCCAGCACCGTCAGCAGGTAGCCCAGGGTGGCCACGCCGACGGCCACCGCGGTGGCCCGCCCGATTCCGCGCACCGGCCGGACCTGCACGTCGGGCCGGAGGACGGGCGCACCGACGGGGGTGTGGCAGGTCGGGCACTCCTGGATCGTCGCCGTGTTGTCGTGGTCGCAGGTGGGGCACCGCATGGCCGGCCGTCCTCGCTCGAAGGTACGGGCAGGCTAGTCGATCATGCGGTGGCCGGCGACCCCGTTCCGACGCGGGGGTAGCCGGGGGCGTGCCGGGCCCAGGGGGCCTCCATCTCGAACTGGCCGGCGACGCCGAGGAGCAGCAGCTCCGAGCCGGGCGGACCGACCAGTTGCACCGCCACCGGCAGCCCGTCCGGACGGCGGCCCACCGGAACCACGATGGCCGGCAAGCCGGCGATGTTCCACGGCGCCGCGTACGGGGCGTACCGGATGTTGGTGACCATGTTCGCCCGCCAGGACCGGCCCCACCAGCCGGCCGCCTCCGGCGGGGCGGTGGCCAACGCCGGGGTGAGCAGCAGGTCGACCGAGTGGTCGGTGAAGAAGCCGATCGACCGTTCGCGCCAGGCGGCCCGGTCGGCCTCCCGCACGTACCCACGGCGCTGCGCCCACTCGCCGAGCGCGACGTGCCGGCGGTTGCGGCGCTGGAGGCCGGCCCGGTCGATGCCGGCCGCGCGCACGTCGGCGGCGGCCGCGGCGAACCACGTGGCGATGCCCTGCAGGCCCAGCGCGGTCGGATAGACCGGATCGGCCGGCACGGTGTCGTGGCCGGCGGCGGCGAGCAGCCGGCCCGCGGCGGCGACGGCGTCCCGGTTCGGCTGGTCGGGCTGCACGCCCCGCACCGGCGACCGGAGCGACACCCCAACCCGCAGCCGCTGCGGCGGCACCAGCTTCTCCTGCCGGCGACCGGCGAGCACCTGGAAACCGACCGCCGCGTCGGCGACGGTGGTGGCGAGCATGCCGTGCTCGGTGAGGCCGAACCAGTCGTCCGCCCCCAACTGGCACGGGATCACGCCGCGGCCCGGCTTCAGGCCGACCAGGCCGCAGCAGGCCGCCGGGATCCGGATGGATCCGAGGCCGTCGTTGCCGTGCGCGAGCGGCACCAGGCCCGCGGCCACCGCGGCGGCCGCACCCCCGGAGGAGCCGCCGGGCGTACGCGTCGAGTCCCAGGGGTTACGGGTGACCGCCGTCTCGTCGTCGGTGATGCCCCACAGGCCGAGTTCCGGCATCCGGGTGACACCGAGGATCACCGCCCCCGCGCCGCGCAACCGGCGGACCACCTCGTGGTCGGCCTCGGCGATCGCCGTGCGGGCCGCTGCCGAGCCGTTCCACGTCGGCAGACCGGCGACGGGGGTGTTCTCCTTCACGGCCACCGGCACGCCCGCGAGGGGGAGGTTGGCCAGGTCCTCCTGCTCGTCGACCTTCTCGGCCTCGGTGATCGCCTCCCCGCCGCGTACCGCGCGGAACGCGGCGAGGTCGGCGTCGGCCCGGGCGATGTGGTCGAGGTGGTCGGCGACCACCTGGGTGGCCGACACGTCGCCGCGGCGTACACCCCGGGCGATCTGCTTCGCGGTCGCCCCGACCCAGGTCGGCATGATGTCCTGCACGGCCACCCTCCCCAGTGCGCGGTCAGCCCAGCGCCTGCTCCAGATCAGCGAGCAGGTCGTCGACCGTCTCGATGCCGACAGACAGTCGCACGAGATCGCCGGGAACTTCAAGCGGCGAGCCGGCGGCACTTGCGTGTGTCATCCGGCCCGGGTGCTCGATCAGGGACTCCACGCCCCCCAGCGACTCGGCGAGCACGAAGAGCCGGGCCCGGTTGCAGATCTCCACGGCGTGGTCCTCGCCGCCGGCCGCCCGGAACGAGATCATGCCGCCGAAGCGGCGCATCTGCTTCGCGGCGACCTCGTGGCCCGGGTGCGAGGGCAGCCCCGGGTAGATCACCTGACCGACCTTGGCGTGCCCCTCCAGGTACGCGGCGATCCGCTCGGCGTTGTCGCAGTGCCGGTCCATGCGTACGCCCAGGGTCTTGATGCCCCGCAGGGTGAGCCACGCGTCGAACGGACCGTTGACGGCGCCCATCGCGTTCTGGTGGTAGCGCAGTTCCTCGCCGAGGCCCTGGTCGGCCGCGACCAGCGCGCCGCCGACCACGTCGGAGTGCCCGCCGACGTACTTGGTGGTGGAGTGCACCACGACGTCCGCGCCGTGCGCGATGGGCTGCTGGAGGTACGGCGAGGCGAACGTGTTGTCGACCACCAGCAGCGCGCCGGCGTCGTGCGCGACGGCCGCCAGGGCCGCGATGTCGGCGATGCCCAGCAGCGGGTTGGTGGGCGTCTCCACCCACACGATCTTCGTCGTGCCCGGGCGGATCGCGGCCCGCACGGCGTCGGGGTCGGAGACCTTCGCCGGGGTGTACGCGAGACCCCAGCGCTCGGCCACCTTGGCGAAGAGCCGGTACGTGCCGCCGTACGCGTCGTCGGGGATGACCACGTGGTCACCCGGTGCGCAGACGGTCCGCAGGAGCGTGTCCTCGGCGGCCAGGCCGCTGGCGAAGGCGAGCGCGACCGGCCCGCCCTCCAGCGCGGCGAGGCACTCCTGGAGCGCGTCGCGGGTCGGGTTGCCCGAGCGGCTGTACTCGTAGCCCAGCCGGGGGGCGCCGACGGCGTCCTGGGCGTAGGTGCTGGTCTGGTAGATCGGTGGGATCACCGCGCCGGTGCGGGCCTCGGGGTCCTGGCCGGCGTGGATGGCGAGCGTCTCGAAGCCGTGACTCATTCCGCAGACGTTAGTCCAGTGCAAGGAAGGGCCCCCGCTTAACGCCTCCGGTAGAGGAAGGGCCCCCGCTTAACGCGCGCCGGCAGGCAATCCTTCGACCCACGGCTCTACCATCCGGACGTGGCAGGGTGTGTGTTCTGCGGGATCGTGGCGGGTGACGTGCCGGCGTTCCGGGTCGTCGACGAGCCGGACGGGGTGGCGTTCCTGGACACCCGGCCGGTGTTCAAGGGCCACGTGCTGGTGGTGCCCCGCACCCACCTGGTCACCCTCGCCGACCTGCCGCCCGAGTCGCTGGCCGGCCACTTCGGGCTGGTACGGCGGCTGGCCGTCGCGGTGGAGGCCGGGCTCGACGCCGGCGGCACGTTCGTGGCGATGAACAACAAGGTGTCGCAGTCGGTGCCGCACCTGCACACCCACGTGGTGCCCCGGACCAAGGGTGACGGCCTGCGGGGCTTCTTCTGGCCCCGCACCCGCTACGCCGATGACGCGGAGGCCCGGCGGTACGCCGACCGGGTCGCCGAGGCCCTGGCCGGCCGCTGACCCACGGCGTCGCCCCGGCGTACGGGGAGCCAACGGGACGGGTCGACCCGGTGCCGTCCCGGACCGGTCGAGGCGGACCGGCCCGGGACGGCACGGTGCTCATGGCTGGAGGATGACCGTCCAGGTCGTCGTGGTGGTGCTGGCCGCCGCCCCGACGGCCGCCAGGCCGCCGTAGGTGCCGGTCGGCACCGAACCGCCCGAGTCGGCCAGCAGGCCGGTCACCCGGCCGCCGCCGGTCTGCGAGCTGTTGCTGCGCACCTGGACGCCGGACGGGGCGACGAGCGAGGTGGAGACGCTGTCGCCGTGCATCCAGTACGACATTCCCCAGTTCCGCTCCGCCGTGACCGGGGCGTACGGGGTGACGCGGACGGCGGTGCTGGCGGTGTCCGTGGAGCGGTTGAACGCGGCCACCGGCTGGGTCGGGTCCGTGCCCCGGTAGGCGGCGAGGACCAGGTTGCCCTTCGACTGCGACCCGAGCGTCACCCGTACGGTGGATCCCGCGTCGGCCGCCTCCGCCACCTTCCACCAGGCTGTGGTGGCGCCGTTGCCGCCGGCCACCCGGTCGAGCGGGGTCCATCCGGCGACCCCGGTGGGCGCGCCGGTGGTGGCCGGGGTGTTCTGGCTCAGGAACAGCAGCAGGGCGTCGCCGGGCTGGACGGTGGACGGCACCGTCACGGCGTGGGTGAGGGCGTTGGTGTTGCCGGTGGCCTGCCCGACGAACGAGATCGCCTCCGCGACCGGCGCGACCGTGACCTGCGCGGTGGCCGTGTCGGTGGCACCCCGGTCGTCGGTGACGGTCAGCGTGACGGTGTACGTGCCGGCCTGCGCGAAGGTGTGCGAGGTCGTCGGCACGCTGCCGGTGCCGGTGGTCGTACCGTCGCCGAAGTTCCAGGTGTGGTTCTGGATCGCGCCGTCGGCGTCGGTGGAGCCCGCGGCGGACAGCGTGCAGACCAGACCGGAGCAGGTCGGGGCGAGGTCGGCGACCGGAGCCTGGTTGGCGGCGCCGCCCGCGCCCTTGAGGATCCTGATGTAGTCGATGTCCCCGGCGAAGTAGTCACAGGTGACGTTGACGCCGTCGCAGCTGCTCTTGCCGCCGATCGACAGCTGCCAGTTGTTCGCGATGGTGCCGGTGGGGCCGGTCAGCCGACTCGTCCGCACCCCGTCGACGTACATCTCGACGTAGGCCGAGGTGCGGACGCAGGTCACGGTGTGCCACTGACCGTCGGCGATGGACACTCCGGTGTAGCCGGTACGCGAGGCGCCGTTGCCGCCCCGGAACAGGCACTTGGGTTTGCCCGAGGGCGCCTCGAACTTCCAGTAGCCGCCGGCCGTGGCCCCCTGCCCCTTCTGCATGATGTTCCCGAAGGAGTACGTGGTGCGGTAGCGGATGGTGAACGAGAAATCGCCGGCGTCCGGGTTGAAGGCGGTGCTCGCCGGCACCAGGTTCACGTGCCCCGGCACGTACTCCTTCTCGACGGGGTTGTGGAAGGCGAAGCGGTGTCCGGTCGCGCCGTCGTACAGGGCGCCGGTGACCACCTCCGACCCGATGGTGCCGTTGCGTCCGTTGCCGCTGCTGTCCTTGAGCACGGTCGCGCCCGCCGGTTCGTCCATGCTCCAGAAGGCGACGGTCCCGGTGGCGTCCGCGTACGCCGGTGCTGATCCGGCGAGGACCCCCACCGCCGTGAGAAGGGTCGCCACGGCCAGTCGTCCGGCCGCTCGCACCCCCCGCCGTCCCATGATCGAACGCATGCGAACCGCCTCCTCCGTGGCTGGAGCCTCACCCTGTCACGGCAGGCAGTACGACTCCATGACCCGATGGGCTGAGCGGAAGGGGCCCCTGCGGCGTCCGGTGGAAGCCGGGCATCCGGGAGGTGATCCACCGTTTCGGGACACCGGCGGACGCAAGGACGGGGCCGGCGTCAGCTCGGCCGGGCGTACCGGGTGATCCAGAGACCGGGGACGACCTCCTCCTCGGTGGCCGCCGCGAAGCCGAGAGTCTCGTAGAGGCGGCGGGCGGGCCGGTTGGCGCGACCGGTGGCGACCAGGACGCGGCGCGAGCCGGCGCGGTCCAGCACCGCGGTCACCAGGGCCCGCCCGACGCCGCGCCGGTGGGCCGCCGGGTCGACCACCAGGCGGTCGATGTCGACGACGGCGGCGTCCTCGGTCCAGGCGATCGCGCCGAGCAGCCGCCCGTCGACGCGGGCGCCGAGCCAGCGCAGGGGCGCCGCGGACAGGTCGGCCAGGGTCTCGTGCAGCGGCGGGATGCGGTCGTCGCCGATGAGGGCGGCCTCGACGGCGTACGCGGCGTGCTGCACCGCGAGCAGCGACCGCGCCAGGGCCTCGTCGGTGTCCGGGCGGACGGGGGTGACCGCCGGCAGGGCGGACGGGAGGGACACCCGTCAGCGGGCGGGCGGCGCGGCAACGAAGGCGCACCAGGCGGCCGGCGGGAAGGTCAGCGCCGGCCCCTGCCGGTTCTTGCTGTCCCGTACGGCGACGACACCGGGCAGGTTGCGCGCCACCTCCACGCAGTCGCCGGAGTTCCCGCTGCTGCGCGTGCTCTTCACCCACACCGCCCCGGTCAGGTCCATGCCTGTGCCGCCTCCTCGATCAGCTCGGCGCTCTGCCGGGCGGACAACGCCTCGGCGCGCACCGACTCCCAGGTCCGCACCAGTGATAGTACGTCCGGGCCGTGCGACACCACGTGCCCCTGGAGTTGGTTGTCCAGATAGGCCACATCGTCGCCGTCCGGGGTGGTGGCGACGACGAACGCGCCGTTCAGACCGGGGTAGGAGCCGACGGCGGCCGGCACCACGTGCAGGTGGATGTGGTGCCGGCCGCTCATCTCCGCCAGGTGGCGGAGCTGATCCCGCATCACGTCGGTACCGCCGACCGGCCGGCGCAGCACGTACTCGTCGATGACGGCGACGACTCCCCGGCGAACAACTCCACCATCGGCGAACCCACCATCCGCACGCGCGCCTGAGTGTGGAGACGACGGGTAAGGAAGCGGGGCCCGGCGGCGTTGCACGCTGCGAAGCGTACGAAAGGAGTCCCATCGTGTTCCTGCGCCGCATGAAGGCCGACATGATCACCCCGGACCAGGCGATCCCGGGCCGTCCGATCGCGATGCCGATCGCCGACCGGCACGAGGTGCTGGGCACCCCGCTGAAGGGTCCGTTCCCGGAGGGCGCGCAGGTGGCCGTCTTCGGGATGGGTTGTTTCTGGGGCGCCGAGCGCCTGTTCTGGACCCTGCCGGGCGTCGTCACCACCTCCGCCGGCTACGCGGGCGGCTACACCGAGAACCCGACGTACGACGAGGTCTGCTCGGGTCGGACCGGGCACGCCGAGGTGGTCCAGGTCGTGTACGACCCGAAGGGGATCAGCTACGAGGACCTGCTCAAGGTCTTCTGGGAGAACCACGACCCCACCCAGGGCATGCGCCAGGGCAACGACGTGGGCACCCAGTACCGGTCGACGATCTACGTGACCACCGACGAGCAGCTCGCCACCGCGCAGGCGTCCCGGGACGCGTTCGCGCCGATCGTGGCGCGGGCCGGCAAGGGTGAGATCACCACGGAGATCGACCGGCTCGGGGAGTACTACTTCGCCGAGGACTACCACCAGCAGTACCTGGCGCCGACGAAGAACCCGAACGGGTACTGCAACCACGGCCCGAACGGGCTGAGCTGCCCGGTCGGCGTGGCCCGTACCGCCGGCTGACCACAGGCGACGGCGTTGCCGGGCCTGCGGTGTTTGTCACATCGCAGGCCCGGGTCGATTCGGGCACCGGTCACGCCGGGGCCGTAAGCCCGGCGCAGATCACGCAGCGTGAGCAAGAGGTGCGCATCCTAGCAACGACGTCACGCAATCGTCATCATCTCAACAGGCGAATCGCAACATCCTCTGGCACCATTGCCTGCCATGTGCGGACTTGCGGGAGAGTTTCGCCGTGACGGCTCACGCGCCGACGTAGCGGCGGTGGAACGCATGGCGGCCACGATGAGTGACCGGGGACCGGACGACAGCGGGGTGTGGGCCCAGGGGGCGACAGCCCTCGGGCACCGCCGCCTCAAGATCATCGACCTCTCCGCCGCGAGCGGGCAGCCGCTGGTGGACGCGGACGCCGGCCTCACCGGTGTCTTCAACGGGTGCATCTACAACTACCGCGAGCTGCGCGCGGAACTCCAGGCCAGGGGCCACCGCTTCTTCTCCTCCGGAGACAGCGAGGTCGTCGTCAAGGCGTACGCCGAGTGGGGCCTCGACTTCGTCGACCACCTGATCGGCATGTTCGCCGTGGCGATCAGCGAGCGGGACACCGGCCGCCTGGTGCTGGCCCGGGACCGCCTCGGCATCAAGCCGCTGTACGTGGCCGAGACGCCGGGCGTCGTGCGCTTCGCCAGCACCCTGCCCGCACTGCTGGCCGCCGGCGGGATCGACACCTCCATCGACCCGGTCGCGCTCGCCCACTACCTGAGCTTCCACAGCATCGTGCCGCCGCCCCGGACCATCCTGCGCGGCGTCGCCAAGCTGCCCCCGGCGACCGTTCGGGTGTACGAGCCCGACGGTTCGACCTCCGAGCGGGTCTACTGGGACCCGTCCTTCACCCGGGACGCCGGGCGGGCCGGCTGGTCGGAGAAGGACTGGCAGGACGCCCTGCTGGAGTCGCTGACCACCGCCGTACGCCGACGGATGGTCGCCGACGTGCCGGTCGGCGTCCTGCTCTCCGGTGGCCTGGACTCCAGCCTCGTCGTGGCCCTGCTCGCCGAAGAGGGACAGCGCGGCCTCTCCACCTTCTCGATCGGCTTCGACTCCGTCGGCGGCCGGGAGGGCGACGAGTTCCGCTACTCCGACCTGGTGGCGAAGACGTTCGACACCGACCACCACCAGATCAAGGTGCCCACCGGCGACCTCGTGCCGCCGCTGGAGGCCGCCGTCGCGGCCATGAGCGAGCCGATGGTCAGCCACGACTGCGTGGCCTTCTACCTGCTCAGCCAGGAGGTGGCGCGGCACGTCAAGGTGGTGCAGTCGGGGCAGGGCGCGGACGAGATCCTGGGCGGTTACCACTGGTACCCGCCGCTGGCGCGCATCGGTCGCGAGGAAGCCCTCGACACGTACGCCCGGGCCTTCTTCGACCGCGACGCGGCCGGACTGGCGCAGGTGCTCAACCCGGCCTGGCTGGCCGACGGCGACCCGGCGCGGGAGTTCGTGGCCGCGCACCTCGCGCGGGCCGGCGCGGAGACCGCCGTGGACGCGGGCCTGCGCATCGACACGCAGGTCATGCTGACCGACGACCCGGTCAAGCGGGTGGACAACATGACCATGGCGCACGGGCTGGAGGCACGTGTGCCGTTCCTCGACCACGAGTTCGTGGAGCTCGCCGCGAGCTGCCCGCCGGAGCTGAAGCTGGCCCAGGGCGGCAAGGGTGTGCTCAAGGAGATCGGGCGCCGCGTGCTGCCGCACGAGGTGATCGACCGGCCCAAGGGCTACTTCCCGGTCCCCGGCCTCACCCACCTGGAGGGCAAGCTCCTCGACCGGGTCCGGGATGCGCTCTCCGCGCCCGAGGCCCGCCGTCGCGACCTGTTCCGCACCGGGTACGTGGACGCGCTCGTCGCCGACCCGAACGCCGAACTGACCCCGTTGAACGGAAACAAGCTGTGGCAACTCGGACTCCTGGAAATGTGGCTCCAGAGCCACGGAATCGACTGACCGTGACCGAGACCCTCGCGACCGGGGTGGCCCGGGCGGACCAGGTACGCGGCCGGACCCGCCGCTACGAGCGGGTCGGCCCGGGCGGCGACCCGGTGGCCGCGACCACCGGACCGGCCACCGACACCGGGTCGGACGGCGGCGCCGGCGTGGTGCTGGACTGCGGCTGGGGCCGCCTGGTCTTCGGCCAGACCTTCGCCGACCAGGCCGCCGTCGCCGACGTGCTGCGCTCGGAGGCCGCCGGCTCCCGGGACATCTGCATCTACCTGCGGGATCCCCACGTGCTGGTGTCCCGGCTGCCCGACGAGTTGTTCATCGACCCGTCGCTGACGTACCGGCTGCCGCTGGACCACGAGCTGCCGGACGACGGCGCGATCCCCGGCCTGACGATCCGTGCGCTGCGGGACGCCGCCGACGCGGACGCCGTCAACCGCATCTACGCGGCGAACGGCATGGTCACCGCGCCGGTCGAGGTGCTGGTCGACAACGCCGGCACCGACCGGTTCCTGCACCTGGTCGCGGAGAACGTCACCGGCGAGATCGTCGGCACCATCACGGGCGTCGACCACGTCGCCGTCTTCGACGACCCGGACAACGGGGCCAGCCTCTGGTGTCTCACCGTCGACTTCAACGCCGCTCCACCCGGCACCGGCCAGGCGCTGATCACCGCGCTGGCGGCCCGGCTGGTCGAGCGCGGCCGCGCGTTCGTGGACCTGTCCGTGCTGGCGGAGAACGCCGGGGCGATCCGGCTCTACGAGCGGCTCGGCTTCTACCGGACGTCCACCCTGTGCGTGAAGCGGAAGAACCCGATCAACGAGCGGCTGTTCCTGCCCGCCATGCCGGAGGGGTACGACCGGCTCAACCCGTACGCGAAGATCGTCGCGGACGAGGCGATGCGGCGCGGCATCCGGGTGGACGTGACCGACCCCGCCTGGGGCGAGTTGCGGCTCACCGTCGGCGGCCGGACCGTCCTCACCCGCGAGTCGCTGTCCGAGCTCACCTCGGCGGTGGCGATGAGCCGGTGTGACGACAAGCGGGTCACCCGCCGGATCCTCGCCGAGGCGGGGCTGCGCGTGCCGCGCGGCCGCACCGCGACCGGCGACGGGGCCGACGCGGCGTTCCTCGCCGAGGTCGGCGCGCTGGTGGTCAAGCCGGCCCGGGGCGAGCAGGGCAACGGCATCACGGTGGGTGTGCGGACGCCCGAGGCGCTGACCGCCGCCGTGGAGCTGGCCGCCCGGTTCTGCCCGGAGGTGCTGCTGGAGGAGCTGTGCTCCGGCGAGGACCTGCGGGTCGTCGTCATCGACCACGAGGTGGTGGCCGCGGCGGTCCGCCGGCCGGCCGCCATCACCGGCGACGGGGTGCACGACGTCGCCGAGCTGATCGACCGGCAGAGCCGTCGCCGCGCCGCCGCCACGGGCGGCGAGTCGCGGATACCGGTCGACGACATGACCCGCGAGGTGGTCGCCGAGGCCGGGTACGGGATGGACGACGTGCTGCCCGAGGGCGAGGTCCTCGTCGTACGCCGGACCGCGAACCTGCACACCGGCGGCACGATCCACGACGTCACCGCGGAGCTGCACCCGGTGATCGCCGAGGCGTGCGTGACGGCGAGCCGGGCCCTGGACATCCCGGTCACCGGGCTGGACCTGCTGGTGCCCGCCCCGGGCCAGCCCGAGCACGTGTTCATCGAGGCGAACGAGCGGCCCGGCCTGGCCAACCACGAGCCGCAGCCGACCGCCGAGCGCTTCGTCGACCTGCTCTTCCCGGGCACGCGGGCACCTCAGCGTCTGTGGTCCCCCGCGGGTGCGGCAAGCTCAGGGGCATGACCGTACGCAAGCCCGCCCCGCTCCCGCTCGACATGGACTACCTGCGCCAGGTGCTGGTGGAGCTGCTGGAGATCCCGAGCCCGTCGGGGCGTACCGACCATGTGCAGCAGTACGTGGGCGAACGCCTCTCGGCGCTCGGGATCTCCTCCACGCTCACCCGGCGCGGGGCGCTCAGCGCCTGCCTGACCGGCCCCCGGTCCACCGGCGCCGACCGGGCGATCGTGGTGCACACCGACACGATCGGCGGCATGGTCAAGCGGCTCAAGGAGAACGGTCGGTTGGAGCTGAAGACCATCGGTACGCACAGCGCCCGGTTCGCCGAGGGCGCCCACGTACGGATCTTCACCGACGACCTGGAGCGGGTGATCACCGGCCAGGTGCTCCCGCTCAAGGCCAGCGGGCACCGCTACAACGAGGACGTCGACGTCCAGGGCGTCGGCTGGCAGCACGTCGAGGTCCGGGTGGACGAGCCGGTGGAGGACATCGCCGGCCTGCGGGCGCTGGGGATCGACGCCGGCGACTTCGTCGCGTTCCTGCCGAACCCGCAGATCACCCCAACCGGGTTCGTCAAGTCGCGGCACCTGGACGACAAGGCCGGCGTGGCGGCGGTGCTGACCGCGTTCAAGGCGATGGTCGACGCGGGCGTCACCCCGGCGGTCACCGCGCATCTGCTGGTGACCGTCACCGAGGAGATCGGCCACGGGGCGTCCCACGGCCTCGACCCCGACGTCGCG
The DNA here is from genome assembly GCF_044465805.1 of Micromonospora sp. NPDC049497. Taxonomy (NCBI): domain Bacteria; kingdom Bacillati; phylum Actinomycetota; class Actinomycetes; order Micromonosporales; family Micromonosporaceae; genus Micromonospora; species Micromonospora sp. NPDC049497. The sequence continues at coordinate 257,184 of NZ_JBITMC010000005.1, read as the reverse complement.
GAGATCGTCTCGGTGGACGCGGCGGTGGTCGCCCCCGGCCAGCAGTCCCGGGAGGACGCGGCCACCCTGGCGATGGGCGACGGCGTCGGCCCGTTCGACTACCACCTGACCCGCAACCTCGCCTCGATCGCCCGCGAGCACGGGGTGGACCTGGTCCGGGACGTCTTCGAGTACTACCGCTCGGACGTGGCGGCGGCGGTCGAGGCGGGCGCGCACGCCCGGGTGGCGTTGCTCGGCTTCGGCGTGGACGCCACCCACGGACACGAGCGCACCCACCTCGACGGGCTGCGGCACCTCACCCAACTGCTCTGCCTCTACCTCCAGAGCGACCTGGTGTTCCCCGAGTGGGACGCCGAGCCGGAGGGCGACCTGGCCGACTTCCCGTCCCTGGCGGTTCAGCCGGCAGTCGGAGACGGCCCCCGCGAGGGCCCGATCGGCATCGCCGTCGCCTCCTGACGGTGTTCCCGCCGGGCCTGTGATCGAAATCCGTTGCCGGAGCCGCCGGGGAGTGGATAGCGTGGCGGTACACGGGAAAGGAGGTGGTCCAGACTTGTATAGCAATCGGACTCGTGAGGTGGCTGTCCGCTAGCCGCTGTCCTCGACAGTGATAACTCGTCCGCCGCGAGGCGGGCATGAACGATCGTCGAGACCGTGTGGCAGCGGTGCGGCGAAACCACGACAGCCACCCGACCCCCGGGGTGCCGACCCAGTCCAGTCGGCCCGCGCGCGAGCGCGGAAGCCCCGGGGGTCGTTTCATATGCGCGGCCGGAGGTCACCGTGGCGATGCGCGAACTGGTGGTGCTGGGGACGGCCAGTCAGGCGCCGACCCGCCGGCGCAACCACAACGGGTACGTGCTGCGCTGGGACGACGAGGTGATCCTCTTCGACCCGGGTGAGGGCAGCCAGCGGCAACTGCTGCACACCACGGTCACCGCCACCGACCTGACCCGGATCTGCGTCACGCACTTCCACGGCGACCACTGCCTCGGCCTGCCCGGGACCATCCAGCGCCTCTCGCTGGACCGGGTGCCGCACACGGTGGCGGTGCACTTCCCCGCCGAGGGCGCCCAGTACTTCGCCCGGCTGCGGCACGCCAGCTCCTTCTACGAGACCGCCGAGCTGGCCGTGCAGCCCATCGAGACCGACGGGCAGCGGATCCCGCTGCGCCGCGGCACGCTGGAGGCCCGCCGGCTGCGACACCCCATCGACACGTACGGCTACCGGCTCATCGAGCCGGACGGTTGCCGGATGCTGCCGGAGAAGCTGTCCGCGTACGGCATCGCGGGTCCGGCGGTCGGGGAGCTGCTCCGCGTCGGCCACCTCGACGTCGGCGGGCGTCGCGTCACCCGGGACGAGGTGAGCGTTCCCCGGCCGGGGCAGCGGTTCGCCTTCGTGATGGACACCGGCCTCTGCGACGGGGTGTACGCCCTCGCCGAGCACGCCGACATGCTCGTCATCGAGTCGACCTTCCTCGACTCCGAGGCCGCGCTCGCCGCCGAGGTCGGCCACCTCACCGCGGCGCAGGCCGCGCGGGTGGCGACCGAGTCGGGCGTACGCCAGCTCGTGCTCACCCACTTCTCCCAGCGGTACGGGGACACGAGCCGCTTCGTCGACGAGGCTCGCGAACACTTCAACGGCGATCTGGTCATCGCCGAGGACCTGATCACGGTGCCGGTGCCGCCCCGCCGGGTAGCCTCGGCCGGGTGACCGTCACGCTGCGTCCCGGTGTACCGGCCGATCTGATGGCGGTGGGCGCGCTGCACCACCGCTCCCGGGTGGCCGCCTACTCGGCCTTCCTGCCTCCGGAGGCGCTGTCCGACCCGTCGCCGGAGATGATGGGCCTCTGGTGGACGGAACGGTGGGGCTGGGAGCGTGACGACCACGCGCTGACCGTGGCCGAGCGGGACGGCGGGCTGGCCGGCTTCAGCTACGTCGGCCCGGACGACGAGGGGGACCCGTCGACCGGAATCCTGCACGCCATCCACCTGGACCCGGCGGAGCGGGGACGCGGGGTGGGCCGTGCGCTGATGGTCGACGCCCTGGCCACGATGCGGACGCGGTCGTGGCGACGCGCGGTGCTCTGGGTGCTCCGGGACAACGCGCACGCCCGCCGCTTCTACGAGCGCGGCGGCTGGGCGCCCACCGGCGTGGTACGCGAGGACTGGATCGGTTCCAGCCCCACGCCCCAGCTTCGCTACGCCCGCGACCTGTGACCCACCGGCCCGACCCATCGCCCGGCCCCGCCACCCGACCCATCGCCCGGCCCGCCGCGTGCACCACTCAGCGCGATCGTCACCCTCCGCAACCCAACGACCGTCCCCCACCTCTCCCACTGCACCACTTTGCTCTGCACCCCCATATGCGCCAGTAACCCAAGGTGAGCGACCTGCCCCGGCGACGAGCGGCCCTCCTTGCCTACGCACGCAGGCCAGGACCCGGCGCGCATGAGGGTGCAGAGCAAAGTGGTCGGCCGGATGACATCGCCCGGCGGCCAGCAATCACGCACGGTGTTGACTGTCGCTCTCACTCACGGTGACTGTCGGTCGGCATCCGTGGCAACCGGCGAGGGCGGCCCGGTGACCGGGGGACGTTCGCTCTGAGCGGATCGGGGCATGGGTGTCGGTCCGGTGGCGTTGCCCGGGGCATGGACACCGATCACACGACGCCCGAGCCGGCCGAGGTCGCCGCGCTCGACGCGTACTCCCGGGTGGTCACGACGGTGGCGGCGCGGGTGCTGCCCAGCGTGGCCGCGCTGTCGGTCCCGACCCCGCGCGGAGCCGGCGCCGGCTCCGCCGTCCTGATCGGCGCCGACGGCCTGTTGCTGACCAGCGCGCACGTGGTGCGGGGCGCCCCGGGCGGGTCGGCGGAGTTCGGCGACGGCACCGAGACCCGGTTCCGGGTGGTCGGCGCCGACCCGCTCTCCGACCTCGCGGTGCTGCGGGTCGAGGGAGCCACCGTGCCGGCGGTCGAACTGGGCGACGCGGACCGGCTACGGATCGGCCAGCTGGTGGTGGCGGTCGGCAACCCGATGGGGCTGGCCGGGTCGGTCACCGCCGGGGTCGTCTCCGGGCTGGGCCGGTCGCTGCCGGCCCGGGACGGACGGGTCACCCGTCTCATCGAGGACGTCATCCAGACCGACGCCGCGCTGAACCCGGGCAACTCGGGTGGAGCGCTCGCCGACGCGGCGGGCCGGGTCGTCGGGGTGAACACCGCCGTCGCCGGCTACGGGCTCGGACTGGCCGTGCCGATCAACGCCACCACCCGGCGGATCGTCGCCGACCTCACCGCACACGGCCGGGTACGCCGCGCGTGGCTGGGCGTGGCCGGCGTACCGGTGCCGCTGCCGCCGGAGATCGTCGCGCGCACCGGCCAGCGGCGCGGCCTGCGGGTCGTGGAGGTCGTGCCGGGCAGCCCGGCCGGGGTGGCCGGCATCTACCTGGGCGACGTCATCCTCTCGGCCGGCGGCCGGCCGGTCAGCGACGGCCAGGGCCTGCAGCGGCTGATGCTCGGTGACGCCATCGGCAGCCGCCTCCCGGTCACCGTGCTGCGTAAGGGCGCGCTGGTCGACGCGGTCGCTGTGCCCACGGAGCTGTCCCGGTGAGCCGTTGAGAGGGGCCCCTGCGTACAGGGGCCCCTCTCACGTCTCAGCGGGCGCCGAGGTGGGCGAGCAGGTCCTGTCGGGTCAGCACGCCCTTCGGCTTGCCGTCGACCAGCACCAGGGCGGCGTCGGACTTCTCCAGCATCGCCACCGCCTCGCTCACCGGCTGACCCCCACCGATCATCGGCAGCGGGTCGCCCATGTGGCGCTCGATCGTGTCGTGCAGGTGCGCCTGCCCGGTGAACAGCGCGTCGAGCAGGTCCTTCTCCGCGATCGAGCCGGCGACCTCGCCGGTCACCACCGGGGGCTCGGCCTTCAGCACCGGGAGCTGGGAGACGCCGTACTCGCGCATGTAGTCGATCGCGTCGCGGACCGTCTCGGTCGGGTGCACGTGGACCAGCTCGGGCAGGCCGCCCGGCTTGCTGGCGAGCGCGTCGGCCACGGTCGGCTCGGTGCCCGAGTCGTCGAGGAAGCCGTACCGGGCCATCCACTTGTCATTGAAGATCTTCGACAGGTACCCCTTGCCGGAGTCCGGCAGGAGCACCACGACCACGTCCTCCGGGCCGGCCTTGCGGGCCACCTCCAGCGCCGCCACCACGGCCATGCCGCAGGAACCGCCGACCAGCAGGCCCTCCTCGCGGGCCAGCCGCCGGGTCATCTCGAACGACGCCTTGTCGGAGACCTCGATGATGTCGTCGGCGACACCCCGGTCGTACGTCGTCGGCCAGAAGTCCTCGCCGACGCCCTCGACGAGGTACGGGCGTCCGGTGCCGCCGGAGTAGACGGAGCCCTCCGGGTCCGCGCCGACGACCGTGACCCGGCCCTCGGACGCCTCCTTCAGGTAGCGGCCGATGCCGGAGATGGTGCCGCCCGTGCCGACGCCCGCCACGAAGTGGGTGATCTGGCCACCGGTCTGCTGCCACAGCTCGGGGCCGGTCGTCTCGTAGTGCGAGCGCGGGTTGGCCGGGTTGCTGTACTGGTCGGGCTTCCACGCGCCGGGGATCTCGCGGGCCAGCCGGTCGGAGACGTTGTAGTAGGAGCGCGGGTCCTCCGGCGCCACGGCGGTCGGGCAGACCACGACCTCGGCGCCGTACGCGCGCAGCACGTCCTGCTTGTCCTGGCTGACCTTGTCCGGGCAGACGAACACGCACTTGTAGCCCTTGAGCTGCGCCACCAGCGCCAGCCCGACCCCGGTGTTGCCGCTGGTCGGCTCGACGATGGTGCCGCCGGGCTTCAGGATCCCCGCAGCCTCGGCGTCCTCCACCATCCGCAGCGCGATCCGGTCCTTCACCGAACCACCCGGGTTGAGGTACTCCACCTTCGCCAGCACGGTCGCCTGGATGCCCTCGGTGACGCTACGCAGCCGTACCAGCGGGGTGTTGCCGATCATCTCGACGACGTTGTCGTAGTACTGCACGTGGTTGTGCCCTTCTCCTCCGGCGCCGCCGGAGGCGGCCGGGCAGACGAATACTCGCCGCCCAGCCTACGTGCCGTCAGCCGATCACCTGCCCCGGGACGACGGAGCTGCGACGCGCCTCCCACTCCAGGAACCGTTCGGTCTCCGACAGCACGCTGCCGGCCAGCCAGGTGACCATGACCGCGTCGTCGGCCAGCCCGAACAGCCCCAGCGGCAGCTCCGGGAGCAGGTCGACCGGCGAGACGACGTACGCCGCGGCGGCCGTCATCAGCGCCAGCCGCAGCCCGCCGTCGTACTCCCTCCGGGCCGTGGCCCGGACCATCCGCGGCAGTGCCGCCAGCCGCTTCCCCAGCGACGGGCCTCCCCGCGCCCCGGCCATCAGCGCCCGCGCGAGCGCGGTGAGCGCCGCGCTGCGTTGCAGTGTCTTCCCCATGGTCTCCAGCCCCTCTCCGTCCGTCAGCGTGGCGGGTCCGCGCAAGCCCGCCGTCACCGGGGACAGAGGTACCCAGAAGCGTCGTCTTCCAGGCACCCGGGCGCCGTGACGACCACAGCGGCATGTCGTGCCGGCGCGATAATGTCGGTTCATGGAGGTCGCTGGTTCCCTCGTCGGAGGTGGTCCGCGCTGGCAGCGCGTCCGACAGATCGCCCGGGTCGCGGCGATCGGCACGGGCGCGACCGCGGCGGCCGCCGTCGCGACCGGCGGCGTCCTCATCGGCCAGGCCCGCCAGGCCCGCCGCACCATCCCGATGGCCGAGGCCCCGCCGCCGCGCTGCGACGGGCTGTACGGCGCGAGGCTCCCCGGCCCGGCCATCACGATGGTGGTGCTCGGTGACTCCTCGGCCGCCGGTTACGGCGTGCACCGACGCCGGGAGACGCCCGGCGCGCTGCTCGCCACCGGCCTGTCCCGACGGCTGCAACGGCCGGTCCGGCTGCACCGGTTCGCCGTGGTCGGCGCCATCTCCGCCGTGCTGCGCCACCAGGTGGACGCCGCGCTGGAATGCCAGCCCGACATCGCGGTGATCCTCATCGGCGGCAACGACGTCACCAACCGCACCCCGCCCGTCCTCGCCGTGCGCTACCTGGTCGACGCGGTGAAGGCACTGCGTGCCGTCGGCTGCGAGGTGGTCGTCGGCACCTGCCCCGACCTGGGCGCGATCCGTCCCATCCAACCGCCGCTGCGGTGGCTGGCCCGGCGCTGGAGCCGGCAGCTCGCCGCCGCCCAGACGGTGGCCGTCGTCGAGGCCGGCGGCTGGACGGTCTCCCTGGGCAACCTCCTCGGGCCCCGCTTCGCCGCCGAGCCCACCCGGATGTTCGCCTGGGACCGGTTCCACCCCTCGGCGGAGGGCTACGCCGTGGCCGCCGCCGCGCTCCTGCCGACCGTGCTGTCCGCCCTCGGGGCAGCGCAGGAACGGCGGGCCGCGCCGGCCCGGGGCGAAGGCGTACGGTCACTGCCGGAGGCCGCACAGGAGGCGGCCCGGCACGCGGGCACGGAGGTCAGCGGCGTCCAGGTCCGGGGCCGCGACCGCGGTCCCGGCGGCCGGTGGGCGCAGTTGCGTCGCCGGGCGTTCTTCGGTGTCGGCGCCGTCGCCCCGTCCGGTCCGGCCACCGACTCACCGACAGTGGAGGGACTGGCATGAGCGAGCCAACCATCTGCGACGGCGCCCTCACCGCCGGCGCCGACCACACGGAGGCCGCGGCATGAGCGAGCACCTCTCCCCCTCGACGCTCGCGGGCCGGCTCGGCCGGACCGCGGCGCTCTCCCTGGTCGCCGGCACCGTCGGCGGCGCGGCCGTCCTGGCCGGCCAGGCCTTCGTCGCCCGCCACCGCCGGTACGCCCAGCCCGAGCTGGGCCTGGCCCTACGGGCCACCGTCGGCCGTGCCGGAGCGCCCCCGCTGCGGCTGGTGCTGCTCGGTGACTCGTCGGCCCTCGGCGTCGGCGTCGACCGGCTCGACGACACCATCGGCGGTCAGCTCGCCAACCTCCTCGCCGAGGGCCCCACCGGCCGGCAGGTGCACCTGTCCAGCGTCGGTGTCTCCGGCTCCCGCTCGACCGACCTGGCCACCCAGGTGGCCCGTGCCCTGCTCGGCGAGCGACCCGACGTGGCGGTGATCCTCATCGGCGCCAACGACGCGACCACCCTGCGCCGGCCCGCCGACGCCGCCGCGTACCTCGGGGCGGCCGTGCACCGACTGCGCGAGGCGCGGGTCGAGGTCGTCGTCGGCACCTGCCCGGACCTCGGGGCCGTCCGTTCGATCGCGCCGCCGCTGCGGCACCTCGTCGGCTGGTCGGGGCGGTGCGTCGCCCGGGCGCAGACCGCCGCGGTGCTCGACGCGGGCGGCACCGTGGTCGACCTGGCCGCCGAGACCGGCCCGGTCTTCCGCGCCGACGCGGGGACGCTCTGCCACGACGGCTTCCACCCCTCGGCCGACGGCTACCGGGTGTGGGCACACGCGCTGCTGCCCGCCGTCGCCGCCGCTGCGGCGGTCGCCCCCCGCCACTGACCCGCGCCGCGGTCGCCCGGGTGACATTTCCCGCCGCCGGCGCGGCTTCCGCGCATGTTACTGACGGGTTAACGTTGGTTCATGCCGACTGAGTCGTCCCGCGACGCCGTCATCGTCGCCACCGCCCGCTCCCCCATCGGCCGGGCGCACAAGGGGTCCCTGCGCGACGTCCGTCCGGACGATCTCGCCGCGACCATCGTGCAGGCCGCCCTCGACAAGATCCCGCAGCTCGACCCGACGGAGATCGAAGACCTCTACCTGGGCTGCGGCCTGCCCGGCGGCGAGCAGGGCTTCAACATGGCCCGTGTGGTCGCCACCCTCCTGGGCCTCGACGGCCTGCCGGGCGCCACCCTGACCCGGTACTGCGCCTCGTCGCTGCAGACCACCCGGATGGCGATGCACGCGATCCGGGCCGGCGAGGGCGACGTGTTCATCTCCGCCGGTGTGGAGACCGTCTCGCGGTACGCCCGGGGCAACTCCGACGGTCTGCCCCCGGAGGCGCAGGCGCTGGTCGGCGGCGGCTGGGAGAACCCCCGTTTCGCCGCCGCGCGCGAGCGTTCCGCGCGGCGGGCGCAGGGCGGCGCCGAGGTGTGGTCCGACCCGCGCGAGGCCGGCGAGCTGCCGGACATCTACCTGACCATGGGCCAGACCGCCGAGAACCTGGCCCAGGCGTACGACGTGAGCCGCGCCGACATGGACGAGTTCGGCGTACGCAGCCAGAACCTGGCCGAGAAGGCGATCGCCGACGGCTTCTGGGCCCGGGAGATCACCCCGGTCACCACGCCGGACGGCACCGTGGTCAGCACCGACGACGGCCCCCGGGCCGGTGTGACGCTGGAGGCGGTCACCGGGCTGAAGCCGGTGTTCCGTCCGGACGGGCGGATCACCGCCGGCAACTGCTGCCCGCTCAACGACGGCGCCGCCGCCGTGGTGATCATGAGCGCCCAGCGGGCGCGGGACCTGGGCCTGACCCCGCTGGCGCGGATCGTCTCCACCGGCGTGACCGCCCTCTCCCCGGAGATCATGGGCCTCGGTCCGGTCGAGGCCTCGAAGCAGGCGCTCAAGCGGGCCGGCATGACCATCGACGACGTGGACCTGGTGGAGATCAACGAGGCGTTCGCCGCCCAGGTGATCCCCTCCTACCGGCAGCTGGGCATCCCGGAGGAGAAGCTGAACGTGATGGGCGGCGCGATCGCGATCGGCCACCCGTTCGGCATGACCGGCGCCCGGATCACCGGCACCCTGCTCAACGCCCTCGACTGGCACGACAAGACCATCGGTCTGGAGACCATGTGCGTCGGCGGCGGCCAGGGCATGGCCATGGTTCTCGAACGCCTGAGCTGACGCTCGCCCGACGGCCCGCCCACCCGCTCCCGGGTCGGCGGGCCGTCGCGTACGCGGCGGCGCCCCCGGGGCTTCTGGTCAGAGGGCGGCGCGGGTGGCGGTCACCTCGTCGGCGGCCCGGGCCAGCACGTCGGCCGGTGCGCCGGCCGCCAGGAGGTCGGCGGCGACCACGCGGAGCTGGTCGGGCAGGGCGAGGTCGTTGTCTAGCCGAGGGACCGTACGGCGGGGCAGGCCCTCCACGTCCGCGACCAGGTTGGCGATCTCCTGCACCAACCGGTGCACGAGGTCCGCCCGCGACACGTTCCCGGTCTCGGCGGGAGCCGCCCACCGGGGCTGCTGCCAGTGCCCCACCTGCCGCACGAGCAGCTCCACCGCCTGCCCCAGCCCTCCAGGTTCACCCACCCCGCGAAGTCTACGCACCCCCGTCCCCCGCGATCTTGCACTTGAGGTCGCCGTTATGCCAGCTGTGACCGTTTTCGCCCGGGCACAAAGTGCAAGATCGCGAGGGTAGGTGGGGGACGCGACGGCGCCCGCCCCCTCCGGGGGCGGGCGCCGTCGGGTTGGTGCGGGTGGGCGGTCAGTCGTCGCCCTGGAAGTAGCTCAGCAGGCGCAGGATCTCGATGTAGAGCCAGACCAGGCTGACCAGGATGCCGAAGGCGGCGACCCAGGAGTAGCGCTGCGGCAGCCCCATCCGGACGCCGTCCTCGACCTCCTTGAAGCTGAGCACGAAGCTCAGCGAGGCCACCACGATGCAGACCAGGCTGAAGCCGATGGCCAGCGGGCTGCCGTCACGCAGGCCGGTGTTGACGCCGAACAGCGCCAGCACCAGGTTGATCAGCATGACGGCGAACAGGCCGGCCATCACGGCGATCATGCCCTTGACGAACGCCGGCGTCGCCCGGATGACCTTCGCCCGGTAGAGGACGGCCATCAGGAAGAACACGCCGAACGTCGCGGTCACCGCCTGGAGCACGATTCCGCTGTAGAGGGACTCGAAGTACTTGCTGACCATGCCGACGAAGACGCCCTCGACGACGGCGTACGCGACGACGAGCGCCGGGTTCGCCATCCGGGAGAACGAGATGATCAGGCCGAGCACGAGACCGACCACCGCCGCACCGATCCACGCGACGCCGAGCAGCGCGTCCGGGACCAGCACCCAGGCGGCCGCGGCGGACAGGCCGAGGATGCCGAGAAGCGTGACCGTCTTGACCACCACGTCGTCGATCGACATGGTGTTGACGGCCGGCGGAGCGGCCGGGTAGCCGGCCTCCGTCGGGTACTGCTGGGGGTAGCCGGGCTGTCCGTACGGCCCGGTCGGGGCGTACCCGGCGGAACGCTCCCGCTCGGCCGCCTGGCCGAGCCGGGCGAGCACCGGGTTCGAAGTCTTCACTGTCAGGCCTCCCTCAGGGGGTCAATGCACGTCAACGTGCACTGTCAAGAGTAAACGGCGATGCGACTCCCGTGGAGATCACAACCCTGAGCGGAAGCTGAAAGGTTCGGTGCCCGGGGCGGGGGTCGAACCCGCACGCCTTGCGGCAGCCGCTTTTAAGGCGGCCGTGTCTGCCGTTCCACCACCCGGGCGGGTGAACGCACGCACGTGCAGTGTCACCGTAGCGGGTCAGCCGCGACCCGACGTACCCCGAGGCGGTCCCGGCACTAGGGTCGAGCCGTGAGCAGCGCAGCCCCCACGGCCCCCGACGCCGCCCCTCACCAGGACGTACGCCGAGCCGACCGCTCGCCGCGGTGGGGCCGGCTGCGGGCGGTCGTCGGCCGCTCCCGGGCGGACCTGGCGGTCGTGCTGCTCTTCGTCGCCGCGGCCGCGTGGCTGACCCACGGGCTGTGGCCGAACCCCGGCTCCCGGACGCTCGCGCTCAATCCGGCGGACCAGGCCCTCTACGAGTGGTTCCTCGCCGTCGACGCCCGGGCGCTGCTCGGCGACTTCGACCTGCTCACCGACCGGCTCAACGCGCCGGACGGGGTGAACCTGATGGCCAACACCACGATCATCGCGCTCGGTGTGCTCCTCGCCCCGGTCACCCTGACACTCGGCGCGCCGGTCACGTTCGCCCTCCTGGCCGGGGCGAACCTGGCCGGCACGGCCGCCGCCTGGTACCTGCTGTTCACCCGGCTGCTGGGCGCCCGCCGGTTCGCCGCCGGGCTGGGCGCGGCCCTGTGCGGCTTCGGCCCCGGGATGGTCTCCCAGTCCAACAGCCACCTGCACATGACCGCGCAGTGGCTGGTCCCGGTGATCGTCTGGCTGGTCGTCCGGATGCTGCGCGCCGCCGATCCCGAACGCGGCGGTCCGGACCAGCGACGACTGCTCAGCTCGGCCGTGGGGCTCGCCGCGGCGGTCAGCGCGCAGGTGTTCGTCGGCGAGGAGGTGCTCTTCCTGACCTTCGTCACCCTGCTGGTGATGGCGGTCACCTATGCCGTGGTGGACCGGGACCTGGCGCGGCGCGCCCTGCCCAGCTTCGCCGGCGGGATGATGGTCGCCGCCGGGCTGGCCCTGCTGGTCATCGGGTGGCCCCTGTGGTTCCAGTTCCTGGGGCGGCAGGGCGTCGCCACGGGCATGTTCAGCCCGCACTACTTCTCGGCCGACCTGCGCAGCTGGTGGACGTTGTCACCGCTGTCCGTGGTCGGCGGCGACGACGCCGCCCGCCTGACCACCGGCCCGGCCGAGTACAACACGTTCCTCGGCTGGCCGCTGCTGCTGGTCACCGTCGGCTGCGCGTTCTGGCTGGGGCGCCGACCCCTGGTGGTCGCCTGCCTGGTCTCCGCGCTGGCGATGGGCACGCTCTCACTCGGCCCCCGGCTCGTGGTGGACGGGCAGCGCACCGGGGTGCCGGGGCCGTTCGCGCTGCTGGCCGACGTGCCGGTGGTCGACGGTGCGCTGCCGATACGCTTCGCGCTCGCGGTGCTCCCGCTGGTCGCCACGCTGCTGGTCCTGGCCGTCGACCGGGCCTCGGCGAGCACCGGACGGGCCCGGCGGCTGGTCCCGGCGGCGGTCGGCGCGGCGCTGCTGCCGCTGTTCCCCGTGCCACTGCCCACGAGCGGTCGCCCGCCGGTCCCGGAGTTCGTCACCGGAGGGCACTGGCGTCAGTGCGTACCGCCCGGCGGGGTGCTGGTCCCGGTGCCGCCGGCCACCCCGCGCGACCCGTGGCCGATGCGCTGGGCGACAGCCGCGGACGTCGCGTTCGGGATGCCGGAGGGCTTCTTCATCGGCCCGCACGGGAGAAACGGCTCGACGGCCATCGGCACGTTCAAGCAGCCCACGTCGGCACTGCTCGCCGAGGTCGCCAAGCGGGGCCTGCGGCCGGTCGTCGGAGAGGAACAGCGCCGCCAGGCGGTACGGGATGCCGACTTCTGGGGCGCGTCCTGCGTGGCGCTCACCGTGGACACCCCGTACGCGGACAGCCTCCGGGGCACCCTGGAGGACCTCTACGGCCCGTCCACCCGGATCGCCGACGCCTGGATCTGGCGCGTCTGAGACACCCCGGACGTTAAGAAGGGGCCCCTCCTCTACCGGAAACGGTAAGAAGGGGCCCTTGCTTACACCTATACCGCGCGGGCGCCGACCGGCTGGGAGGCCTCGACGAACTCCTCGCGCGGGTCGTGCAGCTGCCCCAGGGCGACCACCTCACGCTTGAGGAAGAACGCCAGCGACCAGTCGACCACGACCCGGACCTTCCGGTTGAACGACGGGATCCGGCTCATGTGGTACGTCCGGTGCATGAACCACGCCGGCCAGCCGGTCATCTTGATGCCGTAGACCTGCGCGACACCCTTGTGCAGGCCGAGGCTGGCGACGCTGCCGGCGTGCTTGTGCTTGTAGTCCACCGGCTCGCGGCCACGGATGACGTTGACGATGTTGTCGGCCATCCGGGCGGCCTGCCGGACCGCGTGCTGCGCGCTCGGCGAGCAGTAGTTGCCCGGCTCCTTGGTCAGGTCCGGCACGGCCGCGCAGTCACCGGCGCTCCACGCGCCCTCGACGACCCGGTCGCCGTCGACCACCTGCAGCGTGGGCAGGCAGGTGATGCGGCGCCGCTCGTCACGCGGGAAGTCGGTCGAGTCCAGCATCGGCGACGGCTTGACGCCCGCCGTCCAGACGATGGTGTCCGAGGCGAAGCTGTCTCCGTCGGAGAGCTTCACCACACCGTCGACGCACGACTCCAGCCGGGTGTCCAGCCGGATGTCCATGTTCCGCTTGAGGAGCTGCTGCACGGTGTAGGCGCCCATGTCCCGGTCGACCTCCGGCAGCACCCGCTGGGTCGCCTCGACCAGCACCCAGCGCATGTCCTCGGGCTTCAGCTCCGGGTAGTACTTCAGAGCGTCCCGGGCCATGTCCTCCATCTCGGCGAGGGCCTCGATGCCGGCGTAACCACCACCGACGAAGGTGAAGGTCAGCGCCGAGCGCCGGATCCGCGGGTCCGCCGTGGCAGCTGCCACGTCGAGCCGGTCCAGCACGTGGTTGCGCAGGTAGATGGCCTCGCCGATGGTCTTGAACCCGATGCCGTGCTCGTGCAGGCCGGGGATCGGCAGCGTCCGGGACACCGAGCCGGGGGCGACGACGACGTGGTCGTACGGAATCTCCCGGGCCGGACCGCTGATCGGCTGCACCACCGCGGTCTTGCGGTCGTGGTCGATCCGCTTCACCGCACCGGCCACGACCTTGCACTTGCGCAACTCACGGCGCAGCGGCACCACGGAGTGGCGCGGCGAGATGTTGCCGGCCGCCGCCTCGGGCAGGAAGGGCTGGTAGGTCATGTGGGGCTGGGGGTCGACCACGATGACCTCAGCCTCACGGGAGCTGAGCTTCTTCGACAGGCGCAGGGCCGCGTACAGGCCGACGTGGCCGGCACCCACCACAAGGATCCGCTTCGGATTCACGTCATCTATCTTTCCCCGCGCGGCTCCGCTAATCCCGATCGCGGCCCCCATCTGTGACGGAGCACAACACCTGTGAGCTGCGTAACTCCCCCCGTTTCGGCGCTCACTTGCGGCGCAGTAGCCAGCCCAGCAACGCCGTCACCACGGCGGCGAGGGCCAGGCCGGCAACCGTCGCCGCCTGGACTCCCCGGCCGTCGCCGACGGCGGCGAGTTCGACCAGCAGGACGCCGAGGACCGACGTGGCGAGCAGCACGGCACCCGCCCGCAGCAGCCAGCGGACGATCAGCTCGGGGTCCACCACCGCGTCGTACGGCAGTACGGCGGCGAGCGCGCAGACCGTGTGGGTGAGGTACAGCACCGCCGCCACGGCGAGCAGCCGCCACAGGGCGATCGGACGGCCGTACCCGTCGGTGGCGACCAGCCACCCACCCACGGTGACCAGCGCCGCGAAGGTCGGCCAGACCCGGCGAGGGCTGAGCGCGGGCAGCACCGCCACCAGCAGCAGGCCGCCGAACGACCGGCCGAGGAGCACCTCCGCCGGGTACGCGAGGACCATGCCGAGCAGCACGCTGAGGAAGATGCCCACGCGGACCAGCAGCGGCGTGAGGCTGACCCGGGTCAGCGCGGTCCGCGCCCCGCGCAGCCGGTCGGCGACGACGGTGATCACCGGCCACCCACCCGGGGGGCGATGGCCAGGCGGGCCACGTCGCGCAGCACCTGGTCGAGACTGCCGGTGCCGGCCCAGCGGACCACCGGCACGCCGTGCTCACGCAACTGGTCGATCATCGTGTCCCGGTCCAGCCGCCACAACCGGTACGCGACCTCGGCCCACCCCCGGTCCTTCGGCGGTGGGAGGTCGGCGGGCAGGGTGTCCACGGCCACCACGAACCGCCCGGAACGGGCGAGCCGGGCCAGCATCTGCGCGGACCGCTCGTCCAGCAGTGGGGTGAGGACCACCACCAGCGCGTCGGCGGAGAGCAGCTGCGGGCCGAACAGGTGGTCGTACGACTCCTGGGGCGAGGACTCCGCGCGCACGTCGAGCAGCCACTCCAGCACGGTCAGGTACTGCCGGCGGCCGGTGGCCGGGCGGAGCCGGCGAGCGGCCGGACCGTGCTCCAGCAGGGCGACCCGGTCACCCCGGTACAGGTAGTGCTCGGCGATCGCGGCGGCGGCCCGGACGGTGGTGTCCAACACCGACGCCGTCCCCTTCACCCCGCCGGAGCGGCCCGCCTCGGCCAGCACGTCGAGCAGGACGACCACCTCGGCGTCCCGGTCGGACAGGGTGGCCGCCACGTGCAGCTGCCGCGCCCGCAGGGAGACCCGCCAGTCGATGCGACGCAACCGGTCCCCGGGGGCGAAGACCCGCACACCGGCCAGCTCGCCGCCCTCGCCGGGCTTGCGGGAGTGGTGCGCGCCGACCAGCCCGGCCGCCCGGGGCATCGCCTCCACGGCCTCGAACGGCTCGGTCACCGGGTAGACGCGCACCCGGGCCGGCTCGGCGATGACCACGCGGGAGACCAGCAGGCCCTGCGCGGCGCACACCCGGACACCGGCCGGGCCGACCGGGTGCCGCCCCCAGCGCAGCGCGCCGCCGCCCAGGACCAGGTCGACGGCGGTGTCGCGCGGTACGCCCGTCACGAAGGGCCGGTCGATGGCCGGCGAAGAGTCGGAGCCGAGCCGTGTCACGGCACCGGCGATGGTGGCCCGGTCGACCCGCAGCCACGACGAGACGCGGGTCCGGAGGACCGCCAGGTCGTAGTCGACCACATCCGGGTTGCCGACGGTGACCGTCGCGGTCAGCTCGCCGCCCTCCACCAGGTGCTCGTCGTCGTGCGAGACCCACACCTGCGGCAGCGCGGCCGGCCGGCGCCGCAGGGCGTACGCGGTGCCGACCGCGAACGGGGTGGCGAGCACGATCAGGTCGACCCGGCCCAGCAGCACGCCCGCGACGAGGAGCAGACCGGTCAGCAGCACGGCGCGGCCCAGCGCCCGGGTCGGCGCCCAGCCGGCGGCCGGCTCCGACACGTCGCTCAGGGGTGACACGACGGGCGCGGCCATCAACGTCCGGGCCGACCGGCGGCGTAGCTGGGCAGCGCGCCGCTGGCCGGGGCCGGCGTGGCATCCAGCACCTCACCGACCAGGAAGGACGGATCGACCCGGCGCAGCCACATCTCGGGGCGCAGCGTGATGCGGTGCGCCAGCGCGGGCACCGCCACCTCCTTGACGTCCTCCGGCACCACGTAGTCACGGCCGGCCATCACCGCCCGTACGCGGGACAGCAGCAGCAGGGCCAGCGAACCACGGGGGGACGCGCCGACCAGCACCGACGGGTGCTCGCGGGTGGCGGCGGTCAGCGACACGATGTAGTGGCCGACGGAGTCCTCGACCACGACGTCCTCCAGCGCCGTCTGCATGGCACGGAGCGTGGCGGCGTCGACCACCGGCTTGATCTCCGCCTCCTCCCGGCGGCGGGCCATCCGCCGGCGCAGCACCTCCCACTCCTCGCCGTGCTCCGGGTAGCCGAAGGAGACCCGCAGGAGGAAACGGTCGAGCTGCGCCTCGGGCAGCGGGTAGGTGCCCTCGTACTCGATGGGGTTGGCGGTGGCCAGCACGTGGAACGGCTCGTCCAGCCGGTACGTGACACCCTCCACCGACACCTGCTTCTCCTGCATCGCCTCCAGCAGGGCCGACTGGGTCTTCGGCGGCGTCCGGTTGATCTCGTCGGCGAGCAGCAGGTTGGTGAAGACCGGGCCGGCCCGGAACGAGAAGTCACCGCTGCGCTGGTCGTACAGGAACGAGCCGGTGACATCGGCGGGGAGTAGGTCGGGGGTGAACTGGAGCCGGCGGAAGTCCAGCCCGAGGGCCTGCGCGAACGAGCGCGCGGTCAGCGTCTTGCCCAGACCGGGCAGGTCCTCCAGCAGCACGTGCCCACCGGCGAGGATCCCGGCGAGCACCAGCTCCAGCGCATCCCGCTTGCCGACGACGACCTGGCCGACCGCCTCCAGCACCGCCCGGGCGAGGTGGCCCACCTCCGTGGCGGGCATGCTGCGGTCCACGTCGTTCATATCTTCTCCAGTTCGGCGACGATCGCCGCGAGGTCGCGCGGCGGCGGGGTGCGACGGGGCGGGGTTTCCAGGAAGGTCCAGAGCCGCTCGCCCAGCAGGGCGCGCGCGCGTACCGGGTCCGAGTCGCGGTTGAGGCCGTGCCGCAGCCGCAGCCGCTCGTCGGCGAGGTCACCGAGGCGCGGCAGGATCACCTCGGTGAAGCGCTCGGGGCGGTTCGCCGCCCAGTCGAGCGGCACCTCCCACCCGTTGATGGCGGTCCGCACCGCGTCCCGCGGAGCGGGGCCGTCACCGGTGAAGGTGCGGGTGCCGGCGCGGGGTGGGGACGACGGCGCGAGGCCGGCGGTCACCCGCCGCACGGCGAGCACCGCGAGCACACCGGCGACCAGCACCACCAGCGAGACCCGCAACCCGACCGCGCGCAGGCCGGCGACCAGGACGACCACCACGGCCGCCGTGACGGCGAGCGTACGCAGCACCCGCCGGACCCGTCCGCCGCGCGGGCGCTCGGCGCGTGCCGGCCCCTCCTCGTACGAGCCGAGCAGGTCGTCGATGCTCGTGCTGCTCACGTCGCCACCCCGCTCACGCCGCCACGACGGCGGTCAGCTCGCCGCGCAGCCGGCGGAGGGCGGCACGGGCCTGGTCCCGGGTACGTTCGTCGACCGGCCGGGTGGCGTACCGAGCCTCCCGGAAGACGTGGGCGAACTCGGCCAGCACGTCGGCGCTCGCGATCGCCGGGACACCGGCCGACGGGTCGCCGCGCAGCAGGCGGGAGACGAGGTCGGTGGGTGTGTCGCCGGCCAGCCGGGGCACGCCCGCGCCGGCCGCGGCCTCCTCCAGGCGTACCCAGCAGGCGATCACCGCGACACGCGGGTCGGTGTCCGTGTCGTCCAACTCGACCAGGCTGGCGTCGAGTGCGGCGACCATCTCACGGGCGGTGCCCTCGGTGTCGCGGCGGGGAGCCCGGGATGGCAACGCCCGGGTGGTCCGCCGGATCGCACCGCGGACCAGCGTCCAGGCGAGCCAGCCGAACACGACGAGGACGGCGAGACCCAGCAGGACCAGGGCCGCCGTGGCGATCCATCCCGGAACGGAGGCCCCGGTCGTCTCCACCGCGTCCCGCGGCTCCACCGGGATCGACGGGACCGGCTCGGCGGTGGGGTACTCGGGAAGGAAGGGCACCTCCTCGACCGCCGTCGGGATGCGGCTCGCGCCGAGCGACGAGTGGGCGGCCGCCACCGTGACGACGGCGAGCAGCACGGCCACCGCCGCGACCGGCCACCACCTGCGCAGCACGTTGAGGTCCACTGCGGTCACCTCCGGGCCGCCGGGGCGTACGGGTCGGGCCGGCGCGTTCTCCTCCGTCATCGTCACCGCCCCGCAGCCTCAGTCCACCCCGGCCAACACTTTCGCCCGGGCGAACACGTCGTCCAGCATCCCTGGTGTGAGCCGCCCGGTGAAGGTGTTCTGCTGGCTGACGTGGTAGCAGCCGAGGAGTTCCGGTGCGGCCGTGCCGGAACAGTGTGCCCCATGCCCGAACGCGGGTCGCGGACTGGGCGGACGCACGTCGTACACGTGGCGGAGCACCGGCCACCACGCGGCCCAGGCGAAGGCACCCAGCGCGACCACGACGCGCAGGGTGGGCCGGATCAGCGAGATCTCCCGGTGCAGCCACGGCGCGCAGGTGTCGCGCTCGGCCGGGGTGGGCTTGTTGTCCGGCGGCGCGCAGCGCACGGCGGAGAAGATCCGGGTGTCCCGCAGGGCCAGGCCGTCGTCGACGGCCACGCTGGCCGGCTGGTTGGCCAGCCCGGCGCGGTGCAGGGCGGCGAAGAGGACGTCGCCGGAGCGGTCGCCGGTGAAGATGCGGCCGGTGCGGTTCCCCCCGTGCGCGGCCGGGGCCAGCCCGAGGACGGCGATCCGGGCGGCCGGTTCGCCGAAGCCGGGCACCGGCCGGCCCCAGTACTCCTGGTCCCGGAAGGCGGCCCGCCGGGTCCGCGCGACCTCCTCCCGCCAGGCGACCAGCCGGGGGCAGGCGAAGCAGTCACTGACCGCGCCGTCCAGGTCGGCGAGGTCGGTCGCCCGCGCGGCGCGGGCGACGACCTCACCGGGGGTACGCGGCTCAGCCAAGCTTGGCCCGGAACAGTTCGAGGGTGCGGGCCCAGGCGGTCGCGGCGGCACGCTGGTCGAAGTTCTCCGGCCGGTCCTCGTTGAAGAAGGCGTGGTTGGTGCCCGGGTAGTCGTAGGTCTGGCAGGTGCCACCGGAGACCTCGATGGCCCGGCGCGCAGCCTGCACGCCGTCGTCGGCGGAGAGGCCGTCGGCCTCCGAGCAGTGGATGACGGCGGCCTTGCCCGCGTAGTCGGGCCACTCGGCGCGCATGTCCTCCCAGGGCAGCCTCGGGTAGAAGGCCGCGGTGGCGACGATCCGCTCGGAGCGGGTGGCCGCCCAGAGGGCGAGGCTGGCGCCCGCGCAGAAGCCGGCGGCGCCCACCTTGCCGGCCACCTCGGTACGCCCGGTGAGGTACTCCGCGGCGGCGGCGATGTCCGCCGCGGCCTCGTCCATCTGCGCGGCGTTCAGCATCTGCCGGGGCTCACTCGGCTTGACCGCCGGGCCACGTCGGAAGTCCGGGGCGAGAGCGACGAACCCGGCGTCGGCGAAGCGGTCCACCACCGACCGGACGTGGGGTACGAGGCCCCACCAGTCCTGGATGACGATGACCGCCGGGCTGGCCGCACCGCCGGAGGGTATCGCGAGATACCCCTCGCTCGTACCTCCGTTACCGCGGTACCTCACCATCTCGCCCATGGGCCCGTCCTCCTAGCGGTCAGTCAACGTTGGCTGGTCGCCCAGTGGTCCTACGTGCCGGTAGCCTGCCACGCCGGACCCGCGCCGGGAAGACGCGGGAACAGTGGCATTCACCTCCTGTTTGCCGAAAGGAAGGGCCCCTCCTTAACGCCTGGCGTAGAGGAAGGGCCCCTTCTTAACGGCTTGCAGGTCGGCTCAGGCCTTCTTGGTCAGGCAGAGCACGTAGCCCGTCTTGCCCCGCTCGACGCTGGAGAAGACGTAGCCGTCCTGTCCCTCGGTGAAGTACTGCTCGCACGCCTCGCCGGTGCGGGCCTGCTCGGTGGTCTGCCCGTCGGCCCGGCCGACCACCGTGTAGGCGGCGTCGGTGGAGGTGCACTCGACGACCTTGGCGCCGTCGACCTTCTCCTCCTTCGCGCCGGTCACCTTGGGCAGCTCGGCGATGCAGTCGCCGGTCTTGGCCTCGGCCGTCTCATCCTTGTTCAGGAAGTTGCCGATCGCCGTACCGAGACCGAACTTGAGACCGGCGATGACGAGGAACACGACGATCGCGCCGATGATGCCGAGCGCCTTGCCCCGGCCGGACTTCTTCGCCGGCGGCTCGACGGGCGGCGGCGCCTGCACGCCGGGCTGGGGCTGCGCGGCGTCCGCGGCGGGGGGCGGTGCGACCTGCTCTGACACGGGTTTTCCTTCCGAGGGGTTGATGAGCAGACGACACCGTAACGATCATCGACGTGCGCCGCCGCCCCGCTCACCTCATCCGTTCAGCCATTTCCCAGGAACGAGGTGTGAGGAAGGGTCCCCTGTTAACGCCTCGTGTAGAGGAAGGGGCCCTTCCTAACACCTCAGGTGGCGGCCGGCGCGGGCGGCGCGGTGGCGGTCGGCGCTGGCGGCGGCGCGGTGGCGGTCGGCGCGGGCGGGGTGCCGGTGGGACCCGGCGTCGCGGTGGGGGCCGGAGTGGACAGTGGCGGCAGCCCGGGCGCCGGGGGCGTTACCGCCGGCGGGCGCGGGGCGAAGGGTGCGCCCTGCGGGCAGTACGGGTACGGGCGCAGCAGCGGGTTGCCGTTGCCGGTCGGGTCGAGCGGATCGGGGCACTCCGGGTAGCCGAGCCGGATCGGGTCGCCGTTCTGGTCGAAGAGCCGGGCGTTCTCCACCAGCCGGCCCTCGCTGTCGTACACGTAGACGTCCCGGACGTGCTCGTAGCGGCCGTCGACGGAGATCTGCTCGTACCCGAAGTCGTAGCCGGCCCGGTCCTCCAGGTCCGCCAGCCCCATGAGGGCGAACACGACCAGGACCGCGTTACCGATCTGGAGTGCCTGCCGCGGCCAGCCGCGCAGCCCGCCGCTGCGGCGTCCCAGCCACACGGAAACGAGCACGAGGCCGGCCAGCATGACCAGACCGGTGATGAGTTCACCACCGAATCGGGGCAGCAGACCGAACGTTCCACCCGTGGTGGCGACGGTGACGAACATTGCCGCCAGGTAGGCACGGAGCACCCACCACCCGGGGCGCAGCAGCCGGACGAACTCGCCCGCCGTCGCATAGCCGAGAGGAGGGCCGAGTTGCCGGTCCAGGATGCGGATCTGGTCACGTGCCCGGTGCACCGTCCTGGTGAGCCGGCGGACGCGGCCTCCCCCGGCGGTGCCGACGCCGGCGGCGGCGCGCAGTTCGAGGGCGTACGCCTCGGGCGCGCCGAGCCGGTCCGTCAGCGAGCCCCCGGCCTCGGCGGCGACCTCGGCGAGGTGCTCCGGCAGGTCCTCGGTCAACTCGTCGCGGACCTGCGGCGGCAGGTCGGCCAGCGCGGCACGGACCCGGCCGACGTAGTCCGTGATGTCCTGCTCCGTGACGGTCATGCCGCCATCCCCCGATCGTCGAGCAGCGTGTCCATGGTGGTGGCGAACGAGCGCCAGAGCTTGCCGGACCGGGTGAGCTGGTCCCGGCCGGCGGCGTTGAGCGCGTAGTACTTGCGGTGCGGCCCGGACTCGCTGGGCACGACGTAGGTCGTCAGCAGGCCGGCGGCGAAGAGTCGGCGCAGCGTCCCGTAGACGGAGGCGTCGCCGACCTCCTCCAGTCCGGCCTCGCGCAGCCGGCGCAGGATGTCGTAGCCGTAGCCGTCGGACTCGCGAAGCACGGCGAGGACCGCGAGGTCCAGGACGCCCTTCAGCAGTTGTGTGGTGTCCACGCGAAGCACAGTACTGCGCAATGCGTAGTAGCACCAGCGCTTCGGGGCATCCGGAATGGCGGCCGGACAGCCCGCCTCGGCGTTGATCCACTCGACGTCAGTGATGTCGGGCTGAAACCGTCACTCGGGCACCCCGACATCAATGAAGCCGAGTCGATCATGCCCCCGGAACCAGGAACGCTAGAGCAGGCTCCAGGCGATGCCGTCGAGGATGTCGTGCTCGGAGGCGACGACCGCGTCCATCCCGGCCCGCTCCATGATCACCCGCAGCACCAGGGCCCCGGCGCCGATCACGTCCGCCCGGCCGGGGTGCATCACGGGGATCACCAGCCGCTGCTCGCGCGTCTTCGCCAGCAGGTCGGCGGTCACGTCGGCCACCCGGTCGTACGGCACGCGGACGTGGTGGATGCGCTCCGGGTCGTACTCCCGCAGGTCCTGGGCGATCGCGACGACCGTCGTGACCGACCCGGCGAGCCCGACCAGCGTGGCGGCCTCCCGGCCCGGGACGGCCTCCAGCGCGCGGTCCACCGCCACCGCGATGTCGGCCTGCGCGGCGGCGATCTCGTCCAGGCCCGGCGGATCGCCGTGCAGGTGCCGCTCGGTCATCCGGACGCACCCGATGTCCATCGAGATCGCCGCCTGGACGCCGCCGGAGCGGGTGCCCACCACGAACTCGGTCGAGCCGCCCCCGATGTCGATGACCAGGTACGGCTCCCGGGCGTCGGCCGGCAGCCCGCGCACCGCGCCGGTGAAGGAGAGCCGTGCCTCCTCGTCCCCGGTCACCACCTCCGGGGCCACGCCCAGCGTCTGCTCCACCATCGCCCGGAAGTCACCCGCGTTGGAGGCGTCCCGGGAGGCCGAGGTCGCGCACATGCGGACCCGCTCGGCACCCAGCTTCGCGATCTCCTCGGCGTAGTCGGCGAGCGCCACCCGCGTCCGCTCGATCGCCTCCGGCGCGAGGCGGCCGGTCCTGTCCACGCCCTGGCCGAGGCGGACGATCTCCATCCGCCGGCTCAGGTCGGTCAGCGGCGCCTCCGGCCCGGCGTCGGCGTCGGGCAGGTCGGCGACCAGGAGGCGGATGGAGTTGGTGCCGCAGTCGATGGCGGCGACGCGCGTCGTCACCCGGTCAACCCTACGGCAGCGGGAACGGCGGGGCCGCGTCGACGAGCGCCACGGTCACGCCCACCGGTAGCGGCAGCAGGCCGGCTGGGAATGAGACCCCAGGGCGCACGGACAGTGACACCTGGCTCCGTCACCGTGAGCAACGCTCCGCAGCACCCCCCACGACGCCCCTTCGACCACTTTGCTCTGCAGCCGAATGTGCACCACGCCCCCGAGCTGGGCAGATGCCCAGACGGCCTACTGCCCTCCCGGACCCGAACCGTCACTGCCGGTGGGTGGCGCGCATGGGGCAGCAGTGCAAAGTGGTCAAGGGTGTGTGATGGTTGCCGGTCGCGTCGGCACGCACTGTGACGGCGGGGTTGAGGTGGCGCACATCCCGGCATGCTCGACACGCGGCTACCCGACGGCGGCGGCGCGGTCGACGGCGGCGGCGCAGTCAGCCCTGCGGCAGGTCGTCCCGGGCCGTACCGGTCGCCGGAGGGGCGACGCCGGCCACCGACGCCTCGGTGACCTCGCCGAGCAGGTGCGCGCCGAGCGGCGTCAGCCGGTGCCGGACCGCCCCGCCGTGCCGGTTACTGATGACGAGGCCGGCCGCCCGCAACGCCGTGGCGTGCTCGGACGCCGACGACAGACCCACCCCGGCGGCGTCGGCGAGCGCGGTGGTGCTCAGCCCGCCGGACTCCGCGAGCCGGCGCAACACCACCGCACGGGTGGCACCGAGGAGACGGCCGAGCGCATCGGCGGTCGGACCGGCGCCGCGGCGCGGCATCGGTACGGGATAGACCAGCAGGATCGGGCGCCCCGGCTGGACCAGCACCCGCGGAAGCGGACCGGCCAACGGTGTCGGCAGCAGGAGCATCCCGTGACCGGTGCCGGTCACCTCCCCGCTCCACCAGGTCCGCACCTCCAGCACCGGGGGCCGCCACCGGATCGCCGGGTGCAGCCCGGCGAACAGGACGCCCAGGCCGCCCATGGTCAACCGATGGGCGGCACCCGCCACGTGCTGCCGGTGCGCCGCCGTCAACTCGGCCCAGTGCGGCGCGAGCACGGCCCCGAACCAGGTGTCCACGGCCCGGCCGAACAGGTCCAGCGCCTCCGGGTCCGCCGCCGCGAACCGGCGTCGCAGCGGCGTCGCGGCCACGTCGGCGTACGCCGCGGTGACCTCGGCGCGGATCCGCCGGGTCGGGGTGGCCCGGATCGCGTCCAGGCCGGCCGTCACGGACTCCAGCCCGTCGAACGGCGTGAGGAAGTCCGGCAGTCGTCCCCGGGCGGGCAGCAGGTGCCGCAGCATCATGGCGGCCGCGCCCGCCACGTCGTCCGCCCCAGCCGCCACCGCGCGGTCGGCCAGGGCCGGCGCCATGACGGACCCGGTGGGACCGTGCAGTGCCTGGCCGGCCATCATCACCATGCCGACCGGGTGCAGCCGGTCGACGAACCGCACCCGGCACAGGTCCGCCGACCCGAGCTGAAGGCGAAGCATACGGACAGCCTGCCGGGCTTCGGCCTGAACCGAAAGGGTTGAACGGGCCTGCGGTCGGGCTCCAGAGTGGACCGGGGTCCACGAGGGGGGCGGGCGTGCGGCAGACGATGGCAGTGCTGACGGGGCTGGTCCTGATCCTGGCCGCCGGGGCGTGCGGGGCCTCCGGGCCCGCCCCGGCCGGTACCACCCCGTCCTCCTCGGTTCCGGCCGAACGACCCGCCGCCGGCGAGCACCTGTTGAGCCTGGAGCACGGTGGGGTGAAACGCACCTACCTGCTGTACGCCCCGCCCGGTTACGACCCGACCCGGCCCACCGCGCTGGTGATCGCCCTGCACTTCTACCCGGGCAGCGGCGCCCTGATCCGCGAGATGGTGGGGCTGGACGCGGTGGCCGACCGGGAGAACATCCTGGTCGCGTACCCGGACGGACGGCACACTGCCTTCAACGCGTTGATCTGCTGCGGGTCGGAGGACGACGTCGGGTTCCTCCGGGCCCTCACGGACCATCTGGTGAGAACCTGGCGGGCAGACCCGGACCGGGTCTACCTGACCGGGATCTCCAACGGCGGTGACATGAGCTTCCGGGCCGCCGTCGAGGCCGACGGGCTCTTCGCGGCGATCGGCGTGGTCAGCGGCGGCTACAGCGGTCCCCTGACCGCGCCGGAGGACTACGTCCCCGACACCCCGGTCTCGGTGATCACGTTCATCGGCGGGCAGGACATCTACGCCGAGACCTTCACCGAGGGCATACGGACCTGGCAGCGGCGACTCGGCTGCAAGTCGATCCCTGAGCCCGGGGCGGGTGGGGCCGCGCGGATCAGCCGGACCGACGCGACGTGCGCCGACGGCAGCGAGGTCACCGTCTACACCCTGCCGGACATGGGGCACTCGTGGCCCGGCGCGCGGAGCGGTCAACTCGCCGCCCCCGAGGCCGGCCTCGTCGCCACGGACCTGATCTGGGACTTCTTCGCCACCCACCCCCGGCGGCCGGCCTGACCGCGCCGCCGGTGCGGGTCACGCGGACGGCTCTACAGGCGGAGCAGCATGCGGGTGTTGCCGAGGGTGTTCGGCTTGACCCGCTCCAGGTCGAGGAACTCGGCGACACCCTCGTCGTACGAGCGCAGCAGCTGCTCGTACACCGGCTGCGGCACCGGCGCGCCGTCGATCTCCCGGAAGCCGAACGAGGCGAAGAACCGGGTCTCGAAGGTGAGCACGAAGATCCGCGCCACTCCCAGCTCCCGGGCCGCGTCGATCAGCTCGCCGACGATCCGGTGCCCGATCTTCCGCCCCCGGCAGACCGGGTCCACCGCCACCGTGCGGATCTCGGCGAGGTCCTCCCACATCACGTGCAGCGCGCCGCAGCCGACCACGGTGCCGTTCCCGGTCGCCGCGACCCGGAACTCCTGCACGTCCTCGTAGAGGGTGACCGTCGCCTTGCTGAGCAGCCGCCGGTCGTCGGTGTAGGTGTCGACCAGCCGCCGGATCCCCCGCACGTCGGAGGTCCGGGCCCGCCGCACCACGATCTCGTCGGCGCCCGTCATGGTCACTCGTCCGCCGGCACGTCCACGCACGGGCCGGCGGTCCACCACGGCTCCAGGACGTCCAGCACCTCGTCACCGAACGGGTTCACTCCCGGCCCGGCGCCCAGCGCGTGACCGAGGTGCACGTGCAGGCACTTCACCCGGCCGGGCATGCCGCCGGCCGAGATGCCGGCGATCTCCGGCACCTGCCCGATCGCGTCGCGGCGGGCCAGGTAGTCCTCGTGCGCCGCCCGGTAGTGGGCCGCCAGCTCCGGGTCCTCGGCGAGCCGGTCGGCCATCTCCTTCATCAGCCCGGCCGACTCCAGCCGGCTGCACGCGGCGGTCGCCCGCGGGCAGGTCAGGTAGAACAACGTCGGGAAGGGCGTGCCGTCGGCCAGGCGCGGGGTCGTCTCCACCACGTCGGGCAGGCCACAGGGGCAGCGGTGGGCCACCGCCCGCGTGCCGCGGGGCGGGCGCCCGAGCTGCGCGGCCACCGCGGCCAGGTCGGCCTCGCTGGCCGGCTCACGCTGCGGCAGAGGTACGGAGGCCGCCGCCGGCTCCTGCGGTGGTACGACAGTCACGGTGTTTCCATCTCTCGTCTGCTGCTCAGGTGGTGCTCACTGGTCGGGTTGGGCGGCGTTCGCGCCCTGCACGCTCGACCACAGGGTGTCGTACCAGGGATCGGGCTCGGCGGGCCGCCCCGACGGCGCGGACTTCCCCGCGTCCCGCGCGGCGCCCTCCGGGTCGTCGAGCACGATCAGCAGCTTCTCGCCCGGACGGCCCATCCCGAAGCGCTCCCGCGCCTGGATCTCGATGTACCTGTCGTCCTGCCACTTCGCCGCCCGGACGGACAGCTCCTCGATCGCCTGGCGCTGGGCGGCCTGGGCCGCCTCCATCCGCTCGATGTCGGCCTGCTGGTCCAGGTAGACACGGACCGGATAGGTGTAGCCGAGGGCGAGCGCGATCAGCACCGCGAACAGCACGGTGGCACGCCCGGTGAAGCCCCGGGGGTGGGGAGCGGACAGCCGCTTGACGGTGCCGGCCGCGGTCCGCCGGGCCGCGGCGGGGCGGTTCGTGGCGCGTACGCCCTCGGTCGCCCGGGTGGCACCCGGAGCGCGGCCGGGGGTCGCGCGCGGCTCCGCGCGGACACCGCCCTCCCGGGCCGGCGTCCGGGCGCCGCGGGCACCGCCCGGCCGGCCGGGCTGACCCGGCCGGCGGGCGGGACGCTGACCACCCGGTGTGCGGCGCTGCTGCATCGTCACACCCCTCCCCCGAGGCTTCGCGTGGCTCAGGCCGAACGGTAACGCGGGAACGCGCCGGCACCCGCGTAGCGCGCCGCGTCGGCCAGCTCCTCCTCGATCCGCAGGAGCTGGTTGTACTTCGCGACGCGGTCCGAGCGGGCCGGCGCGCCGGTCTTGATCTGGCCGCAGCCGGTGGCCACCGCCAGGTCGGCGATGGTGGTGTCCTCGGTCTCGCCGGAACGGTGGCTCATCATGCACTTGAAGCCGGCCCGGTGGGCGAGGTCCACCGCGTCCAGCGTCTCGGTGAGCGAACCGATCTGGTTGACCTTCACCAGCACGGCGTTGGCGGCGCTCTCGGCGATGCCCCGGGCGATCCGCTGCGGGTTGGTGACGAAGAGGTCGTCGCCGACGATCTGGATCCGGTCACCGATGGACGCGGTCAGGGTCTGCCAGCCGGACCAGTCGTCCTCCGCCAGCGGGTCCTCGATCGACACGATCGGGTACTCGTCGGCGAGCTTGGTGTAGTAGGTGCTCATCTCCTCGGCGGTCTTCGCGGCACCCTCGAACGTGTAGGTGCCGTTGTCGAAGAACTCCGTGGCCGCGACGTCCAGCGCGAAGACGATGTCGGTGCCGAGGCGGTAGCCGGCCTTCTCGACGGCCTCCGCGATCAGGTCCAGGGCCGCGGCGTTGGTCGGCAGGGTCGGGGCGAAACCGCCCTCGTCGCCCAGGCCGGTGGAGAGGCCCTTCTTCTTCAGCACCGACTTCAGCGCGTGGTACACCTCCGCGCCGGAGCGCAGCGCCTCCCGGAAGCTCGGCGCGCCGATCGGCGCGACCATGAACTCCTGGATGTCGACGTTCGAGTCGGCGTGCGCGCCACCGTTCAGGATGTTCATCATCGGCACCGGCAGCAGGTGCGCGTTCGGGCCACCCAGGTAGCGGAAGAGGCTCAGCTCGGCGCTGCCGGCCGCCGCCTTCGCCACCGCCAGGGAGACGCCCAGGATCGCGTTCGCGCCCAGCCCACCCTTGTTGTCGGTGCCGTCGATGTCCAGCATCTTCTGGTCGATCAGCCGCTGCTCGCTGGCCTCGTAGCCGATGAGCTGGTCGACGATCTTGTCCTCGATGTTGGAGACCGCGTTCTCGACACCCTTGCCCAGGTAGCGGTCCTTGTCACCGTCGCGCAGCTCGATCGCCTCGAAGGCGCCGGTGGAAGCGCCGGACGGCACCGCCGCACGGGCGATCGTGCCGTCGTCGAGCCCGACCTCGACCTCGACCGTCGGGTTGCCCCGCGAGTCGAGAATCTCCCGGGCGACGATTCCCTCGATGGTTGCCACTGAGTCGCTCCTCGTTTGTGTGTGCCGGTCCGTTATGGGCCGCGACGGTGCGGCTGAGGCAGGTGTTGCCACGCAGCGTATCGGGCGCCGGCCGCCCGCGCCGCGTCGCCCGCCGTACCCGGCGGTACGTCGGTTGCCCGTGCCCGACGTACCGAGACCCGTCCCGCACGACGGACATTCCCGTATTCTCGGGCGTCAACCGGCAACGGGTTTGCGCGCGGTTGATCCCATCGGCAAGGCTGGTCGCCATGCCCGCCGCCTCGACCACCCTCCGCCTGCTCGCCGTGTCGGTCATCGCGTCGTTCACCATCACCGGCTGCCAGACCCTCGACGACGCCGGCCGGGCCATCGGGCGGTCCGACCTCGTCAACGACCTCGCCACCCGGCTCGACCAGTCGCTGACCCTGACCTACTCGGCCGAGTACCAGCTCCCCGCCGGGCAGACCGCCACCATCGCCCAGGCACAGGACCCGGCCCGCTCCGCGTACACGTGGCCGGGCGGGAAGCTGACCGTCACCGAGGAGGCCACGGCCCGCTGCGAGACGACCGCCGCCCGTGCGGTCTGCACCCTGGAGGCGCCGCCGGCCGCCAACACCAAGCCGTCGGTCACCCTCTTCACCGAGGCCAAGGAGCACGGCCTGGTCACCCCGCCGGTGGTCATGCAGCTGCTGACCACCGCGGCGCTCGACCCCCAGGCCGTGATCACGCAGAGTGACACCACCCTGGCGGGTCGGCACGCCACGTGCGTCGACGTTCAGCAGTCGGCCGGCGACTTCTCCGCCTGCGTGACGACCGAGGGCGCGCTGGGCAGCTTCACCGGGGACGTCGACGGTGAGCGGGTCGAGCTGGCCATGACCGACTACCGGGACGCCGTCGACGGCGACGCGTTCGCGCTGCCGCCCGGCGCCGGCGTGGTGGACCGCCGTACGGCCACCCCGTGACCGCACCCGGCTTCGTCCCCGGAGCCGACGGTTCCACACCCCCCGCGCCGGCCGACCTCGCCCTGCCCGTCGCCGGGCGCAAGCTCCGCACCCGGGACGACGGCGGCCTGCTGCGGATCGCCGACCTGCCGGCCGACACCGCCTGGGTGCCCCTCGGCACGCTCGACGGGCGGCCCGCCTGGGCGACCGAGGTGCCGTCCGCCGAGGACCGGCCCGGCCGCTGGCGGAGCTGGGCCGGCATCGCCGCGGAGCTGCCCGAGCCGCTCGCCACGCTCGCCGGGCGGGCCCTCGCGGTGGTCACCTGGCGGCGTACGCACCGGTGGTGCGGCGCCTGCCGGGCCGAGCTGGCCGACGTGCCGGGCGAGTCCGCGCGGCGCTGCCCCGACTGCGACCTGTACGTGCCGATGCAGCTCTCCGCCGCCGTCCTGGTGGCGATCACCCGCCCAGGACCGGCCGGCCGCCCCGACGAGCTGCTCCTGGTCCGGCACGCGTACGGGCCGACCGGGCTGTGGGCCCTGGTGGCCGGGTTCGTGGACGCCGGGGAGACGCTGGAGGCGGCCGTACGGCGGGAGGTCGGCGAGGAGGTGGGGCTCACCGTCGACGGGCTGCGGTACTTCGGCAGCCAGCCGTGGGCGATGTCCGGCCCGGGCACGCTGCTGGTCGGCTTCACCGCCCGCTCTGTTGATGCTGCCGCCGGGCCGGTGGTGGACGGGAAGGAGCTGAGCGAGGCGCGGTTCTTCCCGCTGGACGCGCTGCCGGCGGAGCTGCCCCCGGCGTACTCGATCTCCCGCTGGCTGATCGACGCGACCGCGCCGGTCTGACCCGCGGCGCCCTTCCCTACACGCCGAGCAGGGTGCGCAGGTGGCGCGGCGGTGGGCAGTCGTGGGCGAGCATCGCGTCGTGCCAGTCCCGCACCGACACGCCGTCCGGCCGGGCCCGGGCGATGTCGGCCATCTCGCTCCACCCGACGAAGTACGTGGACAGCTGGGTCGAGGTGAGCAACGCCCGACGCCACTTGCCGGCCGCCTCGCCCTCCTCCTGGAAGCCGCGCCCGGTCATCAGCGCCATCGCGTCGGCCTCGGTCATGCCCTCGCAGTGCACCAACTGGTCGAGCAGCGCGTTGATGGTCATCCGTAGCTGCATCTTGAGCTGTTGCATCCGCACCGGCAGACCACCGAAGCCGAGGCCGGCCATCACCTCCTCGGCGTGCACCGCCCAGCCCTCGATGAACACGCCGGACTCGGTGAGCGGGCGGACCCGGGTCGAGCCGACGTACCGGCGGGCGTGCGCGAGCTGGAGGAAGTGCCCCGGCATCGCCTCGTGCACCGTCAGGTTCCGGATCATGTGGTCGTTGTACTCGCGGTAGAAGGACTCCACCCGGTGCGCCGGCCAGTCCTCCGGCGTCGGCGCGATGCAGTAGAAGGTCGGCAGGGCCGCGGTCTCCAACGGTCCCGGCGAGTCGCAGTAGGCGACCGCGACACCCCGTGCGAACTCCGGCATCTCCTGGATCACGCACGGGTCGTCGACAAGCGTCACCAGGTCGTGCGCCCGGACGAAGTCACTCGCCTCGTCGAGGGTGACCGAGGCGAGGTCCACGATGGTCCCGTTGTCGGGGTGCTCGGCGGCGAGCAGGTCCAGCGCCCGGCGTACCGTCTCGTCGTCGGCGGGACCACCGACCAGCTCGACGGCCGCCGCGCGGATCTCCTCGGTGACCCGGTCCAGGTTGGCCCAGGCGCGGCGCTGGATCTCGGCGGCCCCCAGCTCGGTGTCGAGGGTGTGCCAGAGCCGCGCCTCCCACCGGCGGCGGCCGAGGCGCGGCTCCGGCCCGGGGCCGGCGTCGGCGGCCAGCCCGGCGCGGAGCCAGGCGACGAACTCCTCGCACGCGGCGATCGCCGCCGTGGCGGCCGGCTCGACCCGGTCGTAGGCGGCCGGCGCCTGGGCGAGCAGCGCCGGCACCTCGTCGCGGATCAGCGCCGCCGTGCCGGTGAACTGCCCGACCGCCGTCTCCGCGTGGACCCGCGGCATGTCCCGCAGCGTCGCGCGGGCGGTGGCGAGTGCGTCCGGTACGGCGGCGAGCCGTCCGGCGAGGCTCTCCAGCCGCACCTCGGCGGGCGCGTACGGGCGGGCCACCAGCGCGTGCAGCAGCGGCCCCGGGTTGTGCGCCAGCGGGTTCCACTCGTACGACCGGATCTCGGTGGTCTCGAACAGCGCCCGGTCCACCAGCGCGGTCAGCAGGGCGTGGTCGACGGACTCCTCGACGGCCAGGGCGTCCGGGTCGATCTCGGCGAGCGCGTCACCGGCGTCCCGCAGCATCGCCCGGTCGGCCGCGACGGCGTCGGCCGAGAGGTCCGGCAGCCGGTCGTCGTACCGATGATCCCCGGCCGAGCCGGCCAACCCCGGCCGACTGACGAGCAGAGCCTCGACTATCCGCTCCGCGAGCGGCCCAAAGTCCTCCACCCGCCGAACCCTACCGGCCCACCCCCCAGCCGCCTCCGTTGATCAAGGGGTTTGCGCCGTCGAGCGCGCTGATCCTGGCCCAAACCCCTTGATCAACCGGAGGGGGTGGACCGTTCGGCGGTGCGGACGGACTCGGCGTAGGCCAGGGTGGCGCGGCGGAGGGCGGCTTCCGGGTCCAGTCCTGCCTGCCTTGCCGCGGCTACCGTGGTCAGGAGGCTTGCGCCCAGTCTTGCTTCGGCGTCGACCTGGGTGTCGGCCAGTGGGGGCGGCACCGCCAGGCCGACGCGGGCGGCCCGGTCCAGGATCTTGGCGGCCAGGGCGAGCGCCGGCTGGCTCAGCGCGACGCCGTCCAACACCGAGTCCCGTGCCTTCTCGGCCCGCTTGATCCGCTCCCAGTTCGCCTCGATCTCCTCCAACGTGCCGCCGGCACCGTCCGCGAAGACGTGCGGGTTGCGCCGGACCATCTTGTCGACCAGGTCACCGGCCACGTCGTCGACGGTCCACCGCTGCTCCTCCGGCAGCTCCTCGGCGAGCCGGGCGTGCAGCACCACCTGGAGCAGCACGTCCCCCAGCTCCTCGCGCAGCGCGTCGGTGTCCCCCGCGCTGATCGCGTCGTACGCCTCGTAGCACTCCTCCAGCAGGAACCCGGCGAGGCTGCGGTGGGTCTGCGCCCGCTTCCACGGGTCGCCGCCCGGCGACGCCAGGCGGTCCATCACCGCCACGGCGTCGAGGAGGCGCGCGCCGGGCGGGTCCCACGAGCCGTACATCAGCTCCAGCTCGGCCAGGCCGGGCTGGCGGGCCAACCGCAGCCCCAGCTCCCGCGCCAGGGACTCGTCGCCGGCCGGGCCGGACAGCCAGACCGCCGTGCCGTGCGCGGCCACCGTGTCCAGCAACGCCTGCGTCGCCGGACCGTCCACCACGGTCACCTCGGCGCCCGTCGAGCGGATCGCCGTGGTCAGCTCACTCTCCGCCCCGGCCAGCACCGGAGCCTGGCGTACGACGTCCCAGGCGGCCGCCGTCAGCAACCCGGCCGGCAGCCGGGGTGAGGTGACCAGCAGGACGATCCGCGCCGACATGCTCAGCTGTCGGCCGGCCCGGCCGGCTCGGTCGGCTCGGCCGGCTCGACCGACGGCAGCGGATCCGGGGTGGTGACGTCGGTGACCGCACTGTCGCCCTCGACGTACGGCAGGTTGTACTGCCGGAAGCCACTCTCGGTCTCCAGCAGCGCCGGGATCGCCAGCGCTCCGAAGCGCGGGTTGACGGTGACGTCGAGCTTCTCCACCTCGTCCTGCAGGGCGCTGCTCACCGCGGAGACCTGCCGGGTGAACGGAGCCTGCGCGAAGTTCTGGCGCTGCTCGTCGACCGACCAGCCGGCCGGGGCCACGCCGGCGTCCACCAGCGCCTGGTACAGCGTCTCGCGCGCGTCGTCGGTCGGCTCGGCTCCCGGCAGCCCGGCCTCCAGCGCCAGGTAGACGTCGTACCACTCGGCGGCGAGCGTCGCATACTCGGTGCCCGGCACGCCCAACTCCTGACCGAGCTGCTCCGCGGTCAGCTGGTCCTTCACCTGGATCTGCTTCTCCTCGACGACCCGCTTGCCGAGGTCGATGCCGACCAGCAGGTTGAGGATGTCCTCCCGCTCCACCTTCAGCCGCAGCTGCTCCGGGGTCGGCTCCGCGCCGCTCTGCTTGGCGGCGGCGCGGACCGACTCCTCGTACCTCGTCTGGGCCTCGTCATGAATGGCGGCCACCCGGTCGACGGAGTACCTCATGTCCCCCACGTAGGCGGCGACGTCCGGCGCGGACCGGCCGCACGCGGCGAGTGAGCTGACAGCGAGGACCGCGACGCTGGCGGCGACGGCAAGACGGCGAGCACGCATGACGGTCACTCTCTCACGCCATCCCACCGCTGATGTGACGCCCCCCACCCCTCACCGGGTGGCCCCGACGAGGGCCGCAGGCTCACCGAGGACGTCGGAGAGCAGTTGGGCGCACCACTGGAGCAGCGCCTGGTCGCGCAGGGGCTCACCACCCACCCGTCGGGTGCTCGGGCGCGGCACGCTGACCTGGTCGGTGGCCTGCTTGTAGACCGAGTCCGGGTGGTAGCGCTTGAGCCGCAGCTGCTTCGAGTCGGGCAGCGGCAGCGGGCCGAACCGGATGTGCTTGCCCTGCATGCTCACGTCGGTGAGGCCGTACCGGCGGGCCAGCAGGCGGAACCGGGCCACCGCGACCAGGTTCTGCACCGGGGCCGGCGGCTCGCCGTACCGGTCCGTCATCTCGGCGAC
Organism: Micromonospora sp. NPDC049497; assembly: GCF_044465805.1. Taxonomy (NCBI): domain Bacteria; kingdom Bacillati; phylum Actinomycetota; class Actinomycetes; order Micromonosporales; family Micromonosporaceae; genus Micromonospora; species Micromonospora sp. NPDC049497. Next base: position 223,017 of record NZ_JBITMC010000005.1, on the reverse strand, counting down.
GACCTCGCGCAGCCGCTCGTCGTCGCGCGCCTCGGCGAGCTTGCGGTACATCTCCAGGCGCAGCCGCTCCACGCCGACGTAGTCGTGCGGCAGGTGCGCGTCGATCGGCAGGTCGATCTTGACGTCGACCTCCTCCTCCTGACGCTCGCCCTTGAACGCCGAGACCGCCTCGCCGACCATGCGCACGTACAGGTCGAAGCCGACACCCTCGATGTGCCCGGACTGCTCGCCGCCGAGCAGGTTGCCCGCGCCCCGGATCTCCAGGTCCTTCATCGCCACGTACATGCCGGCACCCAGCTCGGTGTGCTGGGCGATGGTGGCCAGCCGCTCGTGGGCGTTCTCGGTCAGCGGCTTCTCCGGCGGGTAGAGGAAGTACGCGTACGCCCGCTCGCGGGCCCGGCCGACCCGGCCCCGGATCTGGTGCAGCTGCGCCAGCCCGAGCAGGTCGGCGCGCTCCACGATCAGGGTGTTGGCGTTCGGGATGTCGATGCCGGACTCCACGATCGTCGTGCAGACCAGGACGTCGAACTCCTTCTCCCAGAAGCCGACCATGACCTTCTCCAGGGCGTCCTCGCCCATCTGGCCGTGCGCCACCGCCACCCGCGCGTCGGGCACCAGCTCCCGCAGCTTCCGGGCGGTCCGGTCGATCGACTCCACCCGGTTGTGCAGGTAGAAGACCTGCCCGTCCCGCAGCAGCTCCCGGTGGATCGCGGCGGCGACCTGCCGGTCGTCGTACGCCCCGACGGCGGTCAGCACCGGGTGCCGCTCCTCCGGCGGGGTGGCGATGGTGGACATCTCCCGGATGCCGGTGATCGCCATCTCCAACGTCCGGGGGATCGGGGTGGCCGACATGCTCAGCACGTCGACCGAGGCCCGCATCGACTTCAGGTGCTCCTTGTGCTCGACGCCGAACCGCTGCTCCTCGTCGATGACCACCATGCCGAGCGACTTGAACCGGGTGGCCGCCTGGAGCAGCCGGTGGGTGCCGATGACGATGTCCGCGGTGCCGTCCGCCGCCATCGCCAGGGTCTGCTCGGCCTCCTTCGCGGTCTGGAAGCGGGACAGCTGCCGGATGGTCACCGGGAACTGGCTCATCCGCTCGGCGAAGGTGTTGTAGTGCTGCTGCACCAGCAGCGTGGTGGGCACCAGCACCGCGACCTGCTTGCCGTCCTGCACCGCCTTGAAGGCGGCCCGGACCGCGATCTCGGTCTTGCCGTAGCCCACGTCACCGCAGATCAACCGGTCCATCGGGACGGTCTGCTCCATGTCCCGCTTGACCTCGTCGATGGCGGCGAGCTGGTCCGGCGTCTCCTGCCACGGGAAGGCGTCCTCCAGCTCCCGCTGCCACGGCGTGTCCGGGCCGAACGAGTGACCCTTGGAGGCCTTGCGGGCCGCGTACAGCTGGATGAGCTGGGCGGCGATCTCCTTGACCGCCTTGCGGGCCCGGGCCTTGGACTTCTGCCAGTCCGAGCCGCCCATCTTGTGCAGGGTGGGCTGCTCGCCGCCGACGTAACGGGACAGCTGGTCGAGCTGGTCGGTGGGGACGAAGAGACGGTCGCCGGGCTGGCCGCGCTTGCTCGCGGCGTACTCGATGACCAGGTACTCCCGGCTGGCGCCGTTGACGGTGCGCTGCACCAGCTCGACGTACCGGCCGATGCCGTGCTGCTCGTGCACCACGAAGTCGCCGGCCTTCAGCTCCAGCGGATCGATGGTGTTGCGCCGCCGGCTCGGCATCTTGCGCATGTCGCGGGTGGAGGTGCCCCGCCCGCCGGTGACGTCGTTGCCGGTGAGCAGCACGAACCGGGACGCCTCGTCGACGAAGCCCGAGGTCAGGCAGCCACAGGAGACGAGCACCTCACCCGGGACGGGGGCCGTCGGCACCTCCTCGGTCATCCGGGCGCCGAGGCCGGCGTCGCGGAGCACCTCGACCGCCCGCTGGGCGGGACCGTGGCCCTCGAAGACCAGCGCGATCGACCAGCCCTCGCCGGCCCAGCGCTTCAGGTCGTCGACCACCCGCGCGGTCTCGCCGTGGTAGAGCGGGGCGGGCTGGGCGGCCAGGGTCACCGCGATCGCGTCGTCGGGGGTGACGTCGACCTCGGTCGGCTCGTCCTCCCAGGGCTGCCGGGCCGGCGTCGCGTCCGCCTCGGCCAGCCCGAACGGCGACAGCGTCCACCAGGGCTGGTGCAGGACACGTGCCCGCGCGCGTACGTCGGCGAGGGTCTTGAAGGCGGCGGCGCCGAGGTCGACCGGGGCCTGGGCGCCGACGGCGGCCGCGGCCCAGCTGGCCTGGAGGAACTCCTCGGAGGTACGCACCAGGTCGTGCGCCCGCGTGCGGATCCGCTCCGGGTCACAGAGCAGCACGTGGGTGCCGGCGGGCATGGTGTCGACCAGCAGCTCCAGGCTCTCGTTGCCGAGCAGCGCCGGAACCAGCGACTCCATCCCCTCGACCGGGATGCCCTCGGCCAGCTTGTCGAGGATCTCGGCCAGCTCCGGGTGCTCCTGCCCGAGCGCGGCGGCCCGCTGCCGCACCGAGGGGGTGAGCAGCAGCTCCCGGCAGGGCGGCGCCCACAGCTGCGGCACACCCTCGATGGTGCGCTGGTCGGCGACCGCGAAGGTGCGGATCTCCTCCACCTCGTCGCCCCAGAACTCGACCCGGGACGGGTGCTCGTCGGTGGGCGGGAACACGTCCAGGATGCCGCCGCGCACCGCGAACTCGCCGCGCTTGGTGACCAGGTCGACCCGGGCGTACGCCATGTCGGTCAACCGGCGGGCCACCTCCTCCAGGTCCGCCTCCTCGCCGGCGGCGAGCTGCACCGGCTCCAGGTCGCCAAGCCCCTTGAGCTGCGGTTGCAGCAGCGACCGGACGGGCGCGACGACGACCCGCAGCGGCCCGGTGCGGCCGTGCGCGTCCGCCGACCCCGGGTGCGCCAGCCGGCGCAGCACGGCCAGCCGCCGGCCGACGGTGTCGGAGCGGGGCGAGAGCCGCTCGTGGGGCAGCGTCTCCCAGGAGGGGAACACCGCCACCTGCTCCGGGGGAAGCAGGCTGCCCAGGGCCGAGGCGAGGTCGTCGGCCTCCCGGCTGGTGGCGGTGACCGCCAGCACCGGTCGGCCCGCGCCCCCGCCGGACTCGTCGGCCGCCACGGCCGCCAACGCGAACGGCCGTAGCGCCGCCGGGGCGGTCAGGTCGAGACCGTCGAGGCGCGCCGCACCGGAACGCGCCAGGTCACGGGCCCGGGCGAGGGCCGGGTCGGCGAGGGCGGCGGCGAAGAGTCCGGTCAGCATGTGATCTGCTCCAGTGCGACGGCACGACGATCACCCCTCGTCCGGGCTGGACGGGGGGTCCCACCAGTCGACACTATCTCTCCGGTAGGACGATCGACGCCCGTGTGGGCTGGATCGGCCCACGCGCCGGTGACGACGACCTGGGGAGGACGGATGCCGGAAGGCGTCGGCAGTGACCCGCGCCGGAAGACCTCGCCCGCCCGCTGGCGGGTGCTGGGCCACCCGGACGGAATCCTGGCGTACCAGGTGCGCTGCATCGTCGAGGACCATGGCTGGTCCCGGACGGCCGTGGAGACGGGGCACAAGGTCATGCTGGGCCGGTCCGGGGTGTACCGGCACCGGGTCAACGGCCGCACCGGCTTCTCCGACGCGACGTCGGTGCTGCTCCTGCGGCCGGGCGACGAGATGGCGGTGGCCCACCCGTTGGGCTGCGGCGACTCGTACACCTGCCTGGAGATCGACACGGAGGTGCTGGCCGAGCGGCCGGACACGGAACGCTGGTTGCACACCGCCGGCTGGCAGGGCTCCTCCGACGGCCCGCTCGACCTGGCCCACCGGATGCTGGTCGCGCAGTTCCGGCGTGGCCTGGACCGCTTCGAGATGGGCGAACGGCTGCACCGCTTCCTCGACCGGCTGCTCGGCCACGTCTCCGCGGACCGCGAGCTTCCCGGGGCGGTGGACCTGGACCGGGCCGTCGGCCGGCGCGCGGCCACGCTGGCCGCCCACCGGCACCTGGCCGACCGGGCGCGGGAGGTGCTCGCCGAAGGGGACTACTCGCTCAGCCTGGACGAGGTCGCCCGCGAGGTGGGGGCCTCTCCGCACCACCTCAGCCGGGTCTTCCAGCGGGTCACCGGGAGCAGCCTCACCGCCTGGCGCAACCGGGTCCGGGTACGGGCGGTGCTCGACATGCTCGCCGAGATCGACGGGCCTCCGCTGCGGGTGGTCGCGTCCGAGTACGGCTTCGCCGACCAGGCGCACCTCACCCGGGTGGTCCGGGAGCAGGTCGGCCACCCGCCCGCCCGCCTCCGCCGGCTCCTCACCCCCGACCAGGCCGCCTGAGGTGCAAGGAAGGGCCCCCCGTTAACGCCTGCGGTATAGCAAGGGCACCCTTTTAACCGGGAGCCACAACCGAGCAAGGATGTTCAAGACCCCGCCCCCCGGCCGCCCGCAGGATGGACGACGTCCCCCGGACACCGCCGACGCGGCGGACGCCGGAGTGGGCGGGCCTGTTCGGGGAGGCCCGCAGCTCGGCATCCGGGATCCACGCCGGCGACGACCCGACGCCGGTTCGGGGCCGGAGGTGCGGTACGGCCTCCGGCCCGCCGCTCGGTCAGTAGCGCACCGAGATGCGCCGCTGCGCCCCGTCCACCCGGACGGTGCCGCCGTACGGGACGACCACCTGCGGGTCGGTGTGGCCCAGGTCGACGTCGAAGACCACCACCGCCTCCGGGTTGTACGCGGCCAGCGCCCGCGTCACCGCGTCCCGCTGCTCGGCGGCGTAGACCTCCTTCTCCGCCGGGGACAGCGGCTTGTCGAAGTGCCACGCCTTGGCCCGGCCGACTAGGACCGCCGGGAAGGTCCCGAGCAATCCCCGCTCCCCCAGGTTGCGCAGGATGCGGAACACCTCGGTGGCCGACGGCAACTCCTCGGAGGTCTCCAGCACGAACACCGAGCCGGCGAGGTCCGCCACGGGGGCGACCCGGTCGGCGGCGAGCAGCCAGTTCAGCACCTCCAGGTTGCCGCCCCAGGCCGGGCCCTCGACCACCGCCGACCGGCCCTGCCAGCGCCAGCCCGCCCCGGAGACCATCAGCGGTTCCTGCGTCAGGCTGCTCGGGTCGTTCCAGTCGCCGGGCTCGTCGCCCCACTCGGTCGCCGGGGTGAGGTCGTACCAGCCGGTGGTGAACAGCGCCGCCCGTAGGGAGTCGGTGGTCAGCGGGTGCAGCCGGCCCGGCCGGCCGAGGTGCACCAGCACCGACCCGCCGTGGTAGCTGACGATCCCCAGCCGGTGCAGGTGGTTGAGGACGTTGGTGTTGTCCGAGTACCCGAAGTACGGCTTGGGGTTGGCCCGCAGCACCTCGTCGTCCACGTGCGGGGTGACGGTGACCAGGTCGTCCCCGCCGATGGTGGCAAGCACGGCGGTGACCGACGGGTCGGCGAAGGCGGCGGTGAGGTCCCGCGCCCGGTCGCGCGGGTCGGCGCCGGACACGCGCGTCGTCGGGTACTCCACCGGCTCCAGGCCGAACTCCTCGCGCAGCCGGCGCAGACCCAGCTCGTACACGTGGGGGAAGAGGGCCGGCAGCCCGGCGGAGGGTGAGACGACCGCGACCCGGTCGCCCGGCTTCGGCTTGGGGGGATACCTCAGCGACGTCATGCCTGGACGCTACCGACGGCGGCCAGCGGTTTTCGTATCGGCCGTCCACCGGATCCCGGGGGGCGAAATGCCCTGTAACAACACGGATCCTCCCTACGCTGGCGGTGTGCAGGTGGGCGCGGTCGGGGCGGCAGCCGGTCTCATCGTCTGGACACTGCTCGGCGTGACCGGTGTGCTCACCGCCACGATCTTCCACGCCCGTCGCCGGGCGGGTCGCGCTGCCCGCCGGCGCGTCGGCCCGCCCACCAGCGCAAACATCGAGCCCGACGACTGAGGTGATAAGAGGGGGCCCTTTTACAACGCCAGGCGTTAACAAGGGGCCCCTCCTTACATCGGGGGCGGCGCGGATACGATCCAGGGGATCGGACAGCGCTGTCCTTCGTACTCACGTAAGGAGCGCACCGTGACCGACCAGCACGACCACGACGGCCCCGACGCCGCACTGCGCGCCGACATCCGCCGCCTCGGCACCCTGCTCGGTCAGACCCTCGCCCGGCAGGAGGGTCGGCCCCTGCTCGACCTGGTCGAGGAGATCCGCGCCCAGGTCCGGTCCGACCCACCGGCCGCCGCCCAGCGGCTCGGCGGCCTCGACGTCACCACCGGCACGAAGCTGGCCCGCGCCTTCTCCACCTACTTCCACCTGGCCAACATCACCGAGCAGGTGCACCGGGCCCGGGACCTGCGGCGGCGGCGCGCCACGCACGGTGGCTGGCTCGACCAGGCGGCGAAGATGATCGCCGAACGCGGGGTGCCGGCCGAGGAGATCGCCGCCGCGGCCCGCCGGCTCGCCGTCCGGCCGGTCTTCACCGCCCACCCCACCGAGGCCGCCCGCCGGTCCATCCTGTCCAAGCTGCGCGCCATCGCCGACGAGTTGGACACCGAGACGGCCAACGCGATCCTGTACGGGGCCAGCGACGAGGGCCCGGCCAACCGCCGCCTCGCCGAACTGCTCGACCTCATGTGGCAGACCGACGAGCTGCGGCTGGACCGGCCCGACCCCACCGACGAGGCCCGCAACGCCATCTACTACCTGCGGGACCTGTTCGCCGAGGCCGCACCGCAGGTGCTCGACGACCTAGCCGACACGCTGCGCACCCTCGGGGTGGAGACGTCCCCCACGGCCCGGCCGCTCACCTTCGGCACCTGGATCGGCGGTGACCGCGACGGCAACCCGTTTGTCACCCCGACCGTCACCCGCGAGGTGCTGGTCATCCAGCACGAGCACGGCATCGCCGCCACCGAGAAGGCGATGGACCAGCTCATCAACGAGGTGTCCGTCTCCCGGCGGCTCCGCGCGGTCTCGCTGGACCTCTCCGCCAGCCTCGCCACCGACCTGGACGCGCTGCCGGAGGTCGCGCCCCGGTTCCGCCGGGTCAACGCCGAGGAGCCCTACCGGCTCAAGGCGCGCTGTGTGAAGGCCAAGCTGGCGAACACCCGGCAGCGACTGCGGCAGGGCACCGCGCACGTGCCCGGACGGGACTACCGGGGGGCGGGCGAGCTGATCGCCGACCTGGAGCTGCTGCGCGCCTCGCTGGCACGCAACGCCGGGCAGCTCACCGCGGTCGGCCGGCTGGCGTCCACCATCCGTACGGTCTCCGCGTTCGGCCTGCACCTGGCGACCATGGACGTCCGGGAGCACGCCGAGAAGCACCACGAGGTGCTCAGCCAGTTCTACGAGGCGGTCGGCGAGGTCTCCGACTACGCGGCGCTCAGCCGGCTGGAACGCACCAAGCTGCTCGCCGACGAGCTGACCGGCCGCCGGCCGCTCTCCACCGCCGACACCCCGCTGACCGAGGCGGCCCGGAAGACCTTCGACGTCTTCAGCACCATCCGCGAGGCGCAGGACCGGTTCGGTCCCGAGGTGATCGAGTCCTACATCATCTCGATGACGTTGGGCGTGGACGACGTCCTCGCCACCGTGGTGCTGGCCCGCGAGGCCGGCCTGGTCGACGTGCACGGCCGCCGGGCCCGGATCGGCATCGTGCCGCTGCTGGAGACCCCGGCCGAGCTGAACGCCGGCGGTGAACTGCTCGACGAGTTGCTCTCGCTGCCCGCGTACCGGGCGCTGGTGGCGGCGCGCGGCGACGTGCAGGAGGTCATGCTCGGCTACTCCGACTCCAACAAGGAGGCGGGCATCACCACCAGCCAGTGGTCCATCCACCGGGCCCAGCGGGCGCTGCGGGACGTGGCCGCCCGGCACGGGGTGCACCTGCGGCTCTTCCACGGCCGGGGCGGCACGGTGGGTCGCGGTGGCGGGCCGACGCACGACGCGATCCTGGCCCAGCCGTACGGCACGCTCGACGGTGCGATCAAGGTGACCGAGCAGGGCGAGGTCATCTCCGACAAGTACACCCTGCCGGCGCTGGCCCGGGAGAACCTGGAACTGACCGTGGCGGCGGTCCTCCAGGCCACCCTGCTGCACACCGCGCCCCGGCAGCCGGCCGAGATGCTGGAGCGCTGGGACGCGGCGATGGACGTGGTGTCCGAGTCGGCGTACCGGCGTTACCGGTCGCTGGTCGAGGACCCGGACCTGCCCGAGTACTTCTGGGCGTCGACGCCGACGGAGCTGCTCGGCGCGCTGAACATCGGCTCCCGACCGGCCAAGCGGCCGAACACCGGGGCGGGCCTGGGCGGGCTGCGCGCCATCCCGTGGGTGTTCGGCTGGACACAGACCCGGCAGATCGTGCCCGGCTGGTTCGGGGTGGGCACCGGACTGGCCGCCGCGCGGGAGGCGGGCCTGGCCGACGTGCTGTCCGAGATGAACCGCAACTGGCACTTCTTCCGGACGTTCCTGTCGAACGTCGAGATGATGCTGACGAAGACCGACCTGGGCATCGCCCGCCGGTACGTGGAGACGCTGGTGCCGAAGAAGCTGCACCCGATCTTCCACAAGATCGAGGAGGAGTACGAGCTGACCAGGCAGGAGGTGCTGGCGGTGACCGCCTCGCCGGCCCTGCTGGACAACTCCCCGGTGCTCCAGCGCACCCTCGCCGTGCGGGACACCTACCTGGAGCCGCTGCACCACCTCCAGGTGGCCCTGCTGCGGCAGTACCGGGACTCGGGTGCCGCCGGACGGGCGGTGGTGACCGCGCCGGGTGGTCGCCGAGCGCCGAGCGACGGCACCGCGCTGGAGCGGGCCCTGCTCACCACGGTCAACGGCATCGCCGCCGGCATGCGCAACACCGGCTGAGGTGTAAGGAAGGGCCCCCTGTTAACGCCTGGCGTAGAGGAAGGTCCCCTTCTTAACAGCGACTGTTAAGAAGGGGCCCTTCCTTGCACCGCAGGGCGGGGATCACCAGTCGCCGCCGCCGAAGTCGCCCCCGCCGAAGTCGCCCCCGCCGAAGTCGCCGCCACCGAAGCCGCCGCCGAAGTCACCGGCGCCGCCGAGATCGCCGGCCTGGTCACCGGCACCGACGTCGCCGGCCTGGTCGCCGGCGCCGACCTCGTCGCCGTACCCGGTGCCGTCCTGGAAGCCCTCCTGGTAGCCCTCGCCGTAGCCGTAGCCCGGGTCGCCCCAGCCGGGTGAGAAGAGGGCGTCGGCGATCAGCAGGCCGCCGACGACGCCCGCGCCGGCGCCCAGCGCCGTCTTCCACCACGGCGTCGAGTACCAGCCGGCCGGAACGGGCCGCCCCTGGAACCGCCCGCCGGGGTAGTAGTAGGGCGTGTCCCCTCCGGGCTGCGGGCCGGCCTTGAAGGTCTGTCCCTGCACGTCCACCTGACGCTCGCGGGTGAGCTGGCCGGCACCCCGGGCCGCCGCCAGCGGTGGCAGCTCCGGGCCGGGGTCGATGCCGAGCGCCGTCCGGGCCGCCCGGATGTACGCCAGCCCCTCCAGCGCGGTCTCCCGGGCAAGCGCGAACTGCTGCGGCGTACGCGCCTGCTCCAGCTGCGAACCGGCGGCGTTGTACCGCTCACCGGCGTCGGCCAGTGCCTGCCGCACCGCCGGCTGCTCGCCGTGCAGGTTCATCAACTGGCCGCCCAACCGCTCGTACCACCGCTGCGCCTCCGCGCGCGCGTCACCGAGTTCGTCACCCCGGCGGGCCCTCGTCTGGGCGCTGACGACCGCGATGGCGACCACCGCACCGATGGCGAGGATGCCGAGACACAGCAGAGTCTCCATGCCCCGGTACGTACCCACCGTTCGTAGGTCGTACCCGTTTGGCAAGCTCTGCGGCATGAGCTTCTCGACGCTGGCCGTGGTGGTCGTCTGCCTCGCCGTGGGCGGCGCGCTGGGCTGGCTCGCCGCGCGGTCCCGCACGGCGGCGGAGATCGCCCGCCTGGAGGCCACCCTGCAGGCGACCCGCGACGGCGAGGGCCGGCTGGAGCAGTCCATGCGCGCGCTGAGCTACGAGGCGACGGCCCAGTCCCAGGAGGCGGTCGCCCGCGCGGTCGCCCCGCTGCACGACACGCTGCGCCGCTACGAGCTGCGGGTCGCCGAGCTGGAGCGGGACCGCGTCGACGCGTACGCGGAGCTGCGTGAGCAGGTCCGCGCGATGTCCTCCGTCTCCGGTGAGCTGCGCACCGAGACGAAGCAGCTGGTGGCGGCGCTGCGGGCACCCCAGGTGCGGGGCCGCTGGGGCGAGCACCAGCTGCGGCGGATCGTGGAGGCGGCCGGCATGCTGGAGCACTGCGACTTCGACGAGCAGGTGACCGCGTCCACCGACCACCAGGGGGTCCGCCCCGATCTGGTGGTACGGCTGCACGGGGGCCGGTCGGTGGTGGTGGACGCGAAGGCGCCGTTCGACGCGTACCTGACCGCGATGGAGGCGCGCGACGAGCGCGGCCGGGACACCCACCTCGACGCGCACGCGCGGCACCTGCGCGCGCACGTGGACGCGCTGGCCGCGAAGTCGTACTGGTCCGCCTTCGACATCACGCCGGAGTTCGTGGTGCTCTTCGTGCCGGCCGACCCGTTCCTCGACGTGGCGCTGCAGCGGGACCCGACGCTGCTGGAGCACGCGTTCACCCGCAACGTCGTGCTGGCCACGCCGGCCACCCTGGTCGCCCTTCTGCGGACCGTCGCCTACTCCTGGCGGCAGGAGGTGCTGGCCCGGAACGCGGCCACCGTGCACCTGCTGGCCCGGGAGCTGTACGGGCGGCTGTCCACATTGGGCGAACACGTCGGCAAGCTCGGGGCGTCGCTGGGTGGCGCGGTCACCGCGTACAACCGGGCGGTCGGTTCGCTGGAGGCGCGGGTGCTGGTCAGCGCCCGCAAGCTCGCCGAGTTGGGCGTCTCCGACCAGGAGCTGGCGACGCCGGCCCAGATCGAGTTGGCACCCCGCCAGCCGCAGGCACCTGAGCTGCTCGAACAGTCCGAAGAGGCCGGTCCGGCGGCCTCCACAGTGGAGCATCACATGTGACAATGCGTGTATCCGCATGTCACGAGATGGTCACAACGAACTCGCCGGTAGTGACACCGCCCATCGACACCGCGAAGTATTTCGCTCACGCGTGCCCTGCATCTGAGGGCCCTGTTCTCTGGAGGAAAGAGAACGTGAGCAAACCCCGAAACCTGAGCCGGCGTACCTCCGCCGCGCTCTTCGCGTCGGTCATGGCGGCAAGCGCCGTGACCGTCGCGGGCGGTGCCGCAACCGCGAGCGCCGCACCTTCCGGACCCGACACCGCACCGGCCACCCCGGTCGAGGTGCTGGGATCGCACGACGCCAAGCTGCTCGCCGAGGCCGAGGCCGAGAAGGCCCCCACCGTCACCCTGATCGTCGCAACCGACAAGGGTGAGGCCAAGGACGTCGCCGAGGACCTGAAGGGCCTCGGCGCCGCCGTCACCGAGCGGTACGACACCATCGGCTACGTCCTGGCCAAGGTGCCCACCGACAAGGTCGTCAAGGCGGCCACGCTGCCCGGCGTCTCCGCGGTCGACCTGGACGAGAAGATCCAGCGGCCGGACCCGAAGCCGGAGGCCGCACCCTCCGGACGGAAGGCGGCGGAGCAGGGCACGACCCTCCCGGGGCCCAGCGACGCCACCCGCGCCGCCAACCCCTACATGCCGACCAACGAGACCGGTGCCGTCCGCTTCGTGGAGCAGCACCCGGAGTGGGACGGTCGGGGCGTCACCATCGGCATCATGGACTCCGGTGTGGACCTGGACCACCCGGCTCTCCAGACGACCACCACCGGCGAGCGCAAGATCGTCGACTGGGTCACCGCCACCGACCCGCTCGAGGACGCAACCTGGCGTGCGATGAACACCGAGGTGGCCGGCCCGTCCTTCACGATCGCCGGCGCCACCTGGACCGCCCCGGCGGGCACCTACCGCTTCAACCTGTTCCGTGAGTCGATCACCGCCGGCAGCGAGCCGGGTGGCGACGTCAACCGGGACGGCGACACGACCGACGCGTGGGGCGTGCTCTACAACCCCACCACGCACGACATCTGGGTCGACGTCAACCAGAACAACGACTTCACCGACGAGGCCCTGATGCGGCCCTACAAGGAGAAGTTCGACGTCGGGCACTTCGGCACCGACAACCCGGCGACCGAGGTCCGCGACCAGATGCCGTTCGTCGTGGAGTACCGCGAGGACGTGCCGACCTCTTCCGGCCCGATCGACTTCGTCAACATCGGCATCGTCGAGGACGCGCACGGCAGCCACGTCGCCGGCATCACCGCCGCCAACGACATGCTGGGCAACGACGCCTTCGACGGCGCGGCGCCCGGCGCCAAGCTGGTCTCCGCCCGCGCCTGCACCTGGGGCGGCGGCTGCACCTACGCGGCCCTCACCACCGGCATGGCCGACCTGGTGATCAACCGCAAGGTCGACGTGGTCAACATGTCGATCGGTGGCCTGCCGGCGCTGAACGACGGCAACAACGCCCGCGCGGAGCTGTACAACAACCTGATCACCACCTACGGCGTGCAGCTGGTCATCTCGGCCGGCAACAGCGGCCCGGGCCTCAACACGGTCGGCGACCCGTCGGTCGCGGCCAACGTGATCAGCACCGCGGCCAGCATCAGCAAGGACACCTGGCTGGCCAACTACGGCTCGGTGGTGCGGGCGAAGAACGCGCTGTTCAACTTCTCCTCGCGCGGCCCGCGTGAGGACGGCGGTTTCAAGCCGAACATCGCCGCTCCGGGCTCGGCCATCTCCACCATCCCGGCGTGGCAGCCGGGCGGCCCCGTCGCCGAGGCGGGCTACGGCCTGCCCGCCGGCTACGGCATGCTCAACGGCACCTCGATGGCCTCCCCGCAGGCCGCCGGCGCCGCCGCGCTGCTGCTGTCGGCCGCCAAGGCGACCGACAAGGGCGTCACCCCGGCCGCACTGCGCCGGGCCCTGTACAGCTCGGCCAAGCCGATCGCGGGCGTTCCGACATACGGCCAGGGCTACGGCATGGTCAACGTGCCGGGCGCCTGGAACCTGCTGCGCAAGGGTGTCGAGACCCGCTCGTACACCTCCGAGGCCCCGGTCTGCACGGTGCTGTCGGAGCAGTTGGGTACCCCGAACCGGGGCACGGGCGTCTACAACCGCTGCGCGTCGGCCGAGGGCGGCCAGACGGTCGGCCAGAGCAAGACCTACCAGGTCACGCTCACCCGCACCAGCGGTCCGGCCCGCGGCGTGAAGCACAACATCACGCTGCGGGGCAACGACGGCACCTTCACCGCCCCGAAGACGGTCTGGCTGCCGCTGAACAAGGCCGTCACCGTCACCGTCAAGGCCAAGCCGAAGACGGCCGGAGCGCACGGTGCCCTGATGCTGGTCGACGACCCGGCGACCAACACGGTCGACTTCGAGGTCTCGCTCGTGGTGGTCGCGTCCACCGACACCCGCAAGCCGGACTACGCGTTCTCGGCCCGGGGCTCGGTGGACCGCAACGGCTTCACGTCGTACTTCGTGACCGTGCCGGAGGGCGCGGGTGCGCTGCAGGTCAACCTGGCCGGCATCGCCACCGGCTCGCAGACCCGGTTCATCGCCTTCAACCCGTACGGCGTTCCGGTGGAGAGCACGTCCAGCCTGGTCTGCTACACCAACTTCTCCGACGCCAACGCCTGCAAGCCGCAGGAGCGGGACTACCAGAACCCGATCCCGGGCGTCTGGGAGATCGAGGTCGAGTCGCGCCGCACCTCGCCGTCGCTGAACAACCCGTTCCAGCTCATGGCGCGGATCCAGGGCGTCGCGGTCGAGCCGGCCGTGGTCGAGCTGCCGGCGGTCGACGCCGGCGAGGCGACCGCGGTCACGTGGAACGTGACCAACACCTTCGGCCCGGTCTCGGTGACGGGCCAGGGCGGCCCGCTCTCCAGCGTCCGTGACGAGCGGCCGACCATCGCCGAGGGTGCGTCCCAGGAGTACCTGGTCGAGGTGCCGGCGGATGCCTCGCAGTTCACCGCCCGGATCGGCAACCCGGCCAACGCCAGTGCCGACCTGGACCTGTACGTGTTCCTCGGCGCCACCCGGGTCGGCTTCGCCGCCGACGGTGACTCCGAGGAGGCTGTCACCCTCACCAACCCGGCGGCGGGCACCTACCGGGTGGTCGTCGAGGGGTACGCGGTGGACGGTGCCGGCGGCAGCACGGCGTACGACTACCGGGACTCGTTCTCGGCGGCGGCGCTGGGCTCCCTGGCGACCCCGGCCACCCCGCTCACCCTGGCCAACGGCGACACCGCGACCCTCACCGGCACGGTGACCGCCCTGTCCACCCCGGCCGCCGGCCGGAAACTGTACGGCGAGCTGGCCGTGGTGACCACGGAAGGCGCGGTCGTCGGCCGCGGCGCGGTCTCCATCGGCGCCGTGAACTGATCCGCCCGTAACATCCGCCGGAGCCCGTCCCCGAACCTCGGGGGCGGGCTCCCGCACGTCCGGGGGAACCGCCGGGCGCGTCGCCCGTCCGTACGACCGGGGCCGTCCGATCGAGGTGTCTACCGTGGCCGTTCATTGCCGCATGGCAATCATTCGGCTTGATGTTACGGAGGGGCTCGTCAGGCGTAACGGAAGCGTCATAGTTGTCGCTGAATGAGTGGCGACGTGGTGTGTCTCACGTCCGTCGCCGGGTACGCCCCGCAACCCTTGCTCTCCCCCGGAGGAAGAGACGTGACAAACCCCCACAGTCGGCGCGGCCGGACCTCGGCCGCGCTCCTGGCGTCGGCACTGGCCGCCGGCGCCCTGACCCTGACCGGCTCGGCCAACCCCGCCGCCGCCGGCCAGTCCACCGAGGTGAACGCCGTCAAGAGCGCCACCGCCGGTTGGAGCCCCACCGACGTCGACCGGCTGGCCGAGGCACGCGCCGCCGGCCGTAAGGACGTCACCGTCCTCATCGCCGCGAAGGCCGGTCAGGCCCGTGCCGTCGCCGACGGTCTCGCCGCCCTCGGCGCCGACGTCCGCTACCGCGACGACGACCTCGGCTACCTGCGGGCGAGCGTGCCCGTCGACAAGGCCGACCGGGTCGCGAAGCTGACCGGGGTGCAGACGGTCGAGATCGACGCCCCCGTCGACCTGCCCGACCCGCGCCCGGACGGCTCGGAGGCACCCGCCCCGCAGCCCGCCCCCGGCGCCGGCACCCCCGCCGACAACCCGTACATGCCGATCGGGGACACCGGCGCGGCCGGTTTCACCGCGGCGAACCCCACCCGGGACGGTCGCGGCACCACCGTCGCCATCATCGACACCGGCGTCGATCTCGGGCACCCGGCGCTGCAGAAGACCACCACCGGCGAGCGCAAGATCGTCGACTGGGTCACCGCCACCCACCCGACCGACGACGGCGACCCGACCTGGATCAGCATGTCCGCGGGCGTGTCCGGCCCGACCTTCACCGCCGGCGGCCGCACCTGGACCGCCCCGGGCACCGGCGCGTACCGCTTCGGCACCTTCGACGAGCGCAACCCCAACCTCGGCGGCGAGGTCGGCAACGACGTCAACCGTGACGGCAACCCGACGGGCAGCAGCGGCGTCTTCGGCGTCCTGTGGGACGGCGAGTCCACCGTGTGGGTCGACACCGACCAGGACGGTTCCTTCGCCGACCAGACCGCGATGACCGACTACAAGGTCCGCAACGACGTCGGCACCTTCGGCAGCGACAACCCGGCGACCGTCGTCGCCGAGTCGATGCCCTTCGTCGTGCAGGTCGACGGCAAGGGCAAGTTCGTCAACATCGGCATCGTCTCCGGTGCGCACGGCTCCCACGTGGCCGGCATCGTGGCCGCCAACGGCATGTTCGGCGGCGCGATGACCGGCGCCGCTCCGGGCGCCAAGCTGATCTCCGTCCGGACCTGCCTCTTCGTCGGCGGCTGCACCGCGCACGCCCTCATCGAGGGCATGATCTACGCGGCCAAGCAGGCCGACGCCGACGTCATCAACATGTCGATCGGTGGCCTGCCCGCCCTCAACGACGGCAACAACACCCGCGCCGTGCTCTACAACCGCCTCATCGAGCAGTACGAGGTCCAGATGTTCTTCTCGGCCGGCAACAGCGGGCCGGGCACCAACACCGTCGGCGACCCTTCGGTGGCCGAGAACGTGGTCAGCGTCGGGTCGTACATCACCGACGCCACCTGGCGGTCGAACTACGGCTCCAGCTCCCCGTACGCGGAGAGCCTGCACTACTACAGCTCGCGCGGCCCGCGTGAGGACGGCGGCTTCAAGCCGAACGTGATCGCACCGGGTTCGGCCATCTCCACCGTGCCCACCTGGCAGTTGGGCGGCCCGGTCCCGGGCACCTACACCCTGCCCCCGGGCTACGCCATGTTCAACGGCACCTCGATGGCCGCCCCGCAGGCCGCCGGTGTCGGCGCGCTGCTGGTCGGCGCCGCCAAGGCGGAAGGCTTCCAGTCCCAGCCGGCGCAGATCCGGCAGGCCCTGATGTCCTCGGCGCGGTTCATCGACAACACCGGCGCGTACGAGCAGGGCGCCGGCCTGATCGACGTCAAGGGCGCGTACGACCTGCTGCGCACCAACCTCAAGCCGGTCGACATCAGCTCGTCGGTGGCGGTCAACACCGTCCTGTCCGGGTTCCTCGCGAAGCCGGGCGTGGGCGTCGGCATCTACGACCGGGAGGGCGTGACCGTCGGTACCGCCTACACCCGCACCTACACCTTCACCCGCACCAGCGGCGGGTCGAAGGCGACCACGTACAACCTGACCTGGGTGGGCAACGACGGCACCTTCTCCGCGCCGTCGTCGGTGTCGCTGCCGCTGAACAAGCCGGTCACCGTGGCGGTGCGGGTGAACCCGGCGACGCCGGGCGCCCACTCGGCGGTCCTGCGGCTCGACGACCCGGCCACCGCCGGCGTCGACCACCAGACCCTGAACACCGTCATCGCCCCGTACACCTTCGAGGCGTCGGCGAACCACCAGGTGAGCATCGACGGCACGGTCGGCCGCAACCAGTCCCTGCACTACTTCGTCCGGGTGCCGGCCGGCACCCCGGCGCTGAAGGTGGACTTCGCCGGCCCGACCGGCGCGGCGGGCACCGGCCAGGCCCGGTTCCTCCGCTACCACCCGTACGGGCTGGGGATCGACAGCAACGCGTCGACCTCCTGCTACGTCCCGGCGGCCGGGGCCTGCGCCACCGGTTCGCCGAACAGCCGGACGGTCTCCGACCCGTTCACCGGCGTCTGGGAGATCACGGTGGACGGTCGGCGCACCTCCGACGCGGCGTGGACGCCCTTCACCCTGACCGCCTCGGTGCTCGGTGCCACCGTCACCCCGAACCCGGACGACATCGCCGCCGCCACGGCGAACGTGCCGGTCAACCGGTCGTACACCCTGACCAGCACGCTGGGCTCGTTCACCGGTCGGGCGACCGGCACCACGCTGGGCAGCGCCCGGCAGGGTCCGTTCACCATCGCCAACCTGGAGACCAAGGAGTACGACCTGACGGTCACCCCGGGCTCGACCCAGCTCCGGGCGACCATCGGCGGCACCTCCGACCCGGGTGCCGACCTCGACCTGTACCTGCTCAACTGCACCTCCGGCACCTGTGTGGCGGCCGGGCAGAGCGCGGACGGCGACTCGGAGGAGTCGGTGACCGTGGCGAACCCGGCGGCGGGTGCCTGGAAGGTCCGCGTCGACGGCTACGCGGTGCCGGCCGGGTCGACGTCCTACCGGTACATCGACGTCTTCACCAACCCGGCCTTCGGGTCGGTGGCGGTGACCGACGCCAACGCGCTGCGGGCCAGTGGCGCGACCTGGACGGTCCCCGGCACGGTCACCGCGAAGGTGGCGCCGGCCGAGGACCGGGTGCTCTACGGCAACGTCCAGGTCCGCACCGACACGAACATCCTGATCGGCAGCGGCGACGTGGTGGTCCGCGCGGTCAACTGACCGGCGGCCATCACGAGCGGAGGCCCGCTCCCCGTCCGGGGGGCGGGCCTCCTGCCGTCGTGGGTGGGGCCGGTCAGGACCGGCGGGCACTCTCCACCAGGAACGGGGTGCCCTGCTGGCAGGTGGTCATCATGTCGGGCTGCACCCGGCCGAAGACGGTGACTCTCGTGCCGGGGGTCAGCACGTCACGCGGACCGCCGATCAGCAGGAAGTTGTCGAGGAGCACGCAGTTCGGTTCCACACCGGCCGTGACGGTGCCGGTGAGCTCGGTGGCTCCGACCGGCGGGGGCTTGGTCGGCCCGCCCGGCTTCGGGCTCGGGGGCAGGGCGGTCGGCGGGGGTGGGGTGGGCCCGGTCGACGGGACCTCCGAGTCGGTCGGGTCGGGCGAGGGTGCGCTGGTCACCGGCTGGGCTCCCGTCGGGGTCGGGGTGGGGGTGCCGTCGCCGCCGCCCTGGCCGCCGCAGGCGCTCAGCGCCATGCAGACGGCCAGCGCGGGGACGGCGAGCCGAAGGTTCCTCATACCGTCTCTGACGTGTGCGGGGCGGATGCCGTTCCCGTCGTCAGCCGCGCGCCGCCGCGGCCTTCATGTCCCGCTTCAGCTCCTGCGGGAGCGAGAAGGTGAGCCGCTCGTTCGCGGTGACCACCTCGTCGACGTCGGCGAAGCCGCGCGCGGCCAGGTACGCCAGCACGTCCTGCACCAACTCGTCCGGGACGCTGGCGCCGGAGGTCAGGCCGACCGTCGTGGCCCCCTCCAGCCACGCGTCATCGATCTCGTGGGCGAAGTCGACCAGGTGGCCGGCGCGGGCGCCGGCGTCCAGGGCGACCTCGACGAGCCGGACCGAGTTGGAGGAGTTGCGCGACCCGACGACGATCACCACGTCGCAGTCCGGCGCGATCTCCTTCATCACGTGCTGACGGTTGGAGGTGGCGTAGCAGATGTCGTCGCTGGGCGGCGACTGGAGCATCGGCAGGCGCTTCTTGAGCCGGGCGACGGTCTCCAGCGTCTCGTCGACCGACAGGGTGGTCTGGGAGAGCCAGACGACCTTGTTCGGGTCGCGGACGGTGATCCGGTCGGCGTCCTCGGGACCGTCGACGAGCTGGATGTGCTCGGGGGCCTCGCCGGAGGTGCCGATGACCTCCTCGTGCCCCTCGTGCCCGATGAGTAGGATGTCGTAGTCCTCGGCGGCGAACCGCTTCGCCTCCTGGTGCACCTTGGTCACCAGCGGGCAGGTGGCGTCGATCGCCTTCAGCGACCGCTCCTTCGCCTGCTCGTACACCTCGGGCGCGACGCCGTGTGCGGAGAAGATGACGGTGGCGCCCTCCGGCACCTCCTCGTTCTCCTCCACGAAGATGGCGCCCTGGGCCTCCAGGGTCTGCACCACGTGCTTGTTGTGCACGATCTGCTTACGCACGTAGATCGGGGCGCCGTAGAGCTTGAGCGCCTCCTCGACGGTCTGCACCGCGCGGTCGACGCCAGCACAGTAGCCGCGGGGCTTCGCCAGGAGCACGCGCTTGCCGGTCCGGGGGGTCGCCTCAGCCTGAGTCACCCGCCCATCGTACGTGCAGGCTCCCGAGGGGGCAGCGGCTGCGACCGTCGCCACAGCGTCCCGGCATAGGGTGGGCGGGTGACCGACGTCCCGCGCAGTACCTCCGAGGAGCCGTGGCCGGTCCGGGTGGTCAGCCAGAAGGTGGGGGCCTGGATCGCCCGGCTCGGCTGGGTGTGGGTGGACGGGCAGGTGGCGCAGATCAGCCGCCGCCCCGGCGCCACCACCGTCTTCCTGACTCTGCGGGACCCCTCGGCGGACCTGAGCCTCACCGTCACCACGAACCGCGACGTGCTCGACGCCGGGGCGCCGGAGCTGCGTGAGGGCGCCCGGGTGGTGCTGCACGCCAAGCCGGAGTTCTACGCCGCCCGGGGCACCCTCAGCCTGCGCGCCGACGAGATCCGCCAGGTGGGGCTGGGTGAGCTGCTGGCCCGCCTGGAGAAGCTGAAGAAGCTGCTGGCCGCCGAGGGGCTGTTCGACCGGGCGCGCAAGCGCCGGCCCCCGTTCCTGCCCCAGCGGATCGGGCTGATCACCGGCCGCGCCTCGGCCGCGGAACGGGACGTGCTCACCAACGCCCGGCGGCGCTGGCCGGCGGTGGAGTTCCGCACGGTCAACGTGGCGGTGCAGGGCTCGGGCGCGGTCCCACAGATCATGGACGCGCTCAAGGTGCTCGACGCCGACCCGACCATCGACGTCATCGTCATCGCCCGGGGCGGCGGCAGCATCGAGGACCTGCTGCCCTTCTCCGACGAGGCGCTGTGCCGGGCCGTCTTCGCCTGCCGTACCCCGGTGGTCAGCGCGATCGGTCACGAGACCGACGCGCCGCTGCTGGACTACGTCGCGGACGTACGCGCGTCCACCCCCACCGACGCGGCCAAGCGGATCGTCCCGGACCTCACCGAGGAGGTACGCCTCATCCGGCAGGCCCGGTCCCGGCTGGAACGCGCGGTCCGCAACCTTGTGGACCGGGAGTCGCACCGCCTCGACCTGCTCCGCTCCCGCCCCGTGCTGTCGCGACCGCAGGTGATGGTCGACCAGCGGGCCACCGAGCTGGCCGCACTGCGCCAGCGGGCGGACCGGTGCCTGGACCACCGGCTGACCGCCGGCGGCGAGGACCTGCGGCACACTCTCGCCCGGCTCCGCGCGCTCTCCCCCGCGGCGACCCTCGATCGGGGGTACGCGATCGTGCAGCGCGCCGACGGCCACGTGGTCCGTGCGGCGTCCGAGGTCGCCAAGGGCGACCCGCTGCGCGTACGCCTCGCCGACGGGGAACTGGCCGCGACCGTCGACGGCTGAAAGCCCGACGCCCGACGCTCATGATCGCGCTGGATCCACGAAGTAGTGGCCTCCCTGCGGCGTCGATGCCACTACTTCCCGGATCGAGCACGATCATGGACGCCGGTGAGCGGAGGCCGGTGAGCGGACGCCGGCGGCGTCCGGCCGGTGTGGTGGGATGGGTGTGATGACTGACGAGACGAAGGACGACCGGCCCAGCTACGAGCAGGCCCGCGCCGAGCTGGCTTCGGTGGTGGAGCGGCTGGAGGCCGGCGGGACGACGCTGGAGGAGTCGCTGGCGCTCTGGGAGCGCGGCGAGAAGCTGGCCGAGATCTGTCAGCAGTGGCTCGACGGGGCCCGCGCCCGCATCGACGCGGCCCGGCAGAACGGCGAGTCCTGACCCGTCCCCGTCGAGCAGGCGGCGACGGGGACGACCGGAGCGGCGCAGCCACGGGGACGACCGGACCGGCACAGCCACGGGTGCGGGCGGGTGGCCGGAGCCGCCCCGCCCGCCCGTCGCGTCAGTTGAAGAGGTTGTACAGCTCGGCCGGCGCCTCGACGACCTGGTCCGCCGGCGGCTTCTGGGCGGCGGTGGCGTTGCCGTAGTCCGAGTAGGTGATCCGGATCTCCTGGGCGGCGGTCTGACCGGCGGCCGGGATCTGGACGACCATCTCGTTGAGCCGCCCCTGCGGGTCCAGCTTCGCGGTGAACGGCACCGACTTGGCCTGCGGGCCGAGCGCGGTGACCACGGTCGGGTCGACCGACCCGGCGTCGGCCGCCTTCGACACGTCCAGCGCGCCCGCGTACGTGCCGGCGCCGGTGTCACGGACCTCGGTGATGCCCTGCGTGAGCACGGCGCTGCCGGCCGGGTCGACCTGGTCGAAGTCGAAGCCCAGGTTGCGGTTGCCCTTGATCCGGGTCTGGTCGAGGTGCTGGTACTTGCCGAGATTGAGCTTCTGCACGCCCGGCACGCTGGTGGCGGTCTTCCCGCCGAGCTCCAGCTTGACCCAGCTGTCCGGTTTGGCGTGGATCAGGTCGAGCTTCATCGACAGGTCGTCGGTGGGCTGACCGATGCTCACCCGCATCTCGGCGCTCTGGCTGGGCTCGTGCACCTGCCCCTCGGCGGTGGAGCCGGCGCCGGACATGGTGAACCGGAAGTTGCCCTTGCTGATCTCGCGAGTCGAGTCGAGCAGGGCCTGCTTGGCGTCGCCGGACACCGGGGCGCCGGTGCCGGACGCGGAGGCGGTCGGGCTGGCGGAGGAGCCCGCCTGCGGGGTCCCGGCGGCGTTGCAGGCGACGAGGCCGGGCGTGAACAACGCGGCGGCCACCAGGCCGGCGCTCAGGCGTCGAACAGTCATCTGTGTCTCCCGTGGGGGTCACCCGACGCGCCGGGGTGGCGGCCGGAAACCGGGCGACGCGGCAGTTGTCGGCTGCGCCGCACGAGCGCCGTCCGTTCGCCGTGGCAGCGCCGGTCGGGTCGCACGTACCTAGTTCCCTGCCGTCACGCCGCACAATCACCGGTTCGTCCGGTTCCCTCGCCAGGGGGACCCGCACAGCCACGAGAAAGGGGGCGGCCGGCCGGCCGCCCCCTTTCCGTGGTCGGTCCTACTGGAACATCTCGTACGTCTCGGGGGACGCCTCGATGACCTTGTCCGCCGGCGGCTTCTGTGCGGCGGTGGCCTTGCCGTAGTCGGCGTAGGTGACCTTGATCTCGTGCGCCTTGGTCTCGCCGGCGGCCGGGACCGGGATCGCCAGCTCGACGAGGCGACCCTGGTCGTCCAGCTTGGCGGTGAACGGCAGCGCCTTGGCCTGGTCGCCCAGCGCCTTGACCAGGTCGCTGTCGATGGCGCCGGCGTCGGTCACGCCGGAGGCGTCCAGCTTGCCGGTGTAGGTGTTCTCACCGGTCTTCTGCACGTCCGTCACGGCCTTGAACAGCTCCTCGGCGCCGGCCGGGTCCGGGTTCTCCAGGTCGACGGCGAGGGCGTCCGAGTCCTTGATCTTGGACTGGTCGATGTGCTGGAACTTGTCCTTGAGCTTGGCGAACTGCGGGACGGACTCGGCCAGCTCGCCGAAGTCGATCCGCACCCAGCTGTCCTTCTCGATCATGACCATCTCCATGGCCATCGACGAGCCGGAGCCGTCGTCGAAGGCCATGTCGAACTGGACGCTGTTGCTGGGCTTGTGCACCAGACCCTTACCGGTGAGGCCGTCACCGGCCATGGTGAAGGTGAAGTTGCCCGCGGCGAGCTCCTTGGTGGAGGCGCGCAGCGCCTCCTTCGGGTCGGCCGGGGCGGAGGAGGCGGCGGCGGTCGGCTCGGCCGACTCGGAGTTGCACGCGGCCAGGCCGGGCACGAACAGGGCGGCGGCGAGGACGCCGACGGTCCACCGTCGAATGTTCACAGTTGTCTCTCTTCACAAACAGGCAACACCAGGCCGGGAGGTACCGGCCGGGCACGAGCCGGGGCAGCCTAACGGATACCTCCGACGCCTGGGGGGCACGGGTTCAGCCGAGCGCCCCCGCCAACGCCCGAAGCTCGTTGTCCCGCGCGTCGCCGATCACGATCACCGTCCGGGTCGGTTCCAGCAGCACCAGCGCCTGCTCGTTGCCCCGCGCCGTGTACCGCTGCCAGGTCCGTCCGTCCAGGTCGGCCTGTCCCTGCGGCTGCCCCTCGTCGGTCAGTTCGACCGGCAGCAGCCGTTCCGGTGGGACGCTGCTCTGCACGACCTGCACCGCGCGACCCTCGGGCGTCAGGTAGCCGATCCGCAGGCTGGCGCCTCCCTCGACGGTCTGGAAGGTCGCGTTGACCGTGCGCCAGCCGTCGCCCAGTCCGCGTGGTTCGGAGACCGGGAAGGCGTCGGCGGCCCGGGCGGACTCGATCGCCGGTGCCGGGTCGACCGTCGTCGGCTGGTCGCCACCGAGGAAGCCCCGGTAGAACGCGAGCAGCAGCGCGATCGGGACCAGCAGCACCAGCAGCGAGACGGCCATGTCCTTGGGCGACCGCTCCGACCGGGCGGCCTCCTTCGAGGCCGGCGGCGCCGGCCGCTCCCCGGTCTCGGCCCCGGCGTCGGTGGGCGCGGCCGTGGGCGGGCCGGCGGGCTCGACCAGTGCCGGTTCTCCGGCGGGTACGGCCGGCTCGGCGGGGCCGGTGCGGCTGGGGGCCACCGGCGGCTGGCCGTCCGGTGGCGTCTGGTCGGCGGGTACGCGGTCAGCGGGCTGTGCGGGTTCCACCCCGCCATCTTCGCAGCCGCCGGATGTGGCGTATCGGGGCCATCACCGCCCCGCCACCGCGCCGTGTCCGTCATCGTGTGAGGATCAGCGACAAAGCCGGCAGCGGCGACGCCGCACACTGCCGGTCCACCCCGCAACGCCGCGAGGAGGAGCCGTCATGACGACGAACACCAGGACGCGCATCCCACAGGATCTTGACCGCAACCTTGCCCTCGACCTCGTCCGGGTCACCGAGGCGGCGGCGATGGCCGCCGGCCGCTGGGTCGGCCGCGGCGACAAGGAGGGCGGCGACGGCGCGGCCGTCGACGCCATGCGCAAGCTGATCAACTCGATCCAGATGCGCGGCATCGTCGTGATCGGGGAGGGCGAGAAGGACAACGCCCCGATGCTCTTCAACGGCGAGGAGGTCGGCGACGGCACCGGCCCGGAGGTGGACGTCGCGGTCGACCCGGTCGACGGCACCACGCTGATGAGCAAGGGGATGCCGAACGCTCTCGCCGTGCTCGCCGTCTCCGAGCGGGGCGCGATGTTCGACCCGAGCGCCGTCTTCTACATGGAGAAGCTCGCCGTCGGCCCGGCCTACGCCGACGTGATCGACATCAACGCCGGCCCGGCGGAGAACATCCGCCGGATCGCCAAGGTCAAGGGCACCGACGTCTCCGAGGTCACGGTCTGCGTCCTGGACCGCTCCCGCCACGAGGACCTGGTCAAGCAGATCCGGCGCACCGGAGCGGGTATCCGGTTCATCTCCGACGGCGACATCGCCGGCTCGATCGCCGCCGCCCGGGGCGAATCCGACGTCGACGTCCTGATGGGCATCGGCGGTACGCCGGAGGGCATCATCTCCGCCTGCGCGCTCAAGTGCATGGGCGGGGCGATGCAGGCCAAGCTCTGGCCGCGCGACCCCGAGGAGCGGGAGAAGGCGCTGGCGGCCGGGCACGACCTGGACCGGGTGCTGGGCACCGACGACCTGGTCACCGGGGACAACTGCTTCTTCGTGGCGACCGGGGTCACCTCCGGCGACCTGCTGCGTGGTGTGCGCTACCGCGCCGGTGGGGCGTACACGCAGTCGATCGTGATGCGGTCCAAGAGCGGCACCATCCGGGTGATCGACTCGTACCACCGCCTGGAGAAGCTGGCCCTCTACTCGGCGGTGGACTTCGACGGGCGGCCGCTGGCCGAACAGGAGTGAGCGCGACCGGGACGACGGCACCCCCCACCCTGTCGACCACGCGGCGGGCCACCGGCATCGGGCTGGCGGTCGCCTCCGGGGTCGCGGTGGCCGTGCAGTCCCGGATCAACGGCGAGCTGGGCGTACGGCTGGCCGACGGGATCGCCGCCGCGGTGGTCTCGTTCGGCCTCGGCCTGCTGGTGCTGCTGGTGCTGGTCCCGGCCACCCCGGGCGGCCGGCGGGGGCTGGTCGCCCTGCGGGCCGCCCTCCGGGAGGGGACGCTGCGGCCCTGGCAGTGCCTGGGCGGGGTGTGCGGCGCGTTCCTGGTGGCCACCCAGGGATTGACGGTGGGGACGCTCGGGGTGGCCGTCTTCACCGTGGCGGTGGTGGCCGGGCAGTCCGGCAGCAGCCTGCTCGTGGACCGGGCCGGCGTCGGTCCCCTCGGCCGACAGCCGGTCACCCCCGCCCGGCTGGTCGGCGCGGCACTGACCGTGCTGGCGGTGCTCCTCGCCGTCAGCGACCGGCTCGGCGACCCGGACGCCCTGGCGCTGGCCGTGCTCCCGCTGCTGGCCGGGGTGGGCATCGCCTGGCAGCAGGCCGTCAACGGGCGGGTCCGGGGCGCCGCCGGCAGCGCCCTCACCGCCACCCTGGTCAACTTCACCGTGGGCACGCTGGCGCTGCTGGCCACGTTCGCCGTGGAGGTGGCGGTCCGGGGCCGCCCGACCGGCAACGTCCCGGGCGAGCCGTGGCTGTACCTGGGCGGCCCGATCGGCATCCTCTTCATCGCCCTGGCCGCCGCCATCGTCCGCTTCACCGGCGTACTGCTGCTCGGCCTGGCCACCATCGCCGGGCAGATCATCGGTGCGGTCCTGCTCGACCTGGCGCTGCCCACCGCCGCCGCGCGCCCCGGCCCGGCCACCCTGACGGGCGCGGCGCTGACCCTGGTCGCCGTCCTCGTCGCCGCCGCAAGCGGTAAGGAAGGGCCCCTTCTTAACGCCTCCGGTAGAGAAAGGGCCCCCGGTTAACAACTAGCGGCGGGACGCGCCGCCGAGGGACGTGACCGTGGCCGCGAGGGCGTCGTCGACCGGGGTCGGCGCGATGCCGAGGGTCTCCGTCGCGGGCCGGGAGTCCATCACGAACGGCCGGTCGAACTGGTACGCGGTCTCCCGCAGCTCGCGCGCGAACGGGTTGACCAGCCCGCCCAGCCACAGCCCCGCGTACGGCAGCCGGGTGAGCTTCGGTGCCGGCGCCCCGGTCAGGGCCGCGGCCCGGGTCGCCAGGTGCCGTGCCGACACGGCCGGCGCGCTGGGCACGTGCCAGGCCCGTCCCCATGCCCGCTCGTCGGTGGCGGCCACGACGAGCGTACGGGCGACGTCGTCGATGTACGTCCAGGTGTGCGGGGCGTCGAAGTCGATCGGCAGCACCACCCGCCGCCCGGCGAGCACCCCGGGCAGCATCAGCATCGGCAGTGAGGTGCCACCGGCCCCCAGGTAGTCGGAGCCGCGCACCTCGGTGACCCGTGCCCGCCCGGCCCGGTGGGCGGCCAGCGCGTCGGCCCACATCCGGTTGCGGACCCGCCCCTTGACGCCGGTCGCCGCGAGCGGGGTGTCCTCGGTCATCGGTCCGTCGACCGGCCCGTAGCCGTAGAGGTTGCCCACGGTGGCGAGCACCGCTCCGGTGCGCTCGGCGGCGGTGAGCAGCGCGCCGGCCAGCGGTGGCCAGTCGATCGGCCACCGGTGGTACGCCGGATTGGCGCAGTTGTAGAGGGCCGTGGCCCCGTCGGTGAGTGCGATGAGGTGGTCGGCGTCGGACGCGTCGGCGGCCACCCGCTCGACACCCGGCAGGTCGGGACCGGTGCCGCGCCGGGTGACGAGCCGGACCTTCTCGCCGGCGGCGGTGAGGCGGTGGGCGGTGGCGGTGCCGACGGGACCGGCGCCGACGATGACGTGCAGGGACATCAGGAATCACCTTTCGGATCAGGGCTAGCTTTTGAGAGCACCGCTCTCGCAATGAGAGTGACATCCTCGACGCCCCCGCGTCAAGAGCACTGCTCTCGAATTTGATGTCCGCTCTCTCTCGTGGCAGGGTGGAGGCATGCCGGCTTCCTCCATCCGCGCCCGGGTCCGCGCCGAGATGATCGACGAGATCAAGGCGGTGGCTCGGCGGCACCTCTCCACCGACGGCGCCAACCTGTCCCTGCGGGCGGTCGCCCGCGACATGGGCATGGTCTCGTCGGCGATCTACCGCTACTTCCCGAGCCGCGACGAGCTGCTCACCGCGCTGATCATCGAGGCGTACGACGCGCTGGGTGACGCCGTGGCGGCGGCGGACGCCGGGCGCGACCGGCTCGACCTGCGCGGACGCTGGCACGCGGCCTGCCGCGCGGCCCGGGACTGGGCGCTGGCCCACCCGGCGGAGTACGCGCTGCTCTACGGCAGTCCGGTGCCCGGGTACGCGGCACCGGACGCCACCGTCGAACCGGCGCAACGGCCGCCGGTGACCCTGGTCGGCATCCTGCGCGACGGGCTCGCCGCCGGGCGGCTCGACCCGCCGGCCGAGGAACTGCCCGAGCCGGTCCGGGAGGACCTGGCGGTGATCGGTGCCGCGCTCTTCCCCGGACTGCCCGAGTCGCTCCTCGCCCGGGGCATGGCCGGCTGGACCCACCTCTTCGGGCTGATCAGCTTCGAGCTGTTCGGGCGGCTCAACCGGGCGGTGCCGCACCGCGACGAGTACTTCGACCACCAGACCGCCCTGATGGCCGACCTGATCGGCCTGCCGGCCTGATCGGGCCGGGAGGGGCGGCGCTCAGGTGCCGTCGGAGGAGTGCCCGGGGAACAGGTGCGCGGACGGGTCGATGGCCACGGCCGCGTTGTTCACGGCGGTCGCCGCCTCGCCGAAGCCGGTGGCGATCAGGCGCACCTTGCCCGGGTACTCGGTGATGTCACCGGCGGCGAAGACCCGGGGAAGGTTGGTGGCCATGGCGCTGTCGACGACGATGTGCCGCCGGTCCAGGTGCAGCCCCCACTCGGCCAGCGGCCCGAGATCGGCGGTGAAGCCGAGCGCCGCGATCACCGTGTCGACCGGCAGCAGCTCGGCCGCACCGCCGCGCACGGTGATCTCGGCGCCGTCGACGGCGCCGTCGCCGTGCAGCCGTGTCACCTCGGCGTTCACCACCACCCGCACCGGCGTGGCCAGCACCCGCGCGACCGTGCCGGCGTGCGCCCGGAACCGCTCACGGCGGTGCACCAGGGTCACCGAGCGGGCCAGCGGCTGCAGGGTGGACGCCCAGTCGAAGGCGGAGTCACCGCCCCCGACGATCAGCACGTCCCGGTCGGCGAGCTCGGCCGGCTGCGGTACGAAGTAGACGATCCCGGTGCCGGTGAAGTGCTCCGCGACCGGGAGCGGCCGGGGGGTGAAGCTGCCCAGCCCACCGGTGACGATCACCGCGCCGCAGGTCAGCTGCTCGCCGCCGGCCAGACCGAGCACCGGTCGCCCGTCGGCGTAGGACAGCTTCTCCGCCCGGGTGCCGAGCAGGTAGCAGGGGTCGTACGGCGCGGCCTGCGCGACCAGGTTGGCCACCAGGTCCCGCCCCTTGACCGCGGGGAAGCCGGCCACGTCGTGGATCAGCTTCTCCGGGTACATGGCGGTGATCTGGCCGCCGGGCTCGGGCAGCGCGTCGACCACCGCGACGGAGAGCCCGCGGAACCCGGCGTAGTAGGCGGCGAACAGACCGGCGGGGCCGGCCCCGATCACCGCGACGTCAACCTCGCGCATGCATCCACCGCCGCTTTCCGCTCACGGACCAACGCGTGTGGCCCCTGACGGTAGGGCGGCCGGGGCGACCGGGCAAGGACGTCCCACGCGCGGCGGCGAGCCGCCTCCGGCGTCAGGGCAGCGTCAGGGTGGACTCCGGGCGGTACGGCCCGTCGAGGTCCCGCCGGCGGCGCCGGAAGAGGATGGCGGCCACGACCCCGCCGAGGAGCCCGAAGAGGTGGCCCTGCCAGGAGATCCGCTCGTCGGTGGGGAGGATGCCGACCAGTTGCCAGCCGTAGAGGAGACCGACCAGCAGGAAGACGGCGAAGTTCCACCAGCTCCGCTCGACGATGCCGCGGGTGAGCAGGATGCCGAGGTACCCGAAGATGACGCCGCTGGCCCCGACCACGATCGAGTTCGACGAGCCGGTGAACCAGACGCCCAGGCCGCTGACCAGGACGATGATCAGGGTCGACCACAGGAACCGGCGGGCGCCGGCGGCGAGCACGAACGTGCCGAGCAGGATCAGCGGGATGCTGTTGCTGTAGAGGTGGTCGAACCCGTGGTGCAGGAACGGCGAGAAGAAGACGCCGTCGAGCCCCTCGATGCGCTGCGGGATGATGCCCGCCGCGGCGTCGAGACCGAACGCCAGACCCTGGTCGACGGCCTCGATGAGGAAGAGGAACGGAACCACCGCGCACATCGCGACGAAGGCGCGGCCGAGCGCGGCGTAGAACGCCTCGGTGCCGAACCGGTTCGGGTCGCCGCTTCCCGGGAGCAGGGTCACCCGTCAAGAGCTATCAGGTGTGGGCGACAGCCGCCACTCGGGCGGCCCTTCGGCGTACCGGCGACGGCGGCGGGGTGTGTGGACTCCCACACGCCCCGCAGCCGCTCGCCGATCAGTACCAGCCCACGTCCTGCGAGTGGGCCCACGCCTTGCACGGGGTGCCGTACCGGCCCTCGATGTAGCCGAGGCCCCACGTGATCTGGGTGGTCGGGTTGGTCTCCCAGTCGTCCGCGACCGAGCCCATCTTGCTGCCGGGCAGCGCCTGCGGGATGCCGTACGCCCCGGAGGAGGGGTTGCGGGCCTTGTGGTTCCAGCCGCTCTCCTTGTCCCAGAGCTTGTCCAGGCACGGGAACTGGTCGATCGCGAAGCCCTTCTCGAGCATGAGGGCGCAGCCGATCTTCCGGTTGCCGCTGAACTCGGCGCAGGAGGCGGGAATCGGCCCGTCGTACGGCTTGCTGACGGTCTTCTCCTCCTCGGCCTCGACGGCCGCCGCGGCCTTGGCGGCGGCCTCCTCGGCCTTCTTCCGGGACGCGGCGGCGACCTTGGCCCGGCGCGCGCGCTCCGCGGCCGCCTCGGCTGCCGCGGCGGACCGCAGCTTCGCGTGGTACTCGGCGGTCCGCTGCTGGACGGACTGCACGCCGGAGGCGGTCTGCTGGTCGTTCACGGCCTGTTCGGCCGCCACACCGACCCGTGCGGTCGGGTCCTGCCGGGTCTCGCGGTCGTCGCCCAGGTAGAAGCCGCCGGCAACGCCCACGGAGAGCAGCGCGACAGCAGCCGTGCGGGCGCCCAACCGGCTCCACAGCCGACTCACGAAGTGGTCCCTTCGTCGGGGGCACGGACACACGACGCGGAACCGCGGAGGACCCCGCGTCGTGAGCGCCCCGACCCTGCCGGTCGCAGCCGACGCACCGGTGGTCACCGATGCCGTCCGCCGGGTGACGAACGATCACCAACGATCTCTTCGGTGCGTGGGCGCCGTGGGACACCATCGCGCACAGTGAGGCTCTTGGGAAACCAAGGGATCAAATTGTGATCTGTGCCACACGAATTATGCGCATGAAGCCGCTCTAAACGGTCATCAAAGTGAGTTGTCCTCCAGAAGATCCGTCACCATGGCGGCGATCGGAGAACGCTCCGAACGGGTGAGGGTGACGTGGGCGAAGAGCGGATGACCCTTCAACGCCTCGATCACCGCCGTGACACCGTCGTGCCGGCCGACCCGTAGGTTGTCCCGCTGGGCGACGTCGTGCGTGAGCACCACCCGCGAGCCCTGACCGATCCGCGAGAGCACCGTCAACAGCACCCCGCGCTCCAGCGACTGCGCCTCGTCGACGATCACGAAGGCGTCGTGCAGGCTGCGCCCCCGGATGTGGGTGAGCGGCAGCACCTCCAGCAGGCCGCGCGAGGTCACCTCTTCCAGCACGTTCTCGTGCACCACCGCGCCGAGGGTGTCGAAGACGGCCTGCGCCCAGGGCGACATCTTCTCCGACTCCGAACCCGGCAGGTAGCCCAGTTCCTGACCGCCGACAGCGTACAGCGGGCGGAACACGATGACCTTCTTGTGCCGGCGGCGCTCCATGGCCGCCTCCAGGCCGGCGCAGAGCGCCAGGGCGGACTTGCCGGTGCCCGCCCGGCCACCGAGGGACACGATGCCCACCGAGTCGTCCAGCAGCAGGTCGAGGGCGATCCGCTGCTCGGCCGAGCGGCCGTGCAGGCCGAACGCCTCCCGGTCACCGCGGACCAGCCGTACCGTCTTGTCGGGCAGCACCCGGCCGAGCGCCGAGCCCCGGCTGGAGTGCAGCACCAGGCCGGTGTGGCAGGGCAGACCGGCCGCCTCGTCCAGGTCGAGCGCCTCACCGCCGTACAGCCGGCTGATCTGCTCCTCGCTCAGCTCCAGTTCGGACATGCCCGTCCAGGTCGGGTCGCTGGCCTGCCCGTGCCGGTACTCGTCGGCGTGCAGGCCGACCGAGGCGGCCTTGACCCGCAGCGGCATGTCCTTGCTGACCAGGGTGACCTGACGTCCCTCCGCGGCGAGGTTCAACGCCACCGAGAGGATCCGGGCGTCGTTGGACTCGGTGCGGAAGCCCGGCGGCAGCACCCCGTCGTCGGTGTGGTTCAGCTCGACTCGCAGGGTGCCGCCCTGGTCGTTGGCCGGAACCGGTCGGTCCAGCCGGCCGTTCAGGACCCGCAGGTCGTCCAGGAGGCGCAGGGACTGGCGGGCGAACCAGCCCAGCTCGGGGTGGTGGCGCTTGCCCTCCAACTCGGTGATGACCACCAGCGGCAGCACCACCTCGTGCTCGGCGAACCGGTGGAAGGCCGCCGGGTCGGAGAGCAGGACCGAGGTGTCCAGGACGAATGCCTGGCCGGATGGTCGGGGCTCCTGGGTCTCGACCGGCGCGGCGGCCGCGGCACGGCGGCCGCGGGTGGTCCGGCGGGTCGTGGCAGTCGCGGCCGGGGTCGGGTCGGCACCGGCAGAGGTACGGCGAGTCGTCACAGGCCTGCTCCGACGGATGGGCACCCGCCACCCGTGTTCCGCCTCGTCCGGTGCCCGGGTGGACACGGGGTCGGATGCAAACCCCGTGCGCGAGGTCGCAGGTCCGGGCGGGCCGGCTGGCCCGGGACAACCCCGCGCCATGCCTAGACGCTAGCGGCGTCCGCCCGTCCCGGCTAGAGGGCGATCGTGGATCTCCGGGGTCCGGCGTGTGAACGCACGGCGGAACCGGCCGGGATGCATGCCCCCTGCGCGCATCCCGGCCGGTGGGGACCCCCGTCACCGGTCTGACGTGGTCCCGACGGTGCGCGTCCGCCGCGGACGGCGCACCGCGTCATGGGTACGGCCGGCGGGTTCTCGGGTCACCCGCCGGCCGGGCTCAACCGGTCCGCCGGACCAGGGTCCCGGCCGGGTGCCGGCCGGCGACCGGGGCATCCGAGGTCGTGAAGGACGATCCGGTGTACGTCGTGCCGACCCGCGCCGCGGCCCCGGTGGTCCGGTCGGCCTTCGTGGTCGTCTCCACGACGGGAGGGCCGGCGAGCGCGGACGCGATGGCCGCCTGGGCGTCGCGCCGTCGCCGGTTCCACGCGCCCCGGTCCCCGTCGAAGTAGCCCTGCCGGTAGCCGAACCGGTAGCCGATGCGGTAGCTGAGCTGCCCGTGCAGCCGCCCCGCCGCGTAGCTCGTCGCGCCGAGCACGAGGACGAGGAAGACCGCGAGGAAGGGGCTCATCCGTCGACTCCGGTCCGCCGCGCGCGCCGTGTCATCGCTCCTCCGGCTCGGCCGAGGTCGGATCGACCACCAGGAGGCGGTCCAGGTCGTCCGTGCTGACCTCCTCGACCAGCTCGACGCTGATCCGGCAGCAGTCCAGGACGACCTCGGCGACCGAGGAGCGACGGATCTCGCCGCCCGCGTCGTACACCCGGACGCTGAGCTCCGGGCAGCCGAGGTGGGTACGCCAGGCGTTCCACTCGGCACGGTCGCCGACGCTGAGAGAGAGGTAACGACAGCCCCGGGCCAGGTAGAGGCGCCATGGCGCGCTCAGGCCGGCGGCGACCCCCTCCGCGATCAGGCCGAAGGCCTGGGCACGGGTGGCGAGCTCGGTCACCGCACCTCCTCCGCACCACTGGCGTGACGCATATGAGCACTGATCGTCTCCTGCACGTGACACACCGTAGATTGTCCCACGAGCGTGACAGTATCAGCTTTTCGTCCGCTTACCCCCGCACCTACGGCCATCTATTCTGCCCAGGTGACACCCCTCAGAAAGGCCGCCGGATCGTTTACCGGCGCACCGGAAACTACGTCTCGTTCACGTGACACCCGCGTGCCACCGGAGCCGGTCGCCGGCTCCTGGCCTTACGGTCGCGGGGTGACCGAGACCGCCAACGCACGGAAGATCGCCTTCGCCACCTTCGTCCGCCGCGCGCTCGACGAGGCACGGGCCACCCGGGCCTGGAGCGGCACCGAGGTGTCGCGCCGCACCGGCGTGTCCCGGCAGACGATCAACCGATGGGTGCGCGGCGACTGGGCCAGCGACCCGGAGGCCGAGCGCGTGGTCGCCTTCTGCGAGGGCCTCGGCCTGAATCCGGCGATCGCCTTCGCCGCGCTGGGCTGGGACCGGGCGACCTCCCCCCGCACCGCCCCGCCGCCCCCACCGATGGACCCGGACGTGGAGGCACTGCTGCGCCGCCTGGTCGACCCCACGGTGTCCGACGCCGAGAAGTTCCACATCCGCGAGACCATTCGCTACCTCGCATATCGGCCGACTCTGCCGGTCGAGGTCCGAAAACGAGGTAAAGAAGCCAGCTAGTTCCTCAGATGGCGAAAGAACGGCAGGTCAGACTCATTCGTTTCGCTCCCGGGCCCGAATCCGCGCGCTAGCGTCCGTTTGTACTGCTTGGGCTCGTCATCGGCGGGGGGACGGGACAAGGCCGAACCCAGCCCTGCGGGACAGAAGGAGGGGTCTGTCCATGACCCTGAAGTGGTTGGCAGTGATGGTCGCCACCGTGTCCCTGACACTGTGCGCGACCGGGAACGCGGTGACGCTGGCGGTCGACGGTGGGGAACTACCCCTGCTCGTCAACCTCCTCGCGCTCACCACCGCCGGCACCGCGGTCGTCCTGGCCGTGGTCGCCGAACTGCACGACCGGCTCAACGACCGGGTCAGCGCGCTCACCGAGTTCCTGGTGGCGCGGCTCAACGAGATCGAGACGCACACCGGCGACCGGAACAGCGGCTTCGTGGAGGGGTACCTGCTCAGCCAGGGCCAGGAAGCCGCCGTGGTGCCGTTCGGCCGGCGCGGACGCGGAGCCGCCGAACGCTGACCCTGCACCGACGCCGCACACCGACCGAACCGTCGGCCGGACGTCACTTTCGCGCTCGGGAATGGGCCGCCATCCCCGGGGTACGCTGTCGCGCGTGCCGCCGTTGAATCTGCGCAACCAACAGCCGGGGACTCCGTTGAACGCCGACCACGCCTGGCGAACGACCGCCGCCCGCGCGGCGGGGACCGTGCTCTTCTTCGACTTCGACGGCACGCTGGCGCCGGTCGACGACGACCCGACCGCGGTGCAGCCCGCACCGAAGGTGCTGGACGCGATCGAGGCGCTCGCCCCGGTCGTCCGCCGGGTGGCGATCGTCTCCGCCCGACCGGTGGAGTTCCTGCGCGACCACCTCGGCGGCCTTGGCGGCGTCGACCTCTACGGCCTCTACGGCCTGGAGCACAGCCACTCGGGCGGGGAGACCGTCACCGAGCCGGCGGCGTTGCCCTGGGTGCCCACCATGGCGGAGCTGGCCGACCTGGCCCGGGCCGAGCTACCCGCCGGCACGCTGGTCGAGTTCAAGCGGCTCTCCGTGGCACTGCACTGGCGCACCGCTCCCCGGCTGGGCGGGACGATCGAGGCGTGGGGCCGGGCACAGGCCGAGCGGCTCGGGCTGCGGGTCCAGGCCGGGAGGATGGTGCTGGAGCTGAAGCCCCCCGTCGACCGGGACAAGGGCATGGTGATCGACGAGGTGATCCGGGACGCCGAGGCCGCCTGGTACTTCGGCGACGACGTCTCCGACATCAAGGCGTTCGCGGCGCTGCGCGCGCGGGCCGCCGCCGATCCGCACTTCTTCGGCGTGTGCGTCGCCGTCGCCAATCCGGAGACCGGCCAGGAGGTCGCCGACGCGGCCGACCTGACCATCGACTCCCCCGCCGCGCTGGGTGACTTCCTCACCGCCGCGCTGCCCCGCCTGACCTGAGCCGACCGGGCTCAGCTGCCGAAGCGGCGGTGCCGGTTGGCGTACGCGCGCAGCGCCCGGAGGAAGTCGATGTGCCGGAAGTCCGGCCAGTTGAGTTCGCAGAAGTAGAACTCCGAGTGCGCGGACTGCCAGAGCATGAACCCGGACAGGCGCTGCTCGCCGCTGGTCCGGATGATCAGGTCCGGGTCCGGCAGGCCCCGGGTGTAGAGGTGCTCGGAGATGTGGTCGACGTCGAGCACCTCGGCCAGTTCCTCGATGCTGGTGCCGGCCCGGGCGTGTTCGTGCAGGAGCGAGCGCACCGCGTCGGCGATCTCCCGCCGGCCGCCGTACCCCACCGCGATGTTGACCTGGGCGCCACCGCTGCGCTCCTGGGTGCGCTCCTCCGCCGCCTTCAGCGCCGCCGCGTGGTGCGCCGGCAGGACGTCGAGCGCGCCGACCATGCGCAGCCGCCAGGGGTTGCCCTCCTCGGCGAGCTCGGTGGTGAGGTCCTCGATGATCTGGAGCAACGGGTCGAGCTCCGCCGCCGGCCGGGAGAGGTTGTCGGTGGAGAGCAGCCAGAGGGTCACGTGCCCGACGCCGGCCGCATCGCACCAGCGCAGCAGCTCCTTGATCCGCTCCGCACCGACCCGGTGCCCGTCGTTGGGGTCGACGAAGCCCATCTCCCTGGCCCATCGGCGATTTCCGTCACACATCACGCCGACGTGACGGGGCACCGGCTTGCCGGCGAGCTTCGCCGTGAGCCGTCGCTCGTACACCGAGTAGACAAGGTCCCGCAGAGTCATCACCTAGCAGCGTAGCGACCGGGGTCGCGCATCATCGGCGGGGAGGCCGATCCCGGGTCGCGAGTCCGAAGCCGATCATGCCCAGCGTGCGGGCGTCGAGCCGCCCGTCACCGAGCCCCAGCTCCACCACCGTCCGGTAGACCCGGTCGTCACGCCGGGCCGCCCGGACCGCCGCGTCCACCACCAACCGCCGGCGGGCCAGCCACGCCGCGGTCGAGCTGTGCCGCAGGTGTACGCCGAGCCGACGACGCAACGCGTCGGTGTAGCGCCGGCCGGCGTGCTCGGGCGAACGGGCCGCCGCCGCGCCGGCCAGCGCCCCGGACAGCAGGGCGTAGAAGATCCCCTCCCCGGTGAACGGGTTGATGAGGGAGAGCGCGTCACCGGCGAGCGCCACGCGACCCCGCCCCGGCGCCGGACGGTGGGTGGACAGCGGCAGGTGGTGGGCGCGTAGATCGGTGACCGTGGCCGGGTCGGTGCCGGGCAGCAGCGCGGCGAGCCGGTCGACCAGGTGCGCCCGGGTCAGCGGCTCACCCCGCAGGACCTCCCCGTACCCGACGTTCGCCCGCCCGTCACCGATGGGGAACGACCAGGCGTACGCCGGCCAGCGTGGCGCCGACGTGACGATGAGCTGTTCGGGTGGCCCGGGCCGGGCCGGCGCGTACCCCCGCAGGGCCAGCGCCAGGTGACGGTCCGGGTTCACCGGATGCCCGAGCGCCCGCCGGACCACCGATCCGGCCCCGTCCGCCCCGACCACCGCCGCGGCGGTGACCGCACCGTCCAGCACGACCCGGTCGGCGCGGACCTCGACCCGGCGTACGGCGTGCCGCCGCAGCTGCGCGCCGGCCGCGACCGCCGCCGCCACCAGGCGGGCGTCGAAGACGGTACGGGGCACCGTGTATGCCGGTCGGGGCAGCGTCCGGGCGACCTCGTCGCCTCCCGGGCTGACCATGCGCAGGGCGGGCAGTGGCGGGTAGCCGGCCACCGCGTCCGGTACGCCCAACTCGTCGAGCACGTCCAGCGCGTGCGCGGCGATGCCGTCACCGCACGCCTTGTCCCGGGGAAAGTCGGCCCGGTCCAGCAGCAGCACACGCGCACCGGCCCGCCGGGCCGCCAGCGCGGCGGCCGACCCGGCCGGCCCCGCACCGACCACCACCACGTCGAACTCGTCCCCTGCCCCGCCCTGCTCCCCTACCCCGACCTGCTCCACTGCCCCGCCCTGCTCCACGCCGCCGTCCGTCATGGCGTCCCCTCCCCGCGAGCCGGTCCGGGGCCGTGCCCGCGTCCGTCATCCTGCCTGGGACGAAAGATCGACTCGACTTCACTGAGGTCGGGGTGTCGGAGTCACTCGGATGGCCCGACTTCAAGGAAGCCGAGTCGATCATGCGCTTGGGGTGGGGGTGGGGGGATCGGCCCTGGTAGCGCGGTGGAGGGCGTAGAGGGTCACGGCGGCGGCGGTTGCCAGCGGGGCGCCGTCCCGGACGAGGCCGTCCCAGTCGAGCAGCCACCAGCAGAGCGGCAGGTCGACGGCGAGCACGACCAGGGTCACCACGACGAGCAGGCGGCGGGCCCAGTGCCGGCCGCGCAGCAGGAAGGCGGTGCAGAAGAGGACGGCGTAACTGGTGACGACCCCGGCGCCGAACCAGAACAGCACGGCGGGCACGGCGGCCAGCCGGTCGTCGAGCACGGCCGCTCCGGCGACCAGCGCGGGCACCAGCATGAGCGGGCTGTACGTGAAGGCGGCCACCCGGGCGGTGAGCAGCCACCCGCTGACCTCGGGCCGGCGCGGCGGGGTCTCCCGCCAGGAGATGCCCCGGCCGTCGATGACCAGGCGCGGGCGGTGCCTCCTCAGGTGGGACGCCACGGCCGGCGAGCGGTAGAGCAGCCACACCACGGCCACGCAGAGCGCGGTGAGCACGGCGAAGCCGAGCAGGCCGGGCAGCGGCGGCGTCCCCTGCCGGGGCACGATCAGCCGGCCGACGGCGAAGACCGTGGTCACCGCGAGGATCAGGCCGAACGGGCGGGCCACCGTACGGCCGCGCCGGACGTTCCCGATGAGCAGCAGGAAACCGAGTGAGCGGAGCAGCGCCCAGCCGGTGCGGACGGCCAGCGCGAAACCCTGCTCCGGGGCGTACACCCAGTTGAGCAGCTCGACCACGACGGTGGCCGCCGCGGTCGTCGCCAGCAGCGTGGTGAGCGCCCGGACGGCGGACGGCCGCCGGACCTCGGTCTCGGCGGCCGTCCTCATGGAATCCCGTGTTCCCCCGCGCGGGCGGGCGTCACACCTACTTCTGCGGCTGGGCCGCGTCGAGCCGCGCGCGCAGCGCGTCCAGCTCGGCCCACAGAACACCCGGCAGCTTGTCGCCGAACTTCTCGAACCACTCGGTGACCAGCGGCAGCTCGTTGCGCCACTCGTCGGCGTCGACCTTGAGCGCGATCCGGACGTCTTCCGGGGTCATGTCCAGACCCTCGACGTCCAGCGCGTCCTGGGCCGGGACCATGCCGATCGGGGTCTCGACGGCGTCGGCGCGACCCTCGAGCCGCTCGATGACCCACTTGAGTACGCGGGAGTTCTCGCCGAAGCCCGGCCAGAGGAAGTTGCCCTCGGCGTCCTTGCGGAACCAGTTGACGTAGTAGATCTTGGGCAGCTTGGACTCGTCGCCGTCGGCGCCCTTGCCCATCTCGATCCAGTGCCGGAAGTAGTCACCGGCGTGGTAGCCGATGAACGGCAGCATGGCCATCGGGTCGCGGCGGACGACACCGACCGCGCCGGAGGCGGCGGCGGTCGTCTCCGAGGAGAGCGTGGCACCCATGTAGACGCCGTGCACCCAGTCCCGGGCCTCGGTCACCAGCGGGATGGTGTCCCGGCGGCGGCCACCGAAGAGGATGGCGTCGATCGGCACGCCGTTCGGGTCGTAGTAGTCCTCGGCGAGGATCGGGCACTGGGTGATCGGGGTGCAGAACCGGCTGTTCGCGTGCGAGGAGAGGTTGTCGCTCTCCGGCGTCCAGTCGTTGCCCTTCCAGTCGATCAGGTGCGCCGGCGGCTCGCCCATGCCCTCCCACCAGATGTCCCCGTCGTCGGTGAGGGCCACGTTGGTGAAGATGGAGTTGCCGCGGTCAAGCGTCCGCATCGCGTTGGCGTTGGTCTTCCAGTCGGTGCCCGGGGCGACGCCGAAGAGGCCGTACTCCGGGTTGACCGCGTAGAGGCGGCCGTCCTCGCCGAAGCGCATCCAGGCGATGTCGTCGCCGATGGTCTCGACCTTCCAGCCCGGGATGGTCGGCTCCAGCATGGCCAGGTTGGTCTTGCCGCACGCCGACGGGAACGCGCCGGCGACGTGGTAGACCCGACCCTCCGGCGAGGTGATCTTGAGGATCAGCATGTGCTCGGCCAGCCAGCCCTCGTCGCGCCCCATGACGCTGGCGATACGCAGGGAGTAGCACTTCTTGCCGAGCAGCGAGTTGCCGCCGTAGCCGGAGCCGAAGGACCAGATCTCCCGGGTCTCCGGGAAGTGCGAGATGTACTTCGTCTCGTTGCACGGCCAGGCGACGTCCTGCTGGCCGGGGGCGAGCGGGGCGCCGATCGAGTGCAGCGCGTGCACGAAGTCGGCATCGTCGCCCATGGCCTCCAGGACCGTGGCGCCCATCCGGGTCATGATCCGCATGGACGCGACGACGTACGGGCTGTCGGTGATCTCGACGCCGAACATCGGGCTCTCGGCCTCGACCGGACCCATGCAGAACGGGATGACGTACATGGTGCGCCCGCGCATGCTGCCGCGGTACAGCTCCGTCATCGTCTGCTTCATCTCGGCCGGCGCCATCCAGTTGTTGGTGGGGCCGGCGTCCGCCTCGTCGACGGAGCAGATGTAGGTGCGCTCCTCGACCCGGGCGACGTCCGTCGGGTCCGTGCGCGCGTAGAAGGAGTTGGGCTTCTTCTCCGGGTTCAGGCGGATCAGGGTGCCGGCCTCGACCAGCTCGTCGGTGAGGCGGCGCCACTCCTCGTCGGACCCGTCCACCCAGACCACCCGGTCGGGGGTGGTCAGTTCGGCGACCTCACGGACCCAGGCGAGCAGTTTGGGGTGGGACGTCGGGGCCTGATCGATACCCCGAACAGTAGCCGGAGCAACCATGACACATCTCCTTGGTGGTCGACGCTGACCGATCTATGGGATGCACGAGTCTTGACGACTATGCGCCGCCTTCGTGGAAACCTGGGATTGGCCTCAGCGTAAACCGGGCGGCGTCGCCAGTCAGTGGGACTGGTTGTGAAGAACTGCACAAGGTACGGCCTCGCTGCGGCATCACGATCTGATACCCGCTTTCGCGCGCAGTTTCACGCAAATCTTGTCGCGGACCTCCCGGGCGGGGAACGTCGGGCCCGTCCGCCGGTGCGCGACGCGACCCGATCGCGGTTCGGAGGAAACGACTCCGGATCTCGTCACCGCCGGTTACGCTCCGCTCATCACCGTCTCCACCGCCCGCGCCCTCCGCCGTTGCTACCCGTACGGTGCGGCGGCAACCGGTACGCTCGCGGGGTGGCCGCCACAATGACCGGGGAGCCTGACTCCCGGCAGACCCGTCCGGGCCTGCTCCGCTCCCTGATCGACCGGTTCGGTCACCTCGTACGGGAGCTCAGCAAGTTCGCCACCGTGGGTGGCATCGCCTTCCTCATCGACTTCGCGCTGTTCAACTACATGACCGCCGCGCAGGACGTCGAGCAGGTGACCGCCAAGACCATCTCCACGGTGATCGCGGCGAGCTTCGCGTTCCTCGGCAACCGGTTCTGGACCTGGCGGCACCGCCGCGGCTCCAACCCGGCCCGCGAGTACGCACTGTTCTTCTTCTTCAACGGGGTCGGCCTGGGCATCACGGTGGCGTGCCTGGCCATCAGCAGGTACGGGCTGGGCAGTGTCTGGCCGGAGGTCTTCCAGACCCCGGTGGCGGACAACGTCGCCAGCTACCTCGTCGGCACCGGCCTGGCGACCCTCTTCCGCTTCTGGTCCTACCGACGGTTCGTCTTCGTCGAAGGGGGAACCCAGCCGGTTCCGGAAGTGAAGCAGGACCGACACGGGGCGTGAGCTGACGCCCACCTCGTCCAGTCGGGGCCGGCCGGTCCCGCCCACTGC
Organism: Micromonospora sp. NPDC049497; assembly: GCF_044465805.1. Lineage (NCBI taxonomy): Bacteria > Bacillati > Actinomycetota > Actinomycetes > Micromonosporales > Micromonosporaceae > Micromonospora > Micromonospora sp. NPDC049497. The sequence continues at coordinate 181,697 of NZ_JBITMC010000005.1, read as the reverse complement.
CCTAAGGTGTTCCGCATGCGTCTTGTCCGTCTGCTGCCTGAGCGTTGGCAGAAGTTCATCCACGAGGCGCTCAAATTCGGCATCGTCGGTGGCATCAACACCGTCATCAATTACGCGGTGTTCAATGCTCTGGCACTCACCGTTTTTGTCGACGGCCAACTGAAGGCAACGGTCATCGCGACCGTCGTGGCGACGATCACGTCGTATCTAATGAATCGTCACTGGACGTACCGAGATCGCCCGAAATCGGCGATGAGACGCGAATACGTCCTCTTCTTCCTTTTCAACGGCGCGGGTCTGCTCATCGAGCTGGGCGTGCTGGCCGCCGCGAAGTACGGCCTCGGCCTGACCGGCCTGCTGGCCCTGAACGTGGCCAAGACCTTCGGCGTACTGCTGGCCACGCTCTTCCGGTTCTGGTCGTACCGGACCTTCGTCTTCCAGCCGGCGCCCGCCCACGCGGCGCCGACCTGGCACAGCATCCCGCGCGACGAGTGGGACACGATGGCCGAGATGGACCCGGTGGCGGAGCTGGCCGAGTCGGTCTCCGAGCTGGAGGAGGCCCAGGGTCAACCCGGTGAGCCCCGGGCCCGCCCGGCGGTGGCACCGGTGACCGGACCACCCGCACAGGGCCGCCCCGCGCCGCTCGACGCGGCGCTCGGCGAGTCGCTCGACCGGGAGCTGGCGGCCGAACTCGCCGCCGAACTCCAGGCCACCACCCGCCGCTCCCCCCACCGCTGACCGGCCCCGCCACCGGCGGTCAGGTGCTCGGATCGCGCAGCGGCTTGCCCTCGTTCATGTCGGCGAGGATGTCCCGCATCTCGGCGTCACCCAGCGAGTGCTTGTCGTGGTGGGCCTCCACCAGCTCGTAGAGCCTGGTCTGGACCTGACCGACCCGCGGCACGTCGTGCAGGACCGACTGGCCACGCTCCCCGGCCGACTCGATCGTCAGCGTGCCGCAGCCGAGCAGCCGCTCCATGACGCCCTGGCGCATCGCGTGGTCGTTGATCCGGGTGAGCGGGATGTCCCGCCGGTCCCGGGAGAACAGGCCCTCCTGGAGCAGCACCCGCTCGTTCGTGAAGAGGTAGTGGGTGCTCCGCCAGGCCAGGTACGGCCGGAGCGTCAGCCACAGCACCGCGACCAGCGCCAGCCCACCGATCACGGCCAGCGCCACCGAGCCGCCCCCGCCGGACGGGAGCAGGACCACGCCGGCCACCACCGCGGCGACGGCGAACACCAGCACCACGACCGGGCCGACGAGGGCCCTCCAGTGCGGGTGCAGGTGCAGCACGACATGCTCGTCCTCGGTGAGCACGTCCTCGGGAAACGCCACGGGTACCTCCATCGCGAGAAGCGGACGGGCAGACCGTAACGCCCCGTCGCCACCGAGGGGATCAGCCGCGCGGGGCCCTTCCTCTCACCTCAGGTGGAGGACGTCGCCGGCGGTGAGGCGGTGTTCGCCCGTCGCGGTGGCGACCAGGAGGTGGCCGTCGGCGTCCACGCCGGTGGCCGTCCCGGTCAGCTCGTCGCCCCCGGGCAGCAGCACGCGTACCTTCCGGCCGACCGTGGCGCAGGCGGCCAGGTAGGCGTCGCGCAGCCCGCAGGTGACCGCGTCCCCACCGGCGGACCGCCAGCGGTCGTACCAGTCGGCGACACCGCGGAGCAGGGCGCGCAGCAGCGGATCCCGGTCGGTGGCGGCGGCACCGGCCAGTTGCAGCGAGGTGGCCGGCAGTCCGGTGGGGTTCTCCGGCAGCTCGTCCGCGCGGAGGGTCACGTTCAGGCCGATGCCGAGAACGATCGCGGGCATCTCACCGGCCCGGGTCGGTGGGACGGCCTCGGCCAGGATGCCGGCGCACTTCGCCTCGTCGACCAGCAGGTCGTTCGGCCACTTCAGGCCCGCCTCCAGCTCCGCCAGCAGGGCCACCGCCTCCACCAGCGCGACGCCGGCGAGCAACGGCAGCCAGCCGTACCCCGACGCGGGAGCCGGCGGCCAGCCGCGGTCCGGGTCGGCCACGCCGGGCCGGAGCAGCACGCTGGTCGCGATGCCCGCGCGGGCCGGCGACTGCCAGGCCCGACCCCGCCGCCCCCGGCCGGCGGTCTGGCGCTCGGCGACCACGACGAGGCCCTCCGGCTCACCCGCCCGCGCGGCCTCCGCGACGTCCGCGTTGGTCGAGCCGGTCTCGGCACGCAGCTCCAGCCGGGCCCACGGGCCGTTCGGGGCGACCAGCGCGCGCCGCAGCCGCGCCACCGACAGCGGCGGGCGGTCGAGATCGGTGTACGGGGACCCCGGCATCCCGTCAGCCTACGGGCCACGCCGACGGAGGGTACTGAGGTGTACTGCACAGCAGCACCGGCCTGAACCATCGTTATATTCCCTGGGTGACTACCGAGACCGGGATCAACATCCACAGCACCGCGGGCAAGCTGGCGGACCTGGAGCGACGGGTCGACGAGGCGGTGCACGCCGGGTCGGCGCGCGCCGTGGAGAAGCAGCACGCGAGGGGCAAGAAGACCGCACGGGAGCGGATCGAGCTGCTGCTCGACGAGGGCTCCTTCGTCGAGCTGGACGAGCTGGCCCGGCACCGGTCCACGGCCTTCGGGCTGGAGCGGAACCGGCCGTACGGCGACGGCGTGATCACCGGCTACGGCACCATCGACGGCCGGCAGGTCTGCGTCTTCGCGCAGGACTTCACGGTCTTCGGCGGCTCCCTCGGCGAGGTCTTCGGCGAGAAGATCGTCAAGGTGATGGACCTGGCGATGAAGATCGGCTGCCCCGTCATCGGGATCAACGACTCCGGTGGCGCGCGTATCCAGGAGGGCGTCGCGTCGCTCGGCCTCTACGGCGAGATCTTCTTCCGCAACGTCCGCGCCAGCGGCGTCATCCCGCAGATCTCCCTCATCATGGGCCCGTGCGCGGGCGGCGCGGTCTACTCCCCCGCCGTCACCGACTTCACCGTGATGGTCGACCAGACCTCGCACATGTTCATCACCGGCCCGGACGTCATCAAGACCGTCACCGGCGAGGACGTGGCGATGGAGGAGCTGGGCGGCGCCCGCACCCACAACTCGCGCAGCGGCAACGCGCACTACCTCGCCACCGACGAGTCCGACGCGATCGACTACGTGAAGGCGCTGCTGTCGTACCTGCCGTCGAACAACCTCGACGAGCCGGTCGTGTTCGAGGCGCCCGCCGACCTCGCCGTGACCGACGAGGACCGGGAGCTGGACACGCTCATCCCCGACTCGGCCAACCAGCCGTACGACATGCACCGGGTCATCGAGCACGTCCTCGACGACGGCGAGTTCCTGGAGGTCCAGCCGCTCTACGCGCAGAACCTCCTGATCGGCTACGGCCGCGTCGAGGGCCGCCCGGTGGGCGTGGTCGCCAACCAGCCGATGCACTTCGCCGGCACGCTCGACATCGCCGCCTCCGAGAAGGCGGCCCGGTTCGTCCGTACCTGCGACGCCTTCAACATCCCGGTGCTGACCTTCGTGGACGTCCCCGGCTTCCTGCCCGGCACCGGGCAGGAGTGGGACGGCATCATCCGCCGGGGCGCGAAGCTCATCTACGCGTACGCCGAGGCCACCGTCCCGAAGGTCACCGTCATCACCCGGAAGGCGTACGGCGGAGCGTACGACGTCATGGGGTCGAAGCACCTCGGCGCGGACCTGAACTTCGCGTGGCCGACCGCGCAGATCGCGGTGATGGGCGCCCAGGGCGCGGTGAACATCCTGTACCGGTCGGACCTGGCGAACGCGGAGGACCCGGCGGCCGTGCGGGCCGAGAAGATCGCCGAGTACGAGGACACCCTGGCCAACCCGTACATCGCCGCGGAGCGCGGGTACGTGGACTCGGTCATCCCGCCGCACGAGACCCGGGCGCAGATCGTCCGCGCCCTGCGCGTGCTGCGCACCAAGCGCGAGACCCTGCCTCCGAAGAAGCACGGCAACATCCCCCTCTGATCGCCCGCTCCGCGGCGGGATCGCGCCCTGCTTCTCGGCTGGGTCCGGGGCCTGATCCGCGCGACTTCGGGGAAGTTGACCCCTCCCGACAGTGGGAAGGCGGCATCTTCCCCGAAGTCGCGCGGATCTTCGGGTCAGCAGGGCGGGTCGGCCACGGCGACGCAGAGCCGGGCGGCGGCGGTACGGGCGAGGTCACGCAGCTCCGCCTGGGTCAACAGCGGCGGGAAGTCGTCCGGGGCGGTCAGCTGGTAGCCCGCCGGCGTGAGCACCGTGACGAGGTCCCCGACCTGCACGACCGCCCGCAACGTCTCCGCGTGCGGCACGGCGACCCGCTCGCCGGGGACGGGCGACTCCCGGTAGCGCACCACCACGGACCGGTCACCGGCGAAGTTCCGGTCCAGCACCGTCCAGCTTCGCTGGATGGCCACCGGAACGATCTGGTCCCGCCATTCCGCCATCGCCGTGTCCCGCACGGTCGGACAGGCCCGGATCGCCCGGTCGAGGCCGTCGAAGACCTCACCGGCCGCCTCCGGCCGGATGCGGTAGAGCTCCTGACGGAGCAGCGGCTCCCCCGCGGGGTCGCCCGCCGGCCGGCTGCGCAGCACCGTCTGTGAGCGGGAGTACCGGGAGGTCGCCCACTCGGCGGCGATCCCCTTGCCCTTCAGGCACGCCATCAGCATGTCGTCCAGGCGGACCGGTTCACCGATCCCCGACTGGATGAGCGGCGGTTCAGCCGGCTCGGGAAGGTCGGCCGCGGGCACCAGGGCCTCCAGCGGTATCTCCGCCCGGCTCGGGCCGGCCGCCGGCCGCCCGCTGGCCGCCACCGGCTCCCTGATCCGCCCGGCCGTCAGGGCGGCGGAGCCCGACACCACGACCAGCACGGCGGCCGCCGCCAGCGCCGCCCTACGCCGACTGCGCCCGCGGGCCCGGGCCCGCAGCTCGGCCGCTTCGGGCCAGCGGACCCCGCTCAGCTCCCGGTGCACCCGCTCAAAGGTCAGGTGCTCGGACATCAGGCCTCCTCCAGGTCAGAGACGGCGAGCAGGCCGGCGAGCGCGGTGCGCCCCCGGGAAAGTCGGGCCTTGACCGTGCCGACGGGCGCCTCGGTCTCCCGGGCCACCTCCGCCACCGGCATGCCGAGCAGGTAGTACAGGGCCAGCGCGGTGCGCTGCTCCTCGGGCAGCCGGCGCAGTGCGGCGACCACCTCGACGGTGTCGGTGCCGGGACCGGGCGCGCTCGGTTCTGCCCCGTGCCGCAGGTAGGCGCGGGACCGGCTGCGCAGGCTCCGCCAGCGGCTCACCGCGATCCGGCTCGCCACCACCCGCACCCACGCCTCCGGGTCGTCGTACCCGCCCACCGTCGACCAGCGCTGCCATGCCCGGATGTACGCCTCCTGCACGGCGTCCTGGGCCTCGGCCAGGTCGCCGGTGAGCACGTAGACGTACCCGAGCAGCCGTTGCCGGCTGCCCCGGTAGAAATCGTCGAACCCGTCGACATCCGGCACCTGCTACCTCCCCCGTGGCGGTCGCAGGGGACACGCGCCGGCCGACCGGTCCGGTTGCCGGTGACGCGACGTTTCTCGCGCGTCTCGGCGGGCGGTCAGGCGAGCAGCTTCTCCACCTCGGCGAGCGGGAACTCACCGGCGGGGATGCCCTCGCGCAGCGCGCGGCGTACCCCGAGCTGCACGGCGGCGTTCGCCGGCGTCGGCACCCCGTGCAGCCGGCCGAGCAGCACGACCTCGCCGTTCAGGTGGTCGGCCTCGGCCGAGCCGGCCCCCCGGGCCAGGCTCTGCCAGGTGGAACCGCCGGCCCGGTCCGCACCACCCACCGGACGGTGCCCGACGAGGCCACCCCGCTCGGCGGCCTCCTCGGCCCGGCTGGTGTGCGGGATGCCGGCCGCCGCCAGCACCGCCTCGCCCTCGGCGCGTACCCGATCCTGCAGGTCGGCGGGGACGTCACGGCCCAGCAGCGCCTGGAGTCCGTTGCCGAGGTTGGCCAGTAGCTTGCCGTACTTCCAGCGCATCACGTCGTCCCGCACCGGAGCGACGAATCCGGCGGTGGTGAGGTCGGCGGCGACCGCCCGGTCGACGTCGTCCACTCCGGACGGATACCGGCCGAGGTGCAGCATCCCCGGGTGCGGATGACCGTTGGCCACCACCACGCCCGGGTCCAGGTGGGTGGCGGGCAGCCACACGCAGACCCCGTGCACGTCGGCGAAGAGCCGCAGCGCGGCGGCCTCGTTGGCCACCCCGTTCTGCGCGGTGAACAGGGGCAGCCGCTGTGCCGCCGTACCGCCGCCGGCCACCGGCGCGTCCGCCCACGCCGCCAGGGCGGCGTCGGTGTCCTGCGACTTCACGGTCAGCACCAGCACGGTGTCCGCCGGCAACGGCTCGGCGCCCGGCCCGTCGACCGCCGACCCCCGCCAGGTGGTATCGCCGTCCGGCCGGCGCAGGGTCAGACCCCGCCGACGGATCGCGTCCAGGTGCGCGCCGCGCGCCACCAGGGTCACGTCGTGGCCGCTCTCCCCCAGGCGTACGCCGATGGTCCCGCCGACCGCACCCGCCCCGATGATCACGTATCGCACGGGCCCATTCTGCCCTCTGGTCCCGCCCGTGCCCGCGCCCGTCCGGTCCGGACCGGTCAGACGGTGATGCCCGCGTCGGTGAGCAGCGGGCCGGCGAGCAGCAGGGCTCCGGCGACCAGGGCGACCAGGTTGACCAGGGCGAAGACGGTCACCCAGAAGAACGCCGGCAGCGGCGTGATGCCGGCGAGCTGGTCGGCGTCGGAGGCCGGCATGCGGCCCCGGGCCCGCAGCCGCTGCAGCTCCACCACCGGCCGCACGCCACCGAGCAGCAGGAACCACACCCCGGTGTACGCGAACGCGGCCTGGACCTGCGGGCTCGCGTACCAGGAGACGGCGAGGACGATCCCGCCGGTGACCAGCAGCGACAGCACTCCGTAGACGTTGCGGATCAGCACCAGCATGGCGAGCAGCAGCGCCACGGCGACCCAGAGCAGCAGGGTGATCCGGTTGCCGCCGAGCAGCCACGCGCCGGCGAGCCCCACGAGAGGTGGCGCGACGTAGCCCGCGAGCAGGGTGAGGATCATTCCGGGGCCGGTGGGCCGGCCGGCGGAGAGGGTCAGGCCGGAGGTGTCCGAGTGCAGCCGGATGCCGTGCAGCCGGCGACCGGTCAGCAGGGCGGCCAGCGCGTGCCCGCCCTCGTGGGCGATGGTCACCGCGTTGCGGGCGACCCGCCACGGCAGCCGGGCGGAGACCACCACCAGCGCGGCGAGCCCGGTCAGCAGCACCAGCAGCGGGGGTGGGTCGGGCTGTGCGCTGAGGAGGCGGTTCCAGAGGTCGGAGAGCCCGTCGATCGACACCATGGGGCGCGAGCCTACCGGCATGATCCGTGTCGGTCCGGGGCCACCGCCTCGTATCGTGTGAGGCTGACCGGGTGGCGAAGGCCGGCGAGGAGCTGAGCATGGCCGAGCCCTTCCGGTGGCGGCTCGATCCCGCAACCCTGCGCTGAAAGTTTTCTCAGCACCCCTTGCGGTGACAGGCACCTTCCTTCAAAGATAGGCGTCAATAGATGTCTGTCTCTCGGGAGGTTCTCGTGACCCGTACCCGATCATCCCTGCGTCGACTGCTCGCCGGCGGCCTCGCGGCCCTGGCCGCCGCGGCGGCGGCGCTCGTCGCCACCGCCACCCCCGCCGCCGCCGCCACCACGCCCGGCATCGACGTCTCGCGCTACCAGGGCACCATCAACTGGACGAGCGTCCGCAACGCCGGCATCCAGTTCGCGTTCATCAAGGCCACCGAGGGTACGAGCTACCGGGACCCGAACTTCAACAGCAACTACACCAACGCCTACTACGCCGGGGTGATCCGCGGGGCGTACCACTTCGCCCGGCCCAACATCTCCTCCGGGGCGACCCAGGCCAACTACCTGGCCTCCAACGGCGGTGCCTGGTCGGCGGACAGCCGCACCCTCCCGGCGGCCCTGGACATCGAGGCCAACCCGTACAGCGGCGGATACTGCTACGGACTCAGCACGAGCGGGATGCGGAGCTGGATCCAGGACTTCCTGAGCACCTACCGCTCGCGCACCGGCCGGTACGCGGTCATCTACACCACCACGAGCTGGTGGAACCAGTGCACCGGAAGCTGGACCGGCCCGTGGGCGAACCACCCGCTCTGGCTGGCCCGCTGGTCGAGCACGCCCGGCGCCCTGCCGGCCGGTGCCTCGGTGTGGAGCTTCTGGCAGTACACGGCGACCGGCCGGGTCTCCGGCATCAGCGGGGACGTGGACCGCAACTACTGGAACGGCGACCGCAGCCGGCTGATCGCCCTGGCGAACAACACCGCCTGACGCAGTTGGCGGCAGCGGGATCGGCTGTCACCGTACGGTCGACAACTGGTCCGGCTGCCGCCACGCAACCTGCCGGGCGGAAAGCGCCTCAGGCTCGTCGTCGCGCCACCACCGGAACGGCCACCGCGTCGTTCGACGTGAGCGCGCCACGTCGCGTCATCCGCCGGACGCCGAGCCCGCCGAGCGTGACCGTCACGACGCTGAGCAGCGCCACCAACAGCGGCATTCCCACGCTGGCCAGCAGGAGGACGATGTCGCCGAGGGCGACCAGCATCCACAGTGCCACCCGGGGTCGGGCGTTCTTCCGTCGATAACCCATGTCGAACCCTCCCTTCCGTCGTGACGTACAGGTACCCCGTACGACGGAAGGACATGCGAACGAATCTCGCAGGAGGCGCGAATCCCGGGTGTCAGTCCTGGCGGTCGGGCTTGAACCTGCTGGCGATCAGGTCGAAGCCGGCGAGGTTGGCCTGCCAGTCGGCGTCGGCGACCTCCCACCGCAGGGCGTACCCCCGGTTGCTGGCGGTGGCGAAGCCGCGGTTGCGGACGCGGATCCGGGTGTTCTCCCGGGTTTCCCGCCACTCCCAGTCGGCGCAGGTCTTCCAGAAGTCGCAGCGCTCGATGCTGATGAGCTCGTAGTCGTTGACGCGGCTCTTCCGCCCCGGCTCGATCCGCTTCCAGTCGGCGTACGCGTCCGGCTGCGGCGTGTCGGTCCACTGGACGAGCAGTTCGCGCACCCCGTCCGGCTCGTCGAAGACGACAGTCTCGCCGTCCACCTGCCGACGGACCCAGCCCTCCGGGATCGGCAGTTCGAACCCGCGCGCGTCCTTGTGGATCTTCCAGCCGGCGGGCAGCGCACCGGTCGACGGGGGCGCGGACGCGGACGCCGACGCCGACGCGCTCGGCGCGGCGCTGGTCGGAGCCGGTGCAACGGGCTCCGAGGCCGACGGTGCGGGTGCGGACGTCCCGGCGTCGCTGGTCGCACCGGCCTGCGGAGTGTCGGCACCGCCCTCGTCGCCGCCGCGGTTGAGCAGCGGCACGACCACGATCAGGGCGAGGAGCAGCAGCGCGACCAGCACGCCGATGAGCACGTTACGGCGGGTGCGGTCGGGTTTCGAACCGTCGCCGGCGATCACCGTCGCCCGACCGGACGGCGGGCTGACCGGCGCGGGCATTACCGAGGTCGGGTTGACCGGTGCCGGCTTCGCGGCGGCGGCCGGCTTCGGCGCGTCGACCTTCGCCGTCGGCGCGGTGTCCGACGTGGGCGCGGGGGCGTCGACCCGGGCGGTCGGCGCGGAGTCCGACGTGCTCGGTGTCGGGTCGGCCGGGGCATCCGGCGTCGGGTCGGCCGCGTTCGCGGCAGCGGCCCCCGCAGCGGCGGCGGCGCCGGCCGCGGCGGCATGCGGCGTCCGCTGGGCGGGCGGCGTGGCCGGCTTGGACACCTCCGCGGGCCGTGGCGCCGGCACCAGCGGTGGGCGCGGCTCACGCGGCCCGTTCGGCCCCGGCCGGCGTACGCCGTCGAGCAGCGAGATCCCGCGTGCCCGCTTGCCCCCCGCGCGGCGCAGCAGACGCTCCGCCTGCTCGGCGGTGATCCGCTCGTTCGGGTCCTTGTTGAGCAGCCCGGTCAGCACCGGCTTGAGCGGCCCGGCGTTCTTCGGCGGGGGCATCGGCTCGGTGGCCAGCGCCGCGAGGGTGGCGATCGCGGACGGTCGCGCGTACGGCGACTTGCCTTCGACCGCCGCGTAGAGGGTGGCGCCCAGCGACCAGAGGTCGGCCTCCGGCCCGGCGGTGCCGTCCCGGGCCCGCTCCGGCGAGATGTACGCCGGGGAGCCCAGCACCATGCCGGTGCGGGTCACGTTGGGATCGCCCGGGATGGTGGCGAGACCGAAATCGGTCAGCACCACACGGCCGTCGTCGCCGAGCAGCACATTGCCCGGCTTGACGTCGCGGTGCATGACGCCCGCCTTGTGCGCCGCCTTCAGCGCGCCGAGCACGCCCAGCCCGATCTCCACCGCGCGCGCCACCGGCACCGGGCCGTCCTCGGCGAGGGTGTCCTGAAGGGACTTCGACGGCACGTACTCCATGACGATCCATGGGTCGCCGTCGGTGCGCAGCACGTCGAAGATGCGGACGACGTTGATGTGGTTGAGCCGGGCGATGGCCCGCGCCTCCCGCAACGAGCGCTCCCGCATCTCGCGGCGCTCCTCGTCGGTGAGGCTGGGCGGGGGAACGAGTTCCTTGATCGCCACATCCCGGTGCAGCACCTCGTCGCGCGCCTTCCACACCCGACCCATGCCGCCCTGACCGAGCGGCGAAAGAAGCCGGTATCGGTCAGCGACGAGTTGGGGAAGCGCGTTCGACATCGCTGAGACGGTACCCGCAGCGCCCGGCGCTCACACCGCCGGCACGCCACTGTGCGGCGAAGGTCAAGTTCTGGACGCGTACCCTGACGGCATGTCTGCCGAAGAGCCGCTGTTCCGGGTCGTCCGCGGCGTACCCACCGCCGAGGAACTGGCCGCCCTGGTGGGCGTGATCGCCGTCCGGTCCCGACCGGCCGCCGCGCCCACCCCGGTCGCGACGTCGACGTGGGCGCGCAGCGCCCGCGCGGGCGGCGCGGCCAACGCCGCCGGACCGGGCGCGTGGCGCGCCTCCGGCCTGCCCCGCTGATTTTCTGGGGTACGGATCACCGCAGGTGACCCCCCACGGGGGCGGCTGCCGCGCCGGGGTGGGGGCTGCCCACATCGTCGGGGAGCCATTAACCTCACTCAGGGAAACGGTGCGGTGACGGGTAGGGAGGGACGATGATCCCCGAGGAGGACCGCCCAGCGGCGTGGCTCCGCGGCTACGGCGGCATCGAGGCCGACATCCGTCAGCTGCGCGAATTCGCCGACAGGTTGCAGGCCGAGGTGGAGCGGAACTACGCCCCGCACCTGTCGTACATCGCGGAGGACCTGAAGACACCCCTGCCCAACCCGGCCGACGCGTTCATCGAGCTGGTCGAGTTCCTGCGTGCCCACCACGAGACCCAGCAGGCCACCGCCGACACGGTCTGGGGCGTACGCGGAGCCACCGGCCACCTCGCTGCGGCTGCCGGGCAGGTCGCCGACCGCTACCACGACTCCGACGCCTTCTCGTCCGCCCGCGTGGTCGACGTCGAACGGGCACTCGCCACCCCGGCACCGGTCACGCCCCCCGGCCCCCCGCTCGTGCTCCGCGACCCGACCGGCACCGAGGGCGCACCGGGGCCGGTGGTGCTGCCGTGAACGAAGCAGGCGTCGGCCGCTCGGGCGGCCTCACCAACTGGCACCTGATGGACGTGGCCAGCATGTGGGCCTGCCTCGCCGACCAGGACACCACCAACCACTGGCGGCAGGTCGCCGGCTGGCGGAAGATCTGCGACCTCGCCCAGACACACCTGGGCCGGCTCCAGGAGTACCGGCGCGGCCTCGCCGAGGCGTGGCCACCGGAGACCAACGAGGCATCCCGCGCGTACGTCGCCGAACTGGACCAGCTGATCGATCAGGTTCGGCGCACCCACGACGCGGCCGCCACCAACTACACCGCGCTGTCCGCCGCCACCCAGGCCATCGGCACCACCCGCGAGACGCTGCGGAGCATCTACGACGAGTACGCGGTCAAGCTTCAGCAGAGGCGCGCGTACGAGGCGACGGCAGCGGACCCGAAGGCGGTCATGGGCAGTCGCGTGACCCAGCCTCCGGTGACGGACGTCGATCTGGAACGGCTGAACGTGCAGGCGCGCGGGATCATGTACGGGTTGAGCAGCGAACTCCAACAGGCGCAGGTCATGCTCCGCCAGCCCCCACCCGCGAAGCCTCTGGTTCGAGACCCCGCTGATCCCGACGTCTATGGCGCGGGGGTGGGGGCGCCAATAATCCCGCCAATTTTGCCGATAGCTGTAGCTGCCACGTCTGCACAGTCAGGCACTCGTACCTCGTCCCCCGCCCAGCCGCCACTACCGTCTCCCGTAACTGGAGTCGGACCCGTGCTTGGCGGAGCCAGTACAGGACTTGTCCAGACACCCGTCAACCTCGGCCAGCCGACCACTTCATCGAGTCCGGTGGCCGCACCGGGAAGCATTAGCAACCTGCCGACGCCCATGGCGGGCACTGGGCGAGCGACCGGGTCCGCTCCCCCACAACCCGCGAAGCCAGTCGCAGGAAGCGCTAGCAAGTTGCCGCAAGCGCCTGCACCCTCGTCACGAGCGCTGCCGCCTGGCGGCCTAATCGGCGGGCTGCCCGGGGCAGGTCTAGGTCAGCCCGCACCGAGCAACTCTCAGCCTCGCCGAGTCAACCCGATCGGTGGAGTCATTGGGGGCGGGGGCGCGGGTACTGCACCAACCGGAGGGGCAGGCTCTCGCCCTGGTGTCGGTAGAGGCATCGCAGGAGCCCACGCCGTGCCGCCCATCGGTGGCGCACCCTCCTTTGGCCTTCCGGGGTTGGGAGGAACTGCCCCAGCACCTGGGAGGGCAGTTCGGCGAGGTGGTACAGAGCCAGAAACCCGCCGCTGGGATCCCGATAGTCCTTGGGAGACAGATCGGGGTGTTGACCCGGTTGTTCGTCCACCAGACGACGAAGGACCGATCGACCCGGGACCTGCCATCGGTTGGAATAGGTGATCCGGTACAGATTGCGGAAATTCGCAGCACCTCTGGTCGCGTTTGCCGCACTCACCCATCCCATGCCAGTGACCAATGCTGGCCCAGCCCCGTCACCCGATGGCGCCCTTCGCATTAGGACAGACCAGTGGCATCTCCAATATTTGAAGGTTTTTGAAGCGCATAAGGTAAGCCAGGGCGAGGGAGTAACGGTTGCAGTCCTAGATACCGGCGTAGATCCTCACCCAGATCTCCGCGTCAACCTACTGCCGGGCGTGAGTCTAATTCCTGACGAGCCAGGAGACGGCCGATCAGATTCCGATAGTCACGGAACGGGCATGGCTGGCATCATCGCTGCCCATGGAGGCGTCGGCGAAACCGGGGCGCTCGGCATTGCACCTAAGGCGCAGATACTGCCAATTAAAGCCTTCGAGAACGACAGAGAAGGCGATAACGACCGCTTGGCCCGAGCGATCGAATACTCGATCTCAGAAGGCGCAGACGTGATCAGCATTTCAGCTGGTGGGGGTTTTAGTCAACGCCTCTCACGCGCCCTCGCTGCTGCCCGCTCGGCGAACGTCGTTGTTGTCGCAGCTGCCGGCAATCGCCCGGACGACATCGACGTCATTTACCCAGCATCGTCGGATGGGGTTATTGCTGTTGGGGGAGTCGACCGTGGCGGCCGCTACGCAAGCTTCTCTGTTACAGGCCCGGCGGTAAGTATTGTCGCGCCCGCTGTCGACATTTACAGCACGAGTTCTAGGGGCAGGTACCGCAAGGGAACCGGAACCTCTGACTCCACGGCCATTGTTGCGGGCGCGGCCGCTCTCGTACGGTCGAAGTACCCCGACCTGCCCGCATCCGAGGTGGTCCATCGCCTGACCGCCACCGCCGTCGACAAGGGACCTCCCGGCCGCGACGACCAGTACGGCTACGGCGTCATTGATCTGGTTGCGGCGCTGAGTGCTGACGTCCCGCCGCTCGGCTTCAACTCTTCGCCATCCGTACCCACCGCCGCGCAGTCATCGGCGGCTCAACCAGACACCGGCTCGGAGGATGGCGAGTCCACGGTTCGTGGGCTCCTGACGCTTGGCGTTCTGCTGGCGGTCGGAGGCGTGTGGGCAGCGGTTGCTCGGCGACGGCGTCACAGTGACGACCCACCCCCACGCATCAGCCGCTGATCGGACTTTTCGTCACAGATTTCGCTCGGGCGCCGTCGCGGCTACTTGATCCACTCGATGTCATTGAAGTCGGGGTGTCAAGGCGCGCAGGATGGCCCGACTTCAATGAAGGCGAGTCGATCAAGGTCTTCGCCCGGGATCAGTCGTCGAGACGTACGAGCAGGCTCACTCCACCCCAGCCGGGCCTTGCGACCCAGCGGACGGGTTGGCCCGTGACCTTGGCGATCTGGTTGAAGTCGCGGTCGTAGCGCAGCAGCGACGGGCCGTGGTACTCGGCGGTGGCCGATCAGTCGTTGTCCTGGCGGTGGACAGGAACTCCAACTTCACGAGCGGGCACACGGCGAGCCGGCCGGCGGTCAGGGCCGGCTCCCAGCGTGACCGCAGCGACTCGTCTCCAGGTTGTCGACGTCCGGCGCGAAACAACGGCGCGAAACAATGGGAGGACGCGCGGGGTGTACCGCGGAGGCACCGGTGGCCCGGTAACGTCGGCGACGTGCCTGAATCCATGCCCCTTCGTCTCGTGCTCGCGTCGGCGAGCCCCGCCCGCCGCAAGACCCTCCAGGCCGCCGGCATCGAGCCGGACGTGCTGGTGAGCGGCGTAGACGAGTCCCTGGTGGTCACCGACCGGGCCGAGGATCTGTGCCTGGAACTGGCGCGGCTCAAGACTCAGGCGGTGCTGACCCGGCTGCGTCCCGCCGACGACCAGCGCACGTTGGTGATCGGTTGTGACTCGGTGCTGGCCTTCGACGGCGAGATCCTGGGCAAGCCGGCGGACGCGGCGGATGCCGTCCGGCGGTGGGAGCGTATGCGTGGGCGCAGCGGCGTCCTGCACAGCGGGCACTGTCTGATCGACATCGAGGCGGGGCGGCGGGCCGAGGCGGTGGCCTCGACGACCGTGCACTTCGCCGACATCGACGATGACGAGATCGCCAGGTACGTGGGCACGGGCGAGCCGTTGGCGGTGGCGGGCGCCTTCACGATCGACGGGCTGGGTGGGCCGTTCGTGGAGCGGATCGAGGGTGACCCGGGGACGGTGGTGGGTCTGAGCCTGCCGTTGCTGCGTCGTCTCCTCGCCGAGTTGGACCTGCGGATCACCGATCTGTGGACGAAGGTCGCGCCGGGCAACCAGTCCGTCGATCCGCTGGGCTAGCGTCCGGTCATGACCACCAAGTCGATTCCGCTCACCGAGGACCTGCACGCGTACCTCGTCGCGCACGGCTCGCCACCGGACCAGATCATGCGGGAGCTGATCGAGGAGACGCGGGCGGCCCTGCCGGACGACGCGCAGATGCAGGTCGCCCCGGAGCAGGCCGCTTTCCTGACCTTCCTCACCCGGCTGCTCGGTGCCCGGCGGGCGGTCGAGGTGGGCACCTTCACCGGGTTGTCCTCGCTGGCGATCGCCCGGGGCCTGGTCGACGGTGGGCGGCTGACCTGCTTCGACATCTCCGAGGAGTACACCGGCATCGCCCGGCGGTACTGGACCCGCGCGGGGGTGGACGACCGCATCGACCTGCGGATCGGGCCGGCCGGGGAGACGCTGCGCGAGCTGCCGTACGAGCGGGAGATCGACGTCGCGTTCATCGACGCGGACAAGACCGGCTACCCCATCTACTGGTCGGAGCTGGTGCCGCGGATGCGCCCGGGCGGGGTGATCGCGGTGGACAACGTGTTGCGGGGTGGCCGGGTGATCGCGCCGGGGAACGCCGACGACCGGGCGATCGCGGCGTTCAACGACGAGGTCCTGGCCGACGTCCGGGTCGACGCGGTGATGCTGCCGATCGCCGACGGCCTCACCCTCGCGCGGGTGCACTGACACCACCGGAGTGGATCAACCGGCGCCAACCGGGGTGGGCTGGAGGTCGTCGGCCGGGGTGCCGGCGTGCAGCGCGCGGCCGAGTCGCGTGGCGAGCACCGCCGCCGCCGCGATGAAGCCCGGCAGCAGCAGGAAGGCCAGGTACGGTCCGACGCCGTCGGCCAACCAGCCCAGGGCCACCGGCGCGATGCCGAAGCCGACCCCCATCGAGTACGACGCCCAGCCCGCCGCCTTGTCCGCGGCCGGTCCGGCGACGGCGAGCGCGATGGAGATGGCCAGCGGGTAGTGCAGCGCGTTGCCGAGGCCGAGCACGACCAGCCCGACGACGGCGAGCCAGCCCACCGGTGCGGTCCAGAAGATCGTGAACCCGGCCAGCGACACGCCCAGTGCTCCGAGCAGCAGGGGCACCGGCCGGTACCGCAGGGCGAACCGTCCGCCGACCAGCCGCCCGACGAACATCCCACCGACGATCGCGGCCACGGCGGCGGAGGCGGCCCCGGCGTCGAGGCCGGAGTGGTCGCGCAGCACGTCGGCCGTCCACAGCGACAGGCACACCTCGATCGAGCCGGTCACGGCCATGAGGGTCCAGGCGATCCAGTACGCCCGTGGCAGCCGCTGCGAAAGGAAGGGCCCCCGCTTAACGCCTGGTGCATAGGAAGGGTCCCTTCCTAACACGGGGCTGGTGGGCGCGGAACGGCTCGTGACGGTCGGGGGCGCGGGCGCGGCGACCGGGCCGCCGGGAGCCGCGGCAGCGGGGGCGGTCTGCCGCGGGCGTACCCCGAAAGCAAGCGCGACCAGCGCGATCAGGCCGACCTCGACGGCCATCACCGGTCGCCAGCCCCAGCCGGCGTCCACGCTGGCCCCGATGACCACCGGGGCGAGGATGCCGAGGCCGGCGCAGGCGGCGTTGGCCTCGGTCAGCGCGGCCGGCGCGGCAGGCCCGTGCCGCGCGGTGAGCACGACGGCGACGCCGCTGATGACGATCATGCCGAAGGTGGCGATCACCACGACCGCGGCGATGGTGGCCGGCAGGGGACGCGCCACGCCGAAGGCGGTGACGCCGACGGCGACGCCCGCGAGGCCGGTCCAGATGGCCGCGCCGCGGCCGACGCGGCGCGCGAGCGGCGCGAAGAGCGCACCGCCGAGCAGCGATCCGACGGCGATGCCGGTGCTGTGCAGGCCCGCGACCGCCGCGGAGGTGCCCTGTTCGTCGCGGAGCAGCGGGACCACCGGGCCGAAGCCGTAGAGGAAGAAACCCCAGAGACCCAGCTGGGCGTACGCCAGCCAGGTGGTCCGGTCACGGGTGAAGCGGGGCACGCGCCTTACGCTACAAGCGCTCGATGCGTACCCCGCTCCTGGTGAGAGGCAGCTCTCCCGTCAGCGGACGCTGCGGGCGAACTGGCGGGCGGCCCAGAAGACGCCGGCGGCGGCGAGCACCGCGATGATGGTCAGCCCCTGCCAGACCTTGTCGTCGCCGAGGTCACCGGCGAACAGCGCGCGGGTGCCGTCGACCGCCCAGGAGAACGGGTTCCAGTCCGCGATGCCCTGCAACCAGCCGGGCGCGAAGGTCAGCGGGAGCAGGATGCCGGAGAGCAGGAGCACCGGCTGGGCGACGGTGTTCATCAGCGGTGCGAGGGCGTCCTCGCTCTTGACCTTGAGGGCGACCCCGTAGGAGACGGCGGAGGTCATCAGCGCGATGAGGGCCAGCATCAGGTACGCCAGGAGCAGGTCACCGATGAAGACCCGCAGGTCGAACAGGAGCGCGAGCAGGGTGATGATGATCGCCTGCACGATCAGCGAGACGACGTCGCGCAGGGAGCGACCGAGCAGCAGGGCCAGACGGCTGACCGGGGTGACCCGGGAGCGTTCGATGACCCCGGCGCGCAGCTCGGCGATCAGGCCGAAGCCCTGGAACAGGCCACCGAAGATGGCCAGCAGGACCAGCAGGCCGGGTACGAAGATCTTGTAGGCCTCGGCCTGGGTGGGCGCGTTGAGGGCCGGCTTGAGCAGCGGGGCGAAGAGGAGCAGGTACATCACCGGCTGGAAGACGCCGACGAAGACCCAGACCGGGTTGCGCAGGAGCAGTTGGAGCTGCCGCTCGAAGATCAGCCACGTGTCGCGGGCGAGTTTCACGATGTCTCCGGTGGTCTCAGGACTCGCGCAGCGAGCGGCCGGTCTTGGTCAGGAAGACGTCGTCGAGGCTGGGACGGTGCAGCTCGATCGAGGTGAGCGTGAGGCCGGCGCTGTCGACCCGGCGGAGGATCTGCGGGATGGCGGTAGCGCCCTCGTCGACGTAGAGGCGCAGGCCGCCCTCGTCGGCGGTCTCCAGCTTGTTGACGTACGGCTCGGTGTCGAGCAGCTCGGCGGCCTGCGGCGTGGCGACGGCGTCCAGCCCCACCAGGACCACGTCGCCGGAGATCTCCCGCTTGAGGTCGGCCGGGGTGCCCTCGGCGACGACCTCGCCGTGGTCCATGATCGCGATCCGGTCGCAGAGGGCGTCGGCTTCGTCCAGATAGTGCGTGGTGATGAAGACCGTCATCCCGTCGGTGCGCAGCCGCCGGATCTCGTCCCACATGTGGGCGCGGCTCTGCGGGTCGAGGCCGGTGGTCGGCTCGTCCAGGAAGACGATCCTCGGCTCGTGGATGATGCCGAGCGCGATCTCCACCCGGCGGCGTTGGCCGCCGGAGTAGGTCTTGCACTTGCGGTCGGCGTACTCGGTGAGCTGGAAGGCGTCCAGCGCACCGGCCGCGCGCCGGTGCGCCTCGGCCTTGGAGATGCCGTACATCCGCGCGTGCAGCACCAGCTCCTCGCGGGCGGTCGACTCGTCCCAGGTGCTGCCACCCTGGGCGACGTAACCGATGCGGCGGCGCACCTCGGCCGGGTCCTTGCGCAGGTCGGCGCCGGCGATGGTGGCCTCGCCGCCGTCCGGCTCGATCAGCGTGGCGAGCATCCGCAGAGTGGTGGTCTTGCCGGCACCGTTGGGGCCGAGGAAGCCGAAGATCTCCCCCTCGGTGACCTGGAGGTCGACCCCGCGCACGGCGTCGACCGTCTTCGTCTCCCGACCGGTGCGGGTGCGGAACGACTTCCGCAACCCTCTGGTCTCGATCATGTCTGGCTCCTGGTCGCCCCGGGCCGGCGACGGCCGGCCATCTCTCTGTCCACAGAAGACGGCACCGGACGGCGCGCTTCCCCGTTGTGCCGCGGTAAGGCTAACGCGATATAGCTCTTATGGTCAACGTTGATTATTAGGGGCCCGAGGTACGCGGTGGCAGACGCTCCTCCCACCCGGACCACCCGTCCGCACGCTCCAGCCCATCAGGCAGGTACGACATCCCTTCGTCGATCCGGTCGGCGATCCGCTCGCACCAGGCGATCTCCACCTCGGCGCGGTCCGACCAGAGCTCGAACATCCAGCCCACGTGCACCGGCTTGGTGGACCGCAGCCAATCCGAGTTCAACGACGTACGCATCCATCCGACACCGGCGCGGAGCTGGTTCGCCCGGTTGCGCAGGGCCGCCGAGGCTTCCTCGCGGGGCAGCGCCGGCAGGAAGGAGAAGGCCGCCGCGAAGGGATCGGCCGGCTCGTGCAGCCGCCACCACAACCCACGCAGGAGCGTCTCGAACTCGTCCTCGCCCTTCGGCGTGATCTCGTAGGTGGTGCGAGCCGGACGGGCACCCACCTGCTCGGTCGCGACCTCGCGCAGCAGTCCCTCCTGGGTCAGCTTGCGCAGGGCGTGGTAGATCGAGCCGGGCTGGACGTTGGCCCACTTGTCGGCGTTCCAGCTCAGCAGCTCGCGGCGGACGTCGTAGCCGTGCACCGGCTGCATCCAGCGGACCAGTCCCAGGATCATCATTCGCGTGGCGGACACAGGCACAAGCGTATTAGACAAGTTTGACTAGAACCCGGTGGGACAGTGCCACATCCCACACTGAGCGATCGTTAGGGACATCAGGGTGGCCGATACACTCCCGGTCAACGACCTCCCGGGAGGAGCCACAAGGTGCGCAAGGTACTCATCGCCAACCGCGGCGAGATCGCCGTCCGCGTCATCCGCGCCTGCCGCGACGCCGGCCTCGGCAGCGTCGCCGTCTACGCGGACTCCGACCGGGACGCCCTGCACGCGACGCTCGCCGACGAGGCGTACGCGCTGGGCGGCGACACGGCGGCCGAGAGCTACCTGCGCATCGACAAGCTGATCGACGTCGCCGCGAAGGCCGGCGCCGACGCCGTCCACCCCGGGTACGGCTTCCTCTCCGAGAACGCCGACTTCGCCCAGGCGGTCATCGACGCCGGGCTGACCTGGATCGGCCCCACCCCGCAGGCCATCCGCGACCTCGGCGACAAGGTGACCGCCCGGCACATCGCCCAGCGGGCCGGCGCACCCCTGGTCCCCGGCACCCCCGACCCGGTGGGCAACGCCGACGAGGTGATCGCCTTCGCCGTCGACCACGGCCTGCCGGTCGCCATCAAGGCGGCCTTCGGCGGCGGCGGTCGCGGCCTCAAGGTGGCGCGCACGATGGAGGAGATCCCGCACCTGTTCGAGTCGGCCACCCGCGAGGCGGTCGCCGCGTTCGGCCGGGGCGAGTGCTTCGTCGAGCGCTACCTGGACAAGCCCCGGCACGTCGAGGCGCAGGTCCTCGCCGACCAGCACGGCAACGTGATCGTCGTCGGCACCCGGGACTGCTCGCTGCAGCGCCGGCACCAGAAGCTGGTCGAGGAGGCCCCCGCGCCGTTCCTCACCGACGCGCAGCGCGCGCAGATCCACGACAGCGCCAAGGCGATCTGCCGGGAGGCCGGCTACCACGGCGCCGGCACGGTGGAGTACCTGGTCGGCGCGGACGGCACCATCTCCTTCCTGGAGGTCAACACCCGCCTCCAGGTGGAGCACCCGGTGACCGAGGAGACGGCCGGCGTCGACCTGGTCCGTGAGCAGTTCCGGATCGCCGACGGCGAGAAGCTGCGCTTCAGCGAGGATCCGACCCCGCGCGGGCACGCCATCGAGTTCCGGATCAACGGCGAGGACCCGGGCCGCAACTTCCTGCCCGCCCCCGGCACGATCACCGCGCTGCGGCTGCCCAGCGGCCCGGGCGTCCGGGTGGACACCGGCGTCTCGGCCGGCGACGTGATCGGCGGCAACTTCGACTCTCTGCTGGCGAAGGTGATCATCACCGGCGAGACGCGTACCGAGGCGATCGAGCGGGCCCGCCGCGCACTCGACGAGATGGTGGTCGAGGGCATGGCCACCGCGCTGCCGTTCCACCGCCTCGTGGTGCGGGACGAGGCGTTCACGTCCGAGCCGTTCCACGTGCACACCCGCTGGATCGAGACCGAGTTCGACAACACCGTGCCGGCCTTCACCGCCGCCGCCGGCGCCGCCGAGGGCCCGGCCGAGCGCGAGACCGTCGTGGTCGAGGTGGGTGGCAAGCGGCTCGAGGTGGTCCTGCCCGCCGGCCTCGGCGCGGGTACGGCCACCGCCGCGCCGGCCACCAGGAAGCCGGGCCGCCGGGGCGGCTCCGCGAAGGCCGGCGCCGCCGTCGGCGGTGACGCCCTCACCTCGCCCATGCAGGGCACCATCGTCAAGATCGCCGTCGCCGACGGGGACACCGTCGCGGAGGGCGACCTGGTCGTGGTGCTGGAGGCGATGAAGATGGAGCAGCCGCTGCACGCGCACAAGGCCGGCACGGTCAGCGGCCTCTCCGCCGAGGTCGGCGCGGTCATCACCGCCGGTGCCGCCATCTGCACCATCGCCTGAGGTGTAAGGAAGGGCCCCTTCTTAACGCCTGGTGCATAGGAAGGGTCCCCTCCTAACACTTCAGCGCAGCACGACCGCCGCCTCGGCGCGGACGGCGGCGGTCAGCGCACCCAGCACGGTCGAGTCCAGGCGCCAGTGCTGCCAGTACAGCGGCACGTCGACGTACCGGCCGGGCGCCAGGTCGACACACGTGCCGTCGGCCAGGTCGGCGGCGGCCAACTGCTCGGGCACCACGCCCCAGCCGAGCCCCCGGCGGATCGCCTCGCCGAACGCCGGCACCGACGGCACGTGGTGCACCGGCGGGTCCAGGTGCCGCCCCGTCACCGACCGCAGGAAACGGTGCTGCACGCGGTCCTTGCGGTCGAACGCGACCATCGGCGCCGCCGCCAGCGCCGAGGCGGTCAGCCCGTCGGGGAACCACCGTCCGGCCCGACCGGACGCTGCCAACGCGCGGTAGCGCATCGCGCCGAGCGGCATCGCCCGGCAGCCCTGCACCGCCTCCCGCTGCGCGGTCACCGCCGCCATGACGGCGCCGTCGCGCAGCAGGTCCGCCGTGTGGTCCTGGTCGTCCTGGCGTACGTCGAAGCGGACCGCCAGGTCGTCGGGCACCCGGGCCAGCGCGGCGACGAACCAGGTGGCCAGGGAGTCTGCGTTCACGACCACGGCCAGCCGGGTGCCCAGGCGGTCCCCGGTCAGCGCCCCGCGCGCGTCGGCCAGCGCCTCCCGTTCCAGCAGGTCCAGTTGTCCCGCCAGACGCAGCAGGGGCCGGCCCGCCTCGGTGGCCCGGCACGGCCGCGTACGCCGCACGAGGACCTGCCCGACCGCCTCCTCCAGCGCCCGGATCCGCTGGCTCACCGCGGACGGGGTCACGTGCAGGATCCGGGCCGCCGCGTCGAAGCTTCCCTCGGCCACCACGGCCGTCAGCGTGCGGAGCTGTGCCGAATCGAGTCCCTCCATAAGCTGAGCTTACGGAGCATCAGAAACGTGAGCTGGACTGGCCCAGGCGGACGACCATAGCCTCGTGATGTGCCTGATCTGCTGCCCTCGGCCCTCGCCGGGTTCTCCGTGTCCCTCGCCCTCATCGTCGCCATCGGCGCGCAGAACGCCTTCGTGCTGCGTCAGGGCCTGCGCCGGGAGCACGTCGTACCGGTGGTGGTGGCGTGTGCCGCCTCCGACGCCCTGCTCATCGCGGCCGGGATCGCCGGTCTCGGCACCGTCGTCTCCGGGCATCCGACACTGCTCACCGCCGTCCGCTGGGGCGGCGCGGTCTTCCTGTTCTCCTACGCGCTCCTCGCGGCCCGGCGCGCACTGCGCCCCGGCACGCTGGCGCCGACCGACCGACCGCCGGCCCCCCTGCGGGCGACCGTCCTCGCCTGCCTCGCGTTCACCTACCTCAACCCGCACGTGTACCTGGACACGGTGCTGCTCATCGGCGGGATCGCGCAGCAGCACGAGGACCGCTGGGCCTTCGGCGGGGGCGCCGTGCTGGCCAGCGTCGTCTGGTTCAGCGCGCTCGGCGCCGGGGCGCACCGGCTCGCGCCCCTGCTGGCGCGTACCCGGGCGTGGCGGGTGTTGGACGGGGCCGTCGCCGTCGTGATGGCCGCGGTGGGCGCGGCCCTGCTCCTGGGGTGAGCGTGCGGGAGGTGTTTTCCGTGACCACCGGCGGCGGTCCCGGCGGTTGCCAGGAATGATGGCCGGGTGCGGTTCCTACATGGCGCGGTCCCCGCGCACGACCTGACCTACAACGACGTCTTCATGGCGCCGGCCCGCTCCGAGGTGGGCTCGCGACTCGACGTCGACCTGGCCACCAGCGACGGTACGGGCACCACCATCCCGCTGGTGGTGTCGAACATGACCGCGGTGGCCGGACGGCGGATGGCCGAGACGGTCGCCCGCCGGGGCGCCATCGCGGTCATCCCGCAGGACATCCCCATCGAGGTCGTGGCGAACGTCGTCGCCTGGGTGAAGCAACGGCACCTCGTGCACGACACGGCCATCACCCTCGGCCCGACCGACACCGTCGGCGACGCCATCCACCTGCTGCCGAAGCGCTCGCACGGCGCGGTGATCGTGGTCGACCCGGAGAGCCGCCCCCTCGGCGTGGTGACCGAGGCGGACACCGTGGGCGTGGACCGGTTCGCCCAGCTCCGGCACGTGATGTCGACCGAGCTGCACACGGTGCCGGCCGACGCGGACCCGCGTACCGGCTTCGACCGGCTGTCGGCCGGGCGTCGGCGGCTCGCCCCGGTGGTGGACGCCGACGGGCGGCTGGTCGGTGTGCTCACCCGGCAGGGCGCCCTGCGGGCGACCCTCTACAAGCCGGCCGTCGACGACCGGGGCCGGCTGCGCATCGCCGCCGCCGTCGGCATCAACGGCGACGTGGCGGGCAAGGCCGCCGCGCTGCTCCAGGCCGGGGTGGACACCCTGGTCGTGGACACCGCGCACGGCCACCAGGAGCGGATGATCTCCGCGTTGCGGAGGGTCCGCGAGGTCGATCCGCACGTCCCGGTGGCGGCCGGAAACGTCGTCACCGCCGAGGGCGTACGCGACCTGGTCGAGGCCGGCGCGGACATCATCAAGGTGGGCGTCGGCCCGGGAGCGATGTGCACCACCCGGATGATGACCGGGGTCGGTCGGCCGCAGTTCTCCGCCGTCCTGGACTGCGCGGCGGCGGCTCGCGAGCTGGGTCGGCACGTGTGGGCCGACGGCGGCGTACGGCACCCGCGCGACGTCGCGCTCGCCCTGGCCGCCGGCGCGTCCAACGTGATGATCGGTTCCTGGTTCGCGGGGACCTACGAGTCCCCCGGCGACCTCTACACCGACGCCGACGGGCGGCGCTACAAGGAGAGCTTCGGCATGGCGTCGGCGCGCGCGGTCAGCGCCCGTACCGCCGACGACAGCGCCTTCGACCGGGCCCGCAAGGCGATCTTCGAGGAGGGCATCTCCTCGGCCCGGATGTACCTCGACCCGACCCGACCCGGTGTGGAGGACCTCATCGACGAGATCATCTCCGGGGTGCGCAGCGCCTTCACCTACGCGGGCGCGCGGAACCTGGACGAGTTCCACGAGCGGGCGCTGGTCGGCGTGCAGAGCGCGGCCGGCTACACCGAGGGGATGCCGCTGCCCACGAGCTGGTGACCGGCGGGAGGTCGGGACCGGCACCGCTGCTCGCCGGAGCCGTCCGTGCGCGCCCTCCCGGCCGGCATCCTCCTCTGCCCGACGCCCGTCCGTCCCGCGTCCTTCCGTCCCGCGCCCTCCCGTTCCGCGCCCTCCCGTCCCGCGCCCTCCCGTCCCGCGCTGTCGAGCTGCCCCGTCTGTGGGGCAGGGCATCCACCGTGACGCGCTGGCGCGGATGGGCCGGCGGGCGGCCGCGTTCAGCGGCGCGGGCCGGTTGGGCCGGGCAGATCGACTGCGGGTGCGACTTCCCGGCCGGGACGCACGGGGGCGGGGAAAGGGGTAGCCCCGCCCCACTGGTGGGGCAGGTCGACAGCACTCACGGTGGACGGGCGACCGGGTCCACCACGAACGCTGGCTGAGTCATCGACGACATCACCTCGACAGCGGGTGCGACTGCTACCGGCGATGGTCGGACGACGGGCCGGAGCCCCGCGCCGAGTGCCGGGCGTCGGTCCGCCGGACCGTTCCCCGCCCGTCAGTTCCGGGGGAAGAGGCGGTGGATGACGGCGCGGGCGGCTGCCCGGGGGTCGTCGCCGACCTCGGCGGGCAGGGCGCCGGCCAGCCACAGGGTGGCGAAGCCGTGCACGATCGACCAGGCGGCGAGGGCGTCCCCCTGGGGATCGGACGCCGTGGGGCGGTCGGCGGGCAGGCCGGCCACGCTGGCGTGCAGAGCGGCGCCGGAGCGCTCCTGGGCGGCCAGCAGCTCCGGGTCGTCGGCCCGGAGCAGGTCGGAGCGGAACATCACCTCGAAGTGCGCCCGGTGCTCCACGGCGAAGCCCACGTACGCCACGCCGACCTCCAGCAGTCCGCCGTCGGCGGCACGCAACGCGTCGGCCAGCAGGTCGAAGCCCTGGGCGGCGACCGCGGTGAGCAGGCCCGCCTTGTCCCCGAAGTGGTGTGCCGGCGCGGCGTGCGACACGCCCGCCCGGCGGGCCAGGTCGCGCAGGCTCAGGGCACCCGGCCCGGCTTCCCCGATCGCCTCGACGGCTGCCGCGAGCAGCGCCCGCCGCAGGTCGCCGTGATGGTAGCCACGCGTTCCGGAGGACATGCCCCACTCTAACTTGCCATTGACAAGATAAGCACCGAGGGGCCAATCTTGCCAATGACTAGATAGGAGAGGTCATGATCCCCCTGCTCGCCCTCGTGATCGGCGCCGCGCTCGCCCGGCTGGCCGGCCTGGCCGGCGTCGACGCCCTGGACGGGTGGCATCCCGCCCTCCGGGTGGGACTCGCCCTGATGCTCGTACTCACCGGCACCGCCCACTTCTCGCGGACCCGGCGGGCGGACCTCGTCGCGATGGTCCCGCCCGGGCTCCCCCGGCCGGACCTGCTCGTCACCGTCACCGGCGCCCTGGAGCTGGCCGGCGCGGCGGCGCTGCTCGTCCCGGCGACCGCGCGCTGGGCCGCCGCCGGCCTGGCCCTGCTGATGCTGGCGATGTTCCCGGCGAACGTCTCCGCCGCCCGGCGGGGGCTCACCCTCGCCGGCCGGCCGGTCACGCCGATCGGCACGCGGACGGTGCTCCAGATCGTGTTCGTCGCCACGGCCGCCGTAATTTCGTTTGGCCCCTGACGGTCTTGAGCTAACCTGTTCCGCGTGGATCTGGTGACCCTCTCGGACGTGCCGCTCGGTCGGCTGCTGGTGGTGGCCGGGCACGTCACCGGCCAGCGGTGGAACCGCTACCTGGCCGAGGAGCACGGGCTCACCCAGGCCGGCATGGTGGCCCTCATGACGCTCGCGCAGCACGGCGAGCTGCCGCACCGGGCGGTCGCCGAACGGTGCTTCGTCCGGCCGGCGACCCTCACCGGCATCGTCGACACGCTGGAGAAGGACGGCCTGGTCGAGCGGCAGCGCGACGAGACGGACCGCCGGAGCGTACGACTCACGCTCACCGACGCCGGACGCGCCCGGGCGGCGGCGCTCACCGCACTGATCCACTCGAAGCGCCCGCTCACCTCCGTCGACGCGGACCCCGCGAAGGCGGCGGTGATCCGGGAGTTCCTCCTGGAGGTCATCGCCGCCGGGGACGAGCCGAGTCCGACCCTGGAGGCCCCCACATGCTGATGCGGTTGCTGCGCACGTTCCTGCGCCCGTACCAGCGACCGCTGGCGGCGGTGGTGCTGCTCCAGTTCGTCGGCACGATCGCCTCGCTCTACCTGCCCAGCCTCAACGCCGACATCATCGACCTCGGGGTGGCCCGGGGCGACACCGGCTACATCGTGCGGACCGGTGGGTGGATGCTCGCGGTCAGCCTGGTGCAGATCGTCTGCTCGATCGCCGCCGTGTACCTCGGCGCGCGGACCGCCATGGGGTTCGGGCGGGACGTCCGGGCCGCGGTGTTCCGGCACGTCAACCGGTTCTCGGCCCGCGAGGTGGCCCGGTTCGGGGCACCGTCGCTGATCACCCGCAACACCAACGACGTGCAGCAGGTGCAGATGCTCGTCCTGATGAGCTGCACGATGCTGGTCGCCGCACCGATCATGAGCGTGGGCGGCGTCGTGATGGCCCTGCGCGAGGACGTCGGGCTGTCCTGGCTGATGCTCGTCAGCGTCCCGGTGCTCGCCGTCGCCCTCGGACTGATCATCCGGCGGATGGTGCCGCAGTTCCGCCTGATGCAGACGCGCATCGACACCGTCAACCGGGTGCTGCGCGAGCAGATCACCGGCATACGCGTCGTCCGGGCGTTCGTGCGCGAGCCGTACGAGACGGAACGCTTCTCCGGCGCGAACGCCGACCTGACCGCGACCGCCCTGCGCACCGGCCGGCTGATGGCCCTGATCTTCCCCGTCGTGATGCTGGTGCTCAACGTCTCCAGCGTCGCGGTGCTGTGGTTCGGCGCGCAGCGGGTGGACGAGGGGGCGATCCAGGTCGGCGCGCTCACCGCCTTCCTCCAGTACCTGATGCAGATCCTGATGGCGGTCATGATGGCCACCTTCATGCTGATGATGGTGCCCCGCGCGGCGGTCTGCGCCGAGCGGATCACCGAGGTGCTGGACACCGACTCCTCCGTGGTGCCCGCCGCCCGACCCGTGACCGACGTGCCGGGCCGGGCCGACCTGGAGCTGCGGGACGTGCGGTTTCAGTACCCGGGGGCCGCCGAGGCGGTGCTGCGGGACATCTCCTTCCGGGTGCGCGCCGGTACGACCACCGCGATCGTCGGCAGCACCGGCGCCGGCAAGACCACCCTGCTGTCGCTGATCCCCCGGCTGGTCGACGTGACCGCCGGCGCGGTCCTGGTCGACGGGGTGGACGTGCGGGAGCTGGCACCGGACGAGCTGTGGCGCCGGATCGGCCTGGTGCCGCAGAAGCCGTACCTGTTCACGGGCACGGTGGCGAGCAACCTGCGCTACGGCAATCCCGACGCCACCGACGCCGAGCTGTGGACGGCCCTGGAGATCGCCCAGGCGCGCGACTTCGTCGAGGCGATGCCGGAGGGGCTCGACGCGCCGATCGCGCAGGGCGGCACCAACGTCTCCGGTGGCCAGCGGCAGCGGCTGGCGATCGCGCGGGCCCTGGTCCGGCGACCGGAGATCTACCTCTTCGACGACTCGTTCTCGGCGCTGGACCTCGGCACCGACGCCCGGCTGCGGGCGGCGCTGCGACCGGTCACCGCGGACGCGGCGGTGGTGATCGTGGCCCAGCGGGTCTCCACGGTCGCCGACGCCGACCAGATCATCGTGCTGGAGAACGGAGGCGTGGTCGGGATGGGCCGACACGACGACCTGCTGGTCGACTGTCCGACGTACGCCGAGATCGTCGCGTCCCAGCAGACCGGGGTGGCGGCGTGACCGGGCGGGATGGGACGGCTCCCGCCGTACCGGAGCAGAAGTCGGCGGGCGAGACGGGAACGCCGAAACGGCTGCCGCCCGGAGGGCAGCGCGGCGGCCCGCCGTGGATGTCCGCCGGGATGCCCGCCGAGCGGTCGATGACCTTCGTGCCGTCGGCCCGGCGGCTGCTCGGCCGGCTCCGGCCGCACCGGGCGCACCTGGTCGCGATCATCGCGCTGGCGCTGCTCAGCGTGGGCTTCAGCGTGATCGGGCCGTTGATCCTGGGCCGTGCCACCGACATCATCTTCAGCGGCGTGATCGGCCGACAGCTTCCCGCCGGCACCACCGCCGACCAGGCCGTCCAGGCGGCGCGGGCGGCCGGTGACGACAGCTTCGCCGACATGCTCGCCCGGATGGACGTGGTGCCCGGCGTCGGCATCGACGTCGACGCGCTGGGCCGGGTCCTGCTGCTCGCCCTGGCGCTCTACCTCGGGGCGAGCCTGTTGATGTGGTGGCAGGGCTGGCTGCTCAACGGCGTGGTGCAGCGGACCGTCTACCAGCTGCGCGCCGACGTCGAGGCCAAACTCAACCGGCTGTCGCTGCCCTACTTCGACCGGCAGCCGCGCGGTGAGCTGCTCAGCCGGGTCACCAACGACATCGACAACATCTCCACCAGTCTCCAGCAGACCCTCAGCCAGTTGCTGACGTCGGTGCTCACCGTCGTCGGCGTCCTGGCCGCGATGTTCTGGATCTCGCCGCTGCTGGCCCTGGTGGCGCTGGTCGCCGTACCGCTGTCGGTCGCCGTCACCGGGCAGATCGCCAAGCGGTCGCAGAAGCAGTTCATCGCGCAGTGGACGCACACCGGCGAGCTGAACGGCCACATCGAGGAGGCGTTCACCGGCCACGAGCTGGTCAAGGTCTTCGGCCGGCAGCGCGAGGTGGAGGCCGCCTTCACGGCCCGGAACGACGAGCTGTTCCGGGCCAGCTTCGGGGCGCAGTTCATCTCCGGGATCATCATGCCGGCGATGATGTTCATCGGGAACCTCAGCTACGTGGCCATCGCCGTGGTCGGCGGCCTGCGGGTCGCCACCGGCGCGATGAGCCTCGGCGACGTGCAGGCCTTCATCCAGTACTCGCGGCAGTTCACGCAGCCGCTGACCCAGGTGGCCTCGATGGCTAACCTGCTCCAGTCCGGGGTGGCCTCGGCCGAGCGGGTCTTCGCGGTGCTCGACGCGCGGGAACAGAGCCCGGACCCGGAGCCGCCGGCCCGGGTGACCGAGCCGCACGGCCGGGTCGAGTTCGAGAACGTCTCCTTCCGGTACGCGGAGGACAAGCCCCTCATCGAGGACCTGTCCCTGATCGCCGAGCCGGGGCACACCGTGGCGATCGTCGGGCCGACCGGGGCCGGCAAGACCACCCTGGTCAACCTGGTCATGCGCTTCTACGAACTGGACGCCGGCCGGATCACGCTCGACGGGGTGGACGTCACCACGATGAGCCGCGACGACCTGCGCGGCCGGATCGGCATGGTGCTCCAGGACACCTGGCTCTTCGGCGGCACCATCCGGGACAACATCGCCTACGGGCGGCCGGGCGCGAGCGAGGAGGAGATCGTCGCCGCCGCCCGGGCCACCTTCGTGGACCGGTTCGTCCGCAGCCTGCCCGACGGGTACGACACCGTCATCGACGAGGAGGGCAGCAACGTCAGCGCGGGGGAGAAGCAGCTCATCACCATCGCACGGGCGTTCCTCGCCGAGCCGTCGCTGCTGATCCTGGACGAGGCGACCAGCTCCGTGGACACCCGTACCGAGGTGCTGCTCCAGCGCGCGATGGCGGCCCTGCGGTCGGACCGGACCAGCTTCGTCATCGCCCACCGCCTCTCCACCATCCGCGACGCCGACCTGATCCTGATGATGGAGAACGGCCGGATCGTCGAGCAGGGCACCCACGAGGACCTGCTCGCCGCGAAGGGCCCCTACCACCGCCTCCACGAATCCCAGTTCACCGCCGCGGCGTCCCCGACCCCCGCGTCGGTCTAGGGCAGCGGGACATGGGAGCGGGAACCGACCACGCCGCGGATCAACGCCACGGCGTCGGCGGCGGGCATCGGATCCAGGCCGCGGCCCCCGCGCAGGCGCAGCGAGACCGCGCCGGCCGCGGCCTCGCGGGGGCCGACCACTCCGACGTACGGCACGCGTCTCCGGGCGGCGTCGCGGATCCGGGCACCCAGCGACCCGGCCCGCTCCACCTCCACCCGCAGTCCGCCGGCCAGGGCGTCCGCGGCGAGGGCGTCGGCCCGCGCCCACCGGGCGTCGTCACCCACGTACTTCTCCCCCGGCCCGCGCAGCGACAGGCGGAAACCCGCCGGCCGTACGCCGAGAGCGGCGTGCGCCTGGTGGATCAGCCGCAGGATGTCGCGTACCTCCTCGCCGACCTGCTCCAGCGCGCAGAAGTTGTGCGAGTCGTTGAGCGAGATCGCGCGTACCCGGGACAGGCCGCCGAGCACCCCCGACCGACGTACTCCTCGACGGCGTGGCGGGCGGCGGCGCCGGCCGGCAGCCAGAGCGGCAGGCCCGCGCCGGCCAGCGGGTCGGAGACGAAGAGGTCCAGCTCGCGGCCGAGCCTACGGTGGTCGATCATGTCGCGCTCCTTGATCGGGTACGACCCGGGAGCGACCGGCGTCCGGAAAGCCGCGAGGCCCCGGGGCGGATCGCCCGGGGCCTCGTCGACGGATTCGTCAGTGCGGCGCGCCGGGGTTCCCCGGCGTCGTGGTCCGTTCCGCACTGTGCATGGGGCGACGGTACGCACGTGTCGCCACGTCGGGCATCCGAATTTCCGGCACGCCCGGAGAAAGGGGCGGGCCGCCGGCACGGGACCTGCCGACGGCCCGCGGCGGCCCGCTCGTCGAGAACGGGGGACCCGACGGTCGTGGGGCCGCGCGCCGACAACGGTACGCCGATGAACGCCGATCCGGCGACCGTCCGGCGTACGGGGTTCATCGATGACACCCGCAACCCCGGGCACCCCTCGCTCGTTGATCTCTGGTGGCCCTGTCGTGTCGGCGGTCACCACCGGCCAGGGCCGTCCCCGGTGACCCGGGCCACGTCGTCAGGCTCTGCAACATCCGATCGGCCCGTCCGGTGAGGTGGCAGCCGTGCCCGAACTACTGACCGAGGTCGCGTCCCCCATGTGGGCGTACCTGGCGCTGCTCGGCCTCCTCGTCGTCGACGCCTTCGTGCCGGTGGTGCCCACCCAGGTCCTGATGATCACCGGTGGAGCGCTCACCGTGTACGGCGGGCTGAACCTTCCGGTCACCATCGCGGTCGGGGCGCTCGGCGTCTTCGCCGGGGACCTGGCCTGCTACCTGCTCGGTCGCCGGGCCCCGACGTCGCGGCTCGCGGCCCGGCTCCGTGGCAGCCGCCGCCGGCTGCTCCGGTCCCGTGAACCGGGTCGAGCCCGCCGCGTCGCGGGACGGGTAACGGAGGGCCTGCGGCGTCCCGGCCCGCTGGTGATCCTGCTCTGCCGTTTCGTGCCCGGCGGCCGGATGGCGGCCTGCTTCTCCGCCGGACGCCGCGGTTACCCGTACCGGCTCTTCCTGCTCTACGAGTCGATGGCGGCGCTCGGGTGGGCGGCGTACGGCG
This sequence comes from Micromonospora sp. NPDC049497, assembly GCF_044465805.1. Taxonomy (NCBI): domain Bacteria; kingdom Bacillati; phylum Actinomycetota; class Actinomycetes; order Micromonosporales; family Micromonosporaceae; genus Micromonospora; species Micromonospora sp. NPDC049497. The sequence goes on along the minus strand of NZ_JBITMC010000005.1, from coordinate 149,427 downwards.
CGCTGGTCGGCCACCTGGGCGGGACCGCGCTGACCGAGTCGACGTGGCGGCTGGCGTTGATCGCCGGCGCCGCCGCGGTGGGCTTCGCCGCCGCCGGCTGGGTGATGACGCTGGTCAACACCCGCACCGTACGCCCCACCGCCGAGTGACCAGGAGCGCTTGACCTGTCCGTCCCGGCCGGTGTACGGACCGGCCGGGACGACGGGCGGGTCACTCCAGTTCGTGGAGCATGAGCTGGCGGGCCGCCTCGGTGATCGACCCGGACAGGCTCGGGTAGATGGTGATGGTCTGGGCCAGCTCGTTGACCGTGAGGTTGTTCTCCACGGCCATGGTGATCGGCAGGATCAGCTCGCTCGCCTTCGGTGCGACCACCACGCCGCCGATGACCTGCCCGCTGGCCGGCCGGCAGAAGAGCTTCACGAAGCCGTCGGAGACCTCGTCCATCTTGGCCCGGGCGTTGCCGCCCAGCGTCAGCATGACCTGCCGCGCGGGCACCTTGCCGGCGTCGACCTCGTCCTGGGAGACGCCGACGGTGGCCAGCTCCGGGTCGGTGAAGACGTTCGCCGCGACGGTACGCAGCCGCAGCGGCCGGACCGCCTCCCCGAGCGCGTGCCACATCGCGATCCGGCCCTGCATGGCGGCGACGCTGGCCAGCGGCAGCACGCCGGTGCAGTCGCCGGCGGCGTAGATACCGGGGACGTTGGTGCGGGAGACCCGGTCGACGGTGACGTACCCGCCCCGGGCCAGCTCGACGCCGTACTCGGCCAGGCCCAGGTCCGCGGTGTTCGGGATCGAGCCGACCGCGATGAGCGCGTGCGAGCCGGTCACCGTACGGCCGTCGGACAGCTCGACCTCGACGCCGTCGGCGGTGCGGCGGACGGCGTCGGCGCGGGAGTTGTTGAGGATGCTCATGCCCCGGCTGCGGAAGACCCGCTCGATGGCCATCGCCGCGTCGGCGTCCTCGTGCGGCATCACCCGGTCGCGGCTGGAGACCAGGGTGACCTGGACGCCCATGGCGAGGTATGCGCTGGCGAACTCGGCGCCGGTGACACCGGAACCCACCACGATCAGGTGCTCGGGCAACTCGGGCAGGTCGTACACCTGCCGCCAGGTCAGGATCCGCTCGCCGTCGGGTACGGCGGTGGGGAGCTGGCGCGGGGTGGCTCCGGTGGCGACCAGGACGGTGGACGCGGCGATCGAGTACTCCTCGCCGCCCTCGGCCGGTGTGACGATCACCCGGTGGGTGTGCCCGAGGGTGTCCTCGCCGAGCCGGGCACTGCCCGCGACGAAGGTCACCCCGGCCTTCACCAGCTTGGCGTGGATGTCGCCGGACTGCGCGAGGGCGAGCCGCTTGACCCGCCCGTTGACGGCGGTGGCGTCGACCGTGACGGCCTCCAGGCCGTCGGAGTGCACCCCGAACTCCTCGGTGTCCCGGTATCCGGTGACCACCTGGGAGCTGGCGATGAAGGTCTTCGACGGTACGCAGTCCGACAGCACGCACGCCCCGCCGGCACCCTCGGCTTCGACGACGGTGACGTCCGCGTCCAGCTGGGCGGCGACCAGGGCCGCCTCGTAGCCGGCCGGCCCCCCGCCGATGATCACGATCCGGCTCACAGTGCCGTCCTTTCGTTCGCGACTGCGGGGCTCCGCTCCGCTGCACTCCTCGCGCTCACCGCGCTCGCCCCCGACCAATCCTCACAGTGACTTTCTTCTCCCGAACGCGTCCGACACGCACCGTCGTATTCTCCCCCACCCACCGGGCGGACTATCGTCATCGCCGTGCGTCATTACGCCGCCTACGGCTCAAATCTCGACCCTGCCCGGATGCGCGCCTACTGCCCGCATTCGCCGATGGTGGGCACCGGCTGGCTGGAGGGCTGGCGGCTCACCTTCGCCGGCGAGGACGTCATCGGCTGGGAAGGTGCCGTGAGCACCGTCGTCGAGTCCCCGGGCGACCGGGTGTTCGTGGCGATCTACGACATCCACCCGTACGACGCCGCCCAGCTCGACGAGATCGAGGGCGTGACCGCCGGGACGTACCGCAAGCTGCACGTGCGGATCTCCACCCTCGACGGGGACGTCACCGCCTGGATCTACGTCTTCGACGGGTACGAGGGTGGGCTGCCCACCTCGTGGTACCTGTCGGAGATCGCGAACGCCGCCGAGAAGGCGGGCGCGCCGGACGACTACGTCACCGAGCTGCGGTCCCGCCCGACCAGCACGGCGTCGGCGTAGGGCGTGTCGCACGCCCCCAGTCTGCTACCGCCCCGGCGGTGACCACTGTCCGGGATGGCTCGGCGTCGTCAATCACACACCGGCGGCGGGGACGACCAGCTCGTACATGTCGGCCCAGTACACCTCATTCAGCCCGACCGAGCGGTAGAGGGTGACCGGGGCGGTCGGGTTGCTCAGGTCGACGCCGAGCCCGACGGACTCCCGCCCCTTGGCGGCGTAGACCGCGAAGGCCCGGCGCAGCAGCGCCGCACCCACCCCGCGCCGCCGGTACGCGGGCAGCACGGACAGGCTCCGGACGAACCCCTCGTTCTGCTCCAGCGCCTGGTCGGAGGACTGGAGGGTGCCGGCGGTGGCACCGTCGACCTCGGCGACGAACCACTCGTCCCAGGTGGTGCCGTGCAGGTGGAGCCGGTCACGCCAGAGGTCGAAGCCGTACGGTTCGTAGTCGGGTGTGTCCCGGAACGCGGTGTCGACGATCCGGTGGAACTCGCGCAGGTCGGCCTCGTCGCCGGGGCGCAGCGGACGGACGGTCACCCCGGCCGGCAGCGGTGGCTCGGGGGGCAGGTCGGCCAGCGGACGGTGCATCCGCACGTACCGCTTGACCCGGGTGAAGCCGGCGGCGGCCACCTCGGCCGCCCAGCCGGTCTCCGGGGCGAACACCGCGGTCCGGACGGTGAGCGCCGGCAGGCCCCGCTCGGCGGCCCGCTCGGCGATCCGGTCGAGCATCCGCGCCAGGAGCGGGGCGCGCAGGTCCTCGCCGCGCTCCGGGTCGACGTAGACCTCCACGTACTCCCGGCCCACCCCGGTCGGGTTGTCCACGGTCGCCCAGGCCACGATCGTGCCGTCCGGGTCGGTGACCACCCAGGCGTCGCGGGTCGGGTCGGTGAACGGCGCGGTGAGGGCGGCCTCGACGTCGGCCGCGTCGAAGTCCGGGTATCCGACGGCGAACGTGTCGGCCGCGTGCACGACCGCGAGGATCGCCGACACGTCGTCCAGGGTGGGTCGGCGGGCGGTCCAGCCGGCGGGGAGAGTCACGGGGCGATCCTGGCAGGCGGGCCCGGCGTCGCGCTGCTGATTTTTCCGTCCGGGCTCGGCCGCAACCCGGTGGCCGGGCGTGGTTGTCCGATCGCGTCTGATGTCTGTGCGACATATTGATGTCACAGAGACATCAGGCACGCCGAGGTCCGTGCCTTCGCCCGCGCCCCCGTCGTGTGCGGCCTCACCCGGCGCGGTTCAGGTGGGCGCGGGCGGCGGTGAGCAGGTCCAGCAGCTCGGCGCCGCCCGCCGGACCGAGCGCCGCGAAGGCTGAGGCGGTCAGGCGGTCGGTCACCGCCTCGGCCCACAACCGGCGGCGGACCAGAGGCGCGGCCGGCGGGTACGGTGGCGGCCAGCCGCAGGCCAGCGCGCCGGCCTCCCCCTCGGGCCCCGTCAGCACCGCCTCCAGCGGCGTCATCCCGCTGGCCCGTACGGCGAGCAGATGGGCGCCGGCGAAGTGTTCCCGCAGCAACCGCAGGCCGACGGCGGCGCGTGCTCCGGGTGTCCGTGTCCGGCCCGGCAGCGGCATGGCCCGCCAGGCGGCGAACAGCGGCATGCCGGTGGCGTCGGCCGCCTCGACGGCGTGCCCGAGCAGGACCGCCAGGCGGCCGACGTCCGGCACGGGTCCGAGACGATCGTCGCCCCAGCGGCAGCACTCGTCGAGGGTGGCGGCGGCCACCTCCACCGGCGGGACGACCCGCAGGGCGGCGTCCCACCCGTCGGCGACCGCGTCCGGTGCGAGGAAGCCGAGCACGGCGGCCACCGTCTCCGCCCGGACGTCGCCGAGCGCGCCGGCCCGGCCGGCGACGTAGAAGGCCCAGCCGGAGATGCCGAGCAGTCGCGCCCGGCGCAGCGTGGTCGGGCACCGGGTGAACGCGTCGCCCAGTTCGAGAACAGCCGGTTTGCTGGCCGCGGCGACCTGCTCCGGGGTCATCCGACGCCGTTCCGTCCGTCCATAGGGGATCAGTCTGCCGTGCCACCCTCGGAGCCGACATCCCCCTCTTCGGCGTCCAGCGCCTCGACGGCCGCCTCGACCTCGCCGGCACGGCGGCGGGCGGCGGTGACCGTCCGCTCGGCGGCCCGCCGGGCGAGCTTCGCGCGGCTCAGCTCCTGCTCGGCGACCGCCCGGCGGCGCTCCAGCTCGGCCAGTTCCGCCTCGACGGCGTCCAGGGCGGCGGCGCCGTCGTGCTCGGCGGCCGTCGCCCCGGCCAGGTCCGCCTCCGCCCGTTCCTGGTCGGTACGCGCCCGCGCCAGCTCCTTCTCCAGCGCCCGGCGACGGCGGGCGCGTTCGGCTCGGGCGGCCCGTTCGGCCTGCTCCGCGCGGAGCGCGGCCCGGTCCGGGCGACGGGGTGCGGGCTCGGCCGGTGCCGCCTCGTCGGCGCCTCCGGTGACCAGCCGCAGGTGCGGCCTCGGCACCTCGCCGAAGCCGGAGTGACTGGCGGCGCGGAGCAGCCGGCCGGTGCGCACCTGCTCGGCCACGTCGGTGTCGGAGAGCGCGGCGTTGAGCGTCGCCTCCACCTCGGCCAGCGGCAGCTTCCCGGCCGACGGGGCTCCCTCGGTCTCGCGCGCCAGCTTGCGGACCTCGGCGACGAGGGCGCCGACCACGGCCCGCCGCTGGGCGGAGAGCTCGCGCAGCCGGGGACCGCTCAGCTCCCGCTGGGCGGTGCGCAGCGCCTCGGCGAGCTGCACCAGGTCGGCGACCAGTTCGGGACGCTCCAGGGCGAGCAGGTTGACCAGCCAGGCGGCCACGGTGGGGCGGCGCAGGCGGGCGATGTCCCGGGCGGCCTTCGGGTCACCGGCGCGGCGCGCGTCGGCGACCGCCCCGTCACGTGCGGCGACGAACCGGTCGGGTGGCGTGCGGTAGAGCTGCCGCACCAGGTCTCGGGGCGGGTCGGGCATCGCGCGTCAGGCGTTGACCCGGGTGCCCGGCTCGAGCCGGCGGTAGTCCACATCGGCCATGCGGGTGAAGTTGCTGTTCAGCACCGACAGCCCGTTGTCGTTGAGCAGACCGTCGTGCAGCGCGTACGCCCGACGCGGCGCCACCGCCCGCAGGAAGTCCAGCGACTCGGAGAACTTCGTCCACGGGGCGTGGATCGGCAGGAAGAGCGTGTCGACGCGGACGTCGTCGGGAACCACCAGCGAGTCGCCGGGATGGTAGACCCGGTCGTCGACGAGGTACGCCAGGTTGTCGATCACCGGGATGTCCGGGTGGATCACGGCGTGCCGCCCGCCGTACGCCCGGACGGGAACACCGGCGGCGGTGAACTCGGCGCCCGCCTCGACCGGAGCCAGCACGTCGGCCAGGCCGTCCAGCATGGAGGCCAGCGAGGCCGGCCCGTACAGGGCGAAGGGACGGTCCTCGTGCCGCTCGGCGAGGGCCGGCACGTTCACGTGGTCCGGGTGCTCGTGGGTGATCAGCACGGCGTCCACCCCGTCCAGGGCCTCCGGCTCGCTGAACACCCCCGGGTCGATCACCAGCACTCCCCCGTCGTGCTCGACGCGTACGCAGGAGTGGCCGTACTTCGTCAGCCGCATTCGTGACTCCTCGATTATCGAATCGTGATGTCCTCAGCGCAGTCTGCCGGAACGGGCGCGGCACCGCGCCTCGTCTGACCGATCGCCCCGATCCTCGGGGCCACGGAGGATCGGAGCGGGGACATGGACGGAACGGGACGACGGCGTCGGGGCGTACTGCTCGCGGCGGCGGGACTGGCGGCGGTGCTCGCGGCGGCAGGCTGCGGCGCGTCCGGCGGTGACGAGGCCGGGACGAACGACAGCGCGGCGCGCGGGCCGGCCGCGGCACCGGAGGGCGCCGACCTGGCCGGTGAGGCACCGGCCGGGGCCGGACAGCCCGCCGAGGGGAAGGCCGGGGCGGGGGCACCGGACCTCCGGGTGGACAAACGCTCCATCGTCTACACCGGCTCCATGCGGGTGCAGGTGCGGAACGTGGACCAGGCGGCCCGGGACGCGATCACGCTCGCCACCACGGCGGGCGGGTTCGTCGGCGGCGACCAGCGACGCAGCGCCGGCGGGGACGCCACCGCCGACCTGACGCTCCGGGTGCCGGCGGCGAAGTTCACCGGGGTCGTCGACGAGTTGGCCAAGCTCGGCACCCGGCAGCAACAGGAGATCAACACCGAGGACGTCACCGAGGAGACCGTCGACCTGGACGCCCGCATCACCACCCAGCGCGCCCGGGTCGACAACGCCCGCCGCCTGCTCTCCCGGGCCACCTCCATCGGCGACCTGGTGTCGCTGGAGAACGAGCTGGCCCGGCGGGAGGCCGACCTGGCGTCCCTGGAGGCGAAGAAGCGCCGGTTGGCCGACCTGACCGCGCTGTCGACGATCACCGTGTCCCTGGTGGGCCCGGACGCCCGACCGATCGACGACTCCGACGAGGCCGGCTTCCTCGTCGGGCTGAAGGGTGGCTGGAAGGTCTTCCTGACCTCGATGACCGTGCTGCTGACCGTGCTCGGGGCGATCCTGCCGTGGCTGGTCACGTTCGGCGTACCGCTGGGGTTGCTCTGGTGGTTCGCCCGCCGTCGCCGGCAGCGGCGGCCGGCCCTGGTCGCCCCGGCGGCACCCGGTCCGGCGGTCGCCACGTCGCCGGCCGTGCCGGGGGCGCGGTCCGGGACCTGACGTCGTGCGTCTGGTGGCCCTTCGTCCCGCGACGAACGGCCACCAGACGTCGAGGACGGGCTCAGCTAAGGGAAACGCCAGGGCGCGGTGTCCACCCAGGACCGGATCTGCCGGTCGGTGGCGAGCAGGTCCTTGCGCAGGTCGTACACGAGGTGCCGGGGAGAATCGGCGGGATCGCCCCGTCGGGTCCCCCGGAACGGCAGCACCGGCAGCAACAGCGGATAGTCGATCTGCCCCGTGCCGTTGCCCACCCCGATCTCGCGCTCCAGGAAGTCGCGGATCCCGTTGCGCACGTCCTCGACGTCCTCGAGGCGGGCGAGCCCCGGATCGCCGTCGGCCACGTGATCACCGGCGCGGTCCACCGGCGGCCGCCGCCAGATCAGCTGGAACGCCGGCCGCTTCGCGGTGAAGCCGCGGTCCCAGGGCCGTGGGCTGAGCGAGTACACGTCGTACGTGTGGTGGTGGTAGACCGAGCCCCACTCGCCCATGTCCCGCAGCACCTCGTCGACCGCCGCCAGCCAGGGCAGCAGCTGCTCCTCGCGCAGCCGGGACCCCTCGCTGAGGTGGTACTCCCGGTACAGGCCGGCGCTGCCGGCGTACGGGGCCGGGGGAACCTGCTCGTGCACGTGGACCCGGTTGGCGTCGAGCAGGATCCGGGAGAGGTGGAAGCCGGCGACCGCCACGCCGGGGGCGCGCCCCGCGACGATGTCCTCGACCAGGTGCCGGTAGATGGCGGCGGTCCCCAGGTCCAGGTTGTCGTGCACCAGCTGGGCCAGGTTCGTGAAGTCGACCGGGTCGGTGGCGGCGAGCAGGTCCGGCGTCAGTTCCGTACCGCAGTGCGGCAGGATGTGCAGCTCGCGGAGCGGGCCGTCGGTGCTGGCGACGATCGTGCCACCGCCGACCCGGAGCCACCGGGCGTGCGCTCCGGCCGTCCCCGGGTCCGCGTCGAGGTAGGAGTGACCGCAGTCGGAGCAGTCGTGCTGCCGCTGGTGCTTGAGGAACAGGCCGTCATCGACCAGGTCAGCCGTCGTCACCAGCGCGGCCGGCGCCGGCCGGCTCACCCCGCCGACCCGAAGGTCTCGTCGGCGAGAGCCGCCAGCGCGGTGTGCGCCAGGACGCGGACGCCGTACTCGATGGCCCGCTCGTCCACGTCGAACCCGGGCCGGTGGAGGTCACGCTGGTCGGTCGCGCCGGGCGGCGAGACCCCGAGCCGGATCATCGCGCCGGGAACCCGCTCCAGGTAGAAGGAGAAGTCCTCGCCGCCCATGCTGGTCTCGGCCTCGAAGACGTTCTCGTGGCCCAGCGCCCGGGCCGCCGCCGCGCCGATAATGTCGGCCGCGTGCTTGTCGTTGACGACGGGCGGCGTGCCGCGGACGTACTCGACGTCGATCTCGGCGCCGGTCCCGCTGACCAGGTCCGGGACCAGCTTCATGATGATCTCGCCGGCGTCGTACCACGCCTCCCGGTGCAGGGAGCGGACCGTCCCCCGGATGTACCCGAGCGAGGGGATGGTGTTGGACGCCTCGCCGGCGTGCACCGCACCCCAGACCAGCGAGACCGGCCAGCGGGGGTCCATCCGCCGGGCGAGCTGGGCCGGCAGGTCGGTGACCAGTCGGCCGAGGAGGTCGACCAGGTCGGTGGTGAGGTGCGGGCGGGCGGTGTGCCCGCCCGGGCCGCCGACCCGGATCTCCAGGCTGGCGGCGGCCGCGGTCAGCGGACCGGAGCGCACCCCGACGACGCCGACCGGGTACTGCGGCGCGCAGTGCACCGCGAAGATGCACGAGACACCGTCGAGGCCGCCGGCCGCGATGACCTCCGGCGCCCCGGACGGCATCGCCTCCTCGGCCGGTTGGAAGATCAGCCGCACCCTTCCGGGCAGCCGCCCGCGGTCGGCGAGCCGGGCGAGCAGCGGGGCCAGCCCCAGCAGGATGGTGGTGTGCACGTCGTGACCGCAGGCGTGGCACACGCCCGGCACGGTGGACCGGTAGGAGGCGTCCTTGATGTCGGTCAGCGGCAGGGCGTCGAGGTCGGCGCGGAAGGCGACCAGCGGCCCGGCCGAGGAGCCGATGTCGCAGATGACGCCGTTGCCCTTGGGCAGCAGTCGTGGACGCAGGCCGAGCGCGGCGAGCTGGTGCGCGACGAGGGCGGTGGTCTCGAACTCGTCACCGGACAGCTCGGGATGCGCGTGGATGTGCCGGCGGGTGGCGACGAGTTCGGGTACCCGCAGGGTCAGGAGGTCGTCCAGGCCGTCGGGCAGCGGCTGGGGCGGGGGAGACGCCTCCAGCGGGGATGACGCCGGGCCGCCGGTCGGCGGCGTCAACGCAGTCGTCACGTCGGTTTCTCGATCGCTAGAAAGGCATGGATCTTCCGGGACAGCAGACAGACTAGACCGCCGACGGTGACGCTGCGCAACCTCGTTACGGTGATCATCGAAGCGCACAGTGTCACGATTGCCCTGCTCGGGGCGCTCGGCCAAGAGCGGGACAGCAGGTAGATCGCGGTTCGACGCCGTCATCCGCCCCACACCTCCTACAACGCGTAACCAATTCAGCAGTCGCGAGACAATGCCGAAGGCAGGCCCATCTTTCCGAATTGTCGCATTGGTCGTTTCGGTAAACTGCCACTCCGGCAATCACCCGACCACGCTCAGCAACGGGGCTCCGCAGACGTTCACACCATCGGCCGCTCACTGACCGCACACCGTGTGCGTCCCGAACACACCGGGTTGCGGAGTTCACCCCGTCCGGTTACCCGTAAACCTCTGCGGCACACGCCGCCGCCGGTGGGCCGCGCCGCCCCCGGAGGCGGACGAGCGGGCTCCGGCGTCGTCGCCCGGCCCGCTCAGCATCCGCGCCGCCGTCGGCGACGGGACCTGTCTCGACTGTAGCTCTGCCGGCGACACCCGCGCTCACCAGCGAAAACGTCCGATCAGTCGGAAGCACGACGGCCACCGTGCCCCCTGCCGGGGACCGGTGGCCGTGACGTACGTGGGTCAGAAGCGGTCGGTCGGCCGGTACAGCCCCCAGACCTGGCGCAGCGTGCCGCACACCTCGCCCACCGTCGCCCGCTCCCGCAGGGCCTGCTTCATCGGGTGCAGCACGTTCTCCGTGCCCTCGGCGGCGGCCCGCAACGCCGCCAGAGCCCGCTCGACCGCCCCGTTGTCCCGCTCGGCGCGCAGCTTGGCCAGCCGCTCGCCCTGGGCCGCCTCGATCGTCGGGTCCACCCGCAACGGCTCGTACGGCTCCTCGGCGTCGATGGCGAACCGGTTGAGCCCGACCACCACCCGCTCCCCCGAGTCGATCTCCTGCGCGATCCGGTACGCGGACTGCTCGATCTCCCGCTTCTGGAAGCCCGCCTCGATCGCATCCACCGCCGAGCCGTGCTCGAAGACCCGCTCCATCAGCTCGTTGGCCGCCGCCTCGACCTCGGCGGTCATCGCCTCCACCACGTACGAGCCGGCGAACGGGTCCACGGTGGCGGTCAGGTCCGTCTCGTACGCCAGGACCTGCTGGGTACGCAACGCGAGCCGGGCCGCCTTCTCGGTGGGCAGCGCGATCGCCTCGTCGAAGCTGTTGGTGTGCAGCGACTGGGTGCCGCCGAGCACCGCGCCGAGCCCCTGGACCGCCACCCGGACCAGGTTGACCTCGGGCTGCTGGGCGGTGAGCTGCACACCGGCGGTCTGGGTGTGGAACCGCAGCATCAGGGACTTCGGGTTCTGCGCGCCGAACTCGTCGCGCATCAGCCGGGCCCAGATCCGTCGGGCGGCGCGGAACTTCGCGACCTCCTCCAGCAGGGTGGTCCGGGCGACGAAGAAGAACGACAGCCGGGGCGCGAAGTCGTCGACCGCGAGCCCGGCGGCGAGCGCGGCGCGGACGTACTCGACGCCGTTGGCGAGGGTGAACGCGATCTCCTGCGCGGGCGTCGCGCCGGCCTCGGCCATGTGGTACCCGGAGATGGAGATGGTGTTCCACTTCGGCACCTCCGCCCGGCAGTAGGCGAAGGTGTCGGCGACCAGCCGCAGCGAGGGCTTCGGCGGGAAGATGTACGTCCCGCGGGCGATGTACTCCTTGAGGATGTCGTTCTGGATCGTGCCGTTCAGCGCCGACCCAGGTACGCCGTTCTCCTCCGCGACCAGTTGGTAGAGCAGGAGCAGCACCGAGCCGGGCGCGTTGATCGTCATCGAGGTGGAGACCTTGTCCAGCGGGATGCCGTCGAAGAGCAGCCGCATGTCCTCGATGGAGTCGATGGCGACGCCGACCTTGCCCACCTCGCCGTGCGCGATCGGGTCGTCGGAGTCGTAGCCCATCTGGGTCGGCAGGTCGAAGGCGACGGAGAGGCCCATCGTGCCGGCCCGCAGCAGCTGGTGGTAGCGCGCGTTGGACTCGGTGGCGGTGCCGAAGCCGGCGTACTGCCGCATGGTCCAGGGGCGGGAGGTGTACATGGTGGGGTAGACCCCCCGGGTGTACGGGTACTCGCCGGGACCACCCAGCCGGGAGTCCAGGTCCTCCGGAAGGTCGGCCGCCGTGTAGACGCCCTTGATCGGGAAACCGGACTCGCTTGACCGCCGTTCGCTCATCACCGGATGGTAGGACGAGGCGACGCGTCGACGGGTGAGGGATTCCGCACAGTCCGTCCGCGAAGGTCGACGAGAGGTGAACGGTTGGGCACGTACTGTCGAGTTCGGTAAACGTCCGCCGCGTCGGCTTTCGCATCGGGCGTCGGAACCAGCAAGATAGGGGGGTTGTGTCCCAGCCCCCTCGATTTCCCCCGGTGGCTTTTCTGTGACTCAGATCCCGACGTGGAGCGGCGGACCAGTCAGTCCCCCCAACGGACGCGCGACACCCGGCACCACCATCGGTGGTCGGTACTCGTTGCGCTCCTCCGTGGGCAACGGGGGCATGGGCACGGTCTGGCGTGCCACAGACACGCTGCTGCGTCGTGACGTGGCGGTCAAGGAGGTCGTGCTGCCGCCGGGGCTCGCCCCGAGCGACCGCGACGCCATGTACGAGCGCACGCTCCGCGAGGCGCGCGCCGCCGCCGCGATCCAGCACCCGGCCGTGGTGCAGGTGTACGACGTGGTCACCGAGGGCGGGCGGCCGTGGATCGTGATGGAGCTGCTGGACGCCCGCAGCCTCGCCGACATGGTGATCGAGGACGGCCCGGTCGCGCAACGGGTGGTGGCCAAGATCGGCATCGCCCTGCTGGGCGCGCTGGAGGTGGCGCACGCGATCGGCGTGCTGCACCGCGACGTCAAGCCGGCCAACGTGCTGATCTGCTCCGACGGCCGCTGCGTGCTGACCGACTTCGGCGTCGCCCGGATGCCCACCGACGTGCAGCTCACCACCCCCGGGATGGTGCTCGGCTCGCCGCACTTCATCTCACCGGAGCGGGCGATGGGCCAGGACTTCGGGCCCCCCAGCGACCTGTTCTCCCTCGGCGTGACCCTCTACACGGCGGTGGAGGGCCGGCCCCCGTTCGACAAGGGCGACCCGATCGAGACGATGCACGCCGTCGTCGAGGACCCGCCGGCCCCGCCGCAGCGCAGCGGCCCGCTGACGCGCGTGCTCATGGGCCTGCTGGAGAAGGATCCGGCTCGCCGGCTTGACGTGCACACCGCCCGGGCCATGCTCCGTGAGCTGCTGGCCGGCCCGCTGACCAGCACCGCCGCCGCGGTCAACTCGGTGACCGACCCCTACTCGGTGGTGCCGGTGCAGCGGCCGGTGTCGACCCCGCCGCCGGCCGCGCCGGAGCCGAAGCCAGGCGGCCAGATCGGCGGTCGCGCGATGCTCGCCGCGGGCGAGTCGCTGACCGACCGGCTGGCCGCGCTGCGCCGCGGAGAGCGGCCGAAGCCCGCCGCGGGCACGAGCGCGATGGACGACACCAGCGCCGACGCGCTGGCCGGCCCGCTGCACACGCCCACCGGCGCGATACCGGCACCGCCCGGCCCGGCCGCACCGACCACCGGCCGCACCTACGGCGGGGCCGACGCCACCCAGCGCATCGGCGCCGGCCGGCCGGACGCCCCCCAGCCGGTGACCTACGGGCAGCCGGAGGCCACCCAGCGGATGGGCGGCGCGTACGGCGGCGGCCAGTGGTCGGTGCCGGGCACCGGCCAGGCGTGGACCGCGCCGGCCGCCGCGTCCGCCCCGGCCGGTTCCGGCGGCGGGACCGTCGACCGCCTGCGTGGCGCCGGCGGCCGTCTGGTCACCACCGTCCGGGGCTGGCCGCGCAAGGTCCAGCTCGCCGCGGCCGGCGGCCTGGCCGTCCTGCTGCTGCTCGTGTCGGTGGCCCTGCTCAGCGACGACGACCCGACCCCGCCCGCGCCACTGGCCGCCCCGACCACGGCGGCCCCGGCGACCGGCCTGCCGGAGATGGCGGAGCACTCCGGCAAGGGCGTCCGGGTGCTGGTGCCCAAGGGCTGGCAGCGCAAGAGCGCCGGCGACTGGGTCGACTACGTCGACCCCGCCGACGAAGGCCGCAAGGTGCGGATCCTGGTGGAGAAGTTCAGCACCACCTCGGTGCGCTGGTCCGAGGTCGCGGAGGAGGGGCTGCAGAGCCGCTCGAAGTCCTGCACCAAGCCATACGCCCAGGTAGCACGCAAGGACGACGCGGACCTGGCGGGCATGCCGGCCGCCGAATTCGAGTACACCTGCGGCGAGGGCGACGCCAAGCGGCACGGCGTGTGGCGGGGCGTCGTGCACGACGGCCGGGCGTACTCCTTCTACCTGACCTCGACCGATACGAAGTTCGAGGAGAGCCGGCCGATCTTCGACGAGATGGTGCGGTCCTTCCAGCTCACCGCCGCCGGCTGAGTCGAGGTCGGGCGGACGTGGTGCCCCGGCGGCGTGCTATCAAGAGGCATGCCGGCGGACACGACTGACATTGACGACATTCGCGAGCAGGCCCGACGCTGGGTCGAGGACGACCCCGACCCGGCCAGCCGGGAGGAGCTGCGGGCGGTGCTCGACCGGCTGCCGGCGAGCGCCCCGGAGCTCGCCGACCGCTTCGCCGGTCCGCTGACCTTCGGCACCGCCGGGCTGCGCGGCCCGCTCCGGGCCGGCCCGAACGGGATGAACCTGGCGGTGGTCACGCAGGCCGCCGCCGGGCTCGTCGGCTGGCTCAACGCCCAGGGCGGTTCCGGTCCGCTGGTGATCGGGTACGACGCCCGGCGCGGCTCGCGGGAGTTCGCCGAGCGCACCGCCCAGGTGGCCACCGGGGCGGGACGGCCGGCGCTGCTGCTGCCCCGACCGCTGCCCACGCCGGTGCTCGCGTACGCGGTGCGCAAGCTCGACGCGGTCGCCGGCGTGATGGTGACGGCCAGCCACAACCCGCCGCAGGACAACGGCTACAAGGTCTACCTCGGCGCCCAGCTGGGCGGTGCGCTGGGGGCGGGAGCGCAGATCGTGCCGCCGGCCGACGCCGGCATCGAGGCCGCGATCCGGGCCGTCGGCGCACTGGCCGAGGTGCCGCTCGGCCCGCCCGGGCAGGTGCTCGGCGACGACCTGGCCACGTCGTACGTGGAGCGCGCCGTCGCGGTGATCGACCCGGGCGGCCCGCGTGACCTGAACGTCGCGTACACGCCGTTGCACGGCGTCGGCGCGGCCGTGCTCACCGCCGCGTTCACCCGGGCCGGCTTTCCGGTCCCCGGAGTGGTGCCCGAGCAGGCCGAGCCGGACCCGCGTTTCCCCACCGTCTCCTTCCCCAACCCGGAGGAGCCGGGGGCGGTGGACCGCCTCGTCGCGCTCGCCGAAGCCACCGGCGCGGACCTCGCCATCGCCAACGACCCGGACGCGGACCGGTGTGCGGTGGTGGTCCGGGAGACCGACGGCGCGGCCAGCGCGGCCGGCGAGGTCGCCGGTCCGGGCGGTACGGACCCGGCCGGTCGCGGGTGGCGGATGCTGCGCGGCGACGAGGTGGGCGTGCTGCTGGCCGACCACCTGATGCGACGTGGTGTCACCGGCCTGTACGCCACCACGATCGTGTCGTCGTCCCTGCTGCGCGCGATGTGCGCCGCCCGGGGCCTGCCGTACGACGAGACCCTGACCGGGTTCAAGTGGATCGTGCGGGCCGGCGGCGGGGCCGAGCCGCTGGTCTTCGGCTACGAGGAGGCGCTCGGCTACTGCGTCGCCCCGGACCACGTCCGGGACAAGGACGGCATCACCGCCGCGCTGACCGTGGCCGAGCTGGCCGCCGGCCTCAAGGCGCGCGGTCGCACGCTCACCCACCGGCTGGACGAGTTGGCCGCCGAGTTCGGCGTGCACCTCACCGACCAGTTGTCGGTACGGGTGGACGACCTGCGCGTGATCGCCGACGCGATGGCCCGTGTCCGCGCCGCCACGCCGACCGCCCTGCTCGGGCAGCCGGTCACCGAGGCACAGGACCTGCTCCCCGAGGCGGACGTGGTGATCCTCCGTACCGGGGCGGCCCGTGTGGTGATCCGCCCGTCGGGCACCGAGCCGAAGCTCAAGGCGTACCTGGAGGTGGTGGAGCCGGTCGCGGACGGCGACGTGGCCGCTGCCCGCCGCCGCGCGGAGGCCGCCGTCGCCGCGCTGCGCACCGAGATCGCCACCACCCTGGGCCTGTAAGGAAGGGCCCCCTCTTAACGCCTGCGGTAGAGGAAGGGCCCCTTCTTAACACCGGAGTGTTAAGAAGGGGCCCTTCCTTGCACCACGGGCAGGCGGGGCGGGGTGGGTCAGGGGCGCTTGCCCAGGGCCTGGTCGACGGCCTGGGCGAGAGCGGCGACGACCAGGCCGACGCTGGGACGGACCACGGAGTCGTCGAGGCTGACGTTGCCGGAGAAGCCGGCGCCGCCGGCGATCTCCTCCAGCCGGCGGCGGGCGTCGACCGCGGCCTCGCCGGTCAGGCCGAGCGCCGGCTCCATCCGCAGCACCGCGACCAGGGTGGCCAGTGCGGCGGTCCGCTCGTCGGGAAGCTGCCCGTCGGCGAGCGCCTCCCCGAGCCGGCGCCGGCTGTCCTCCTCCACCGACGGGTCGGCCGCCGGGTAACGGTGCACCACGATGAAGCCCAGTTCGGTCTCCTCGACGTCGCGGACCGCGCCACGCCGCACCAGGTCACCGAGGATGCGGTCGCGCAGGCCGTGGCGCAGCCGCTGCACCCACGAGGACGGGCTGTGCGGAGTGTCGTCGGCGATCCGGGCGAGGACCGCGTCCAGGATCGGCTCGCCGACCGGCGTCGGGTCGACCGCCGCCAGGGAGCCGTCGGCGTACGCGATCCGGCCGGCCAGCGCCAACTCCACCAGCACGGCCGCGGCCATGCCCAGGTCGAGGCTGATCCGGGGCATGGTCGCCTTGCCGGTCTCATCGTCGTACGCCAACAGCAGCAGCTCTTCGGCGAGCGCAACACCAGTCATGGCCCGAGACGGTAGCGGGTGCCGGCATCTTCCCGCGCGGCAACGCGCCTGACCGCCCGGGCACGACGGCGGCCCGCCGGGGTGGACCGGCGGGCCGTGGGCCGGTGTCAGAACCGGGGCATGCCGCCGAACTGCCGGTCGCCGGCGTCGCCGAGGCCGGGGACGATGAACATCCGGTCGTTCAGGCCCTCGTCGATGGAGGCGGTGACCAGGCGCAACGGCAGCCCGGACCGCTCCAGGCGCTCGATGCCGACCGGCGCGGCGAGCACGCACAGCACGGTGATGTCGGTGCAGCCCCGGTCGGCCAGCAGCCGGCAGCAGTGCTCCAGCGAGCCGCCGGTGGCGAGCATCGGGTCGAGCACCAGCACCGGCAGGCCGGACAGGTCGCGGGGCAGCGACTCCATGTACGCGCGCGGCTCGTACGTCTCCTCGTCGCGGGCGAGGCCGACGAAGCCCATCGACGACTCCGGCAGCAGACCCAGTGCGGCGTCGGCCATGCCGAGACCCGCCCGCAGCACCGGCACCAGCAGCGGCGGGTTGGCCAGCCGGGTGCCGTGGGTGCCGGTGACGGGAGTCTGCACCGGGTACGTCTCGATCGGGAAGAAGCGGGCGGCCTCGTACACCAGCATGGTGGTGAGTTCGTGCAGCGCCGCCCGGAACGAGGAGGAATCGGTGCGCGCGTCCCGCATGGCGGTCAGCCGCGACTGGGCCAGCGGATGGTCAATGACGTGTACGTCCACGGTCGCCCAACCTACCCGCCCGTCGCCCGGGGCACGGCCGGTGTGGCCGGACCAGCGACATCGCTCACCGGCAGCCGAAGTGACCAAGATCACCTGCCCGGTGGATGCGTAGACTTCGGGGCATGACGGCGACAGCGACGTCGGCCCGGTCGGAGCTCTCCGAGCTGGGACGATCCGAGACCGCTCTGCGGACCTTCCTGCACGGCCTGCCCGGCGTGGACCAGGTCGGCGCGGAGCAGCGGGCGGCACAGCTCAGCACCCGCTCCATCAAGACCACCGCCAAGGCCCAGGCCATCGAGCTGGCCATCCGGATGGTCGACCTGACCACGCTGGAGGGGGCGGACACCCCCGGCAAGGTGCGGGCGCTCGCGGCGAAGGCGCTGCGCCCCGACCCGGCCGACCCGAGCTGCCCGCACGTCGGCGCGGTCTGTGTCTACCCGGCGATGGTCCCGTACGTGGCCGAGGTGCTGCGGGGCAGCGGTGTCCACCTGGCCAGCGTGGCGACCGCCTTCCCGTCCGGGCAGGCCCCGCTGGAGATCAAGCTGGCCGACACCCGGGCCGCCGTCGAGGCCGGCGCCGACGAGATCGACATGGTCATCAACCGGGGCGCGTTCCTGGCCGGGCGTTACAAGGAGGTCTACGACGAGATCGTGGCCACCAAGTCCGCCTGCGGGGACGCCCACCTCAAGGTGATCCTGGAGACCGGCGAGCTGGCCACGTACGACAACGTGCGCCGCGCCTCCTGGCTGGCGATGCTGGCCGGCGGCGACTTCATCAAGACCTCCACCGGCAAGGTCCCGGTGGCCGCGACGCTCCCGGTGACCCTGGTGATGCTGGAGGCGGTCCGCGACTTCCGCGCCGCCACCGGCGTGCAGGTCGGCGTGAAGCCGGCCGGCGGCATCAAGACCACCAAGGACGCGATCAAGTACCTGGTGATGGTCAACGAGACCGTCGGCGCGGACTGGCTGGACCCGGCCTGGTTCCGGTTCGGTGCGTCCAGCCTGCTCAACGACCTGCTCATGCAGCGCACCAAGCTGACGACCGGCGTCTACTCCGGTCCCGACTACTTCACCCTGGACTGAGAGTGATGTTCGAATACGCGCCCGCCCCCGAGTCCCGCTCGGTGGTGGATCTCAAGCCCTCCTACGGACTGTTCATCGACGGGCAGTTCGTCGACCCGACCGACGGCGGCTCCTTCAAGTCGGTCAACCCCGCCTCCGAGGAGGTCCTGGCCGAGATCGCCGAGGGCGGCGGCCAGGACGTCGACCGCGCGGTCCGCGCGGCCCGTCAGGCGTACGAGACGGTGTGGGGCCCGATGGCGGGCCGGGACCGGGCCAAGTACCTGTTCCGGATCGCCCGGATCATCCAGGAGCGCTCCCGCGAGCTGGCCGTGCTGGAGTCCCTGGACAACGGCAAGCCGATCAGGGAGTCCCGCGACGTCGACCTGCCGCTGGTCGCCGCGCACTTCTTCTACTACGCCGGCTGGGCGGACAAGCTGGAGCACGCCGGCTTCGGTGCGAACCCGCGCCCGATCGGTGTGGCCGCGCAGGTCATCCCGTGGAACTTCCCGCTGCTGATGCTGGCCTGGAAGATCGCCCCGGCGCTCGCCGCCGGCAACACGGTGGTGCTCAAGCCCGCCGAGACCACCCCGCTGACCGCGCTGCTCTTCGCCGAGATCTGCCAGCAGGCCGACCTGCCGGCCGGCGTGGTCAACATCGTCACCGGCGCCGGCGACACCGGCCGCGCGCTGGTCGAGCACCCGGGCGTGGACAAGGTCGCCTTCACCGGCTCCACCGAGGTCGGCCGGGCCATCGCCCGCTCGGTCGCCGGCACCCGCAAGAAGCTCACCCTGGAGCTGGGCGGCAAGGCCGCCAACATCGTCTTCGACGACGCCCCGATCGACCAGGCCGTCGAGGGCATCGTCAACGGCATCTTCTTCAACCAGGGCCACGTCTGCTGCGCCGGCTCCCGGCTGCTGATCCAGGAGTCGGTCGCCGACCGGGTGCTGGAGTCGCTCAAGCGCCGGATGGCGCAGCTGCGCGTCGGCGACCCGCTGGACAAGAACACCGACATCGGCGCGATCAACTCGGCCGCCCAGCTGGAGCGGATCCGCGAGCTGTCCGACGCCGGGTCCGCCGAGGGCGCCGAGCGCTGGTCGCCACCGTGCGAGCTGCCCGAGCGCGGGTTCTGGTTCGCGCCGACCATCTTCACCGGGGTGACGCAGGCCCACCGCATCGCCCGCGAGGAGATCTTCGGCCCGGTGCTGTCCGTGCTGACCTTCCGCACCCCGGCCGAGGCCGTGGAGAAGGCCAACAACACGCCGTACGGGTTGTCGGCCGGCATCTGGACCGACAAGGGCTCCCGGATCCTGTGGACGGCCGACCGGCTCCGCGCCGGGGTGGTCTGGGCCAACACGTTCAACAAGTTCGACCCCACCTCGCCGTTCGGCGGCTACAAGGAGTCGGGCTACGGTCGCGAGGGCGGCCGGCACGGGCTGGAGGGTTACCTCAATGTCTGAGCGCGTCGCGGTACGCAAGACGTACAAGCTCTTCATCGGCGGGAAGTTCCCGCGCAGCGAGTCGGGACGGTCGTATCTCGTGCAGGACGCGAATGTCTCCCTGGCCTCCCGCAAGGACGCGCGGGACGCCGTCGTCGCCGCCCGGGCCGCCGTGAAGGGGTGGGCCGGGGCGACCGCGTACAACCGGGGTCAGATCCTCTACCGGGTGGCCGAGATGCTGGAGGGCCGCCGCGCGCAGTTCGTGGCCCTGGGCGCGCCCGCCGACGAGGTCGACGCGGCGATCGACCGCTGGGTCTGGTACGCGGGCTGGTCGGACAAGCTCGCGCAGGTGTACGGCGGCGCGAACCCGGTCGCCGGCCCGTACTTCAACCTGTCCGCGCCCGAGCCGACCGGCGTGGTGGCCGCGGTGGCCCCGGAGTCCCCGGCGCTGCTCGGCCTGGTCAGCGTGATCGCCCCGGCGATCGTCACCGGCAACACGGTGGTCGTGGCGGCCTCGCCGTCGGCGCCGCTGGCGGCGGTCACCCTGGCCGAGGTGCTGGCCACCTCCGACCTGCCCGGCGGGGTGGTCAACATCCTGACCGGTCACCTGCGGGAGACGGTGCCGACGCTGGCCGCGCACATGGACGTCAACGCGATCGACCTGTCCGGGGTGACCGACGCCGAACTGGCGGCGGACCTGGAGGTGAAGGCCGCGGAGAACCTCAAGCGGGTGCTCCGGCCGGCCCCGGCCGACCACGACTGGACCGCCGACCCGGGGATCACCCGCATGACGACCCTCCTGGAGACGAAGACCGTCTGGCACCCCAAGGGCGTGTGACCCCGCCGCCCACCCCAAGATCCGCACAATGTCACGGAAAGAGTGGTCATCCGGCGCCCGGAGGCCGCTCTTTCCGTGAAAGAGCACCCTGGCGAAGGCAGGCAGGGTTCCCCGGGACGGGTTCTCTACTACGAGGGGTAGGATTGACGGCGTGACTCGGTTGGGCGATCTTGAGCGTGCGGTGATGGACGTGCTGTGGGACTCGGTCCCGGGCACGTCGGACGGTGTCACCGTGCGGGAGGTCGCGGACGCCCTGGACGGGCGGGAGCTGGCGTACACCACCGTCATGACGGTGCTGGACCGGCTCGCCGGCAAGGGCATGGTCCAGCGCGAACGCGAGGGCCGCGCGTGGCGGTACCGGGCGGCGGCCAGCCGCGAGGCGTACATCGCCCA
The DNA here is from genome assembly GCF_044465805.1 of Micromonospora sp. NPDC049497. Classification (NCBI taxonomy): domain Bacteria; kingdom Bacillati; phylum Actinomycetota; class Actinomycetes; order Micromonosporales; family Micromonosporaceae; genus Micromonospora; species Micromonospora sp. NPDC049497. Next base: position 128,680 of record NZ_JBITMC010000005.1, on the reverse strand, counting down.
GCTCATGCTCGACGCGCTCGACCTCGGCGGCAGCCGGGACGCGGCGCTCGTCCGCTTCGCCCGGTCGGTGACCGGGACCGAGGCGGACGTGCTCCGCGCGGCACTCGGCGCCGAGGCGGGGTTGACCGACCGGGTCGAGGACCCGCACGGCGGCCGGGTCCGGCGCACCGACGAGGCAGTGGACCGGTAGGGCGGCGGCCATGGCCTTCGCGGTGCACTTCGGCGTCACGATGTTGGCCTGCTGGCTGGTCGCCCAGGTGCTGGCCCGGTCCACCTGGACCTGGCGTGCCCCGCGGGTGGCGATCGTCTGCTGGCAGGCGGTCGGGCTGGCGCTCGGCCTGTCCGCGATGGGGCTGCCCATGGCGCTGGGGCTGGCCGCGTACGACCGGCCGACCGGGAGCGCCCTGGTGGCCCTCGCCACCGACCTGGGCCACGGCACCCTCCCCGTCGGGGTGGGCGCCGCGCACCTCGGGCTGGTCGGCGTCGGCTTCGGCATCGGCGCGGTGCTGCTGACCACGACCGTCCGCAGCATCCACTCCGCCGTCCGGGCCCAGCGCCGGCATCGCGACCTGCTCAGCCTGGTCGCCCGGCAGGACCCCACGGTCCCCGGCGCGCTGGTGCTCGACCACCCGAGCGCGGCGGCGTACTGCCTGCCGGGCGTGAAGCCACGGGTGGTGGTCAGCGCGGGGACCCTCGACCTGCTGGACCGCGCCGAACTGGACGCCGTGCTCACCCACGAGCGGGCACACGCGCAGGAGCGTCACGACCTGGTACTGCTGCCCTTCACGGCGCTCTGCCGGGCCCTTCCCTGGTTCCGCTGGGTGCGTGAGGCGCACGAGCGGGTGGCGCTGCTGGTGGAGATGCGGGCCGACGACAAGGCGCGCGAGGTGCACGCCGAGGCCCCCCTGGCCGGGGCGCTGCGCCGGTTCGCCGCCGCCGGCAACCGGATCACTCCGGCCGGCGCGCTCGGCATGGGCGACCGGGACCTGGACGTCCGGGTGCAGCGGCTCCTGGTCGCCGACCGCCCGCCGCGCCTGCTCGGCGCCGCCGCGCTCGCGGTGACGGGCACCCTGGTCGCCCTCCCCATCTCGCTCTTCCTGAGCTGAGCCACCGGCCGCGGCCCCAACGGGCGCGTCGCCGCGCCCGCGCTCCGCATGATCACGCTCGATCCCTGACGTAGTGGCCTCCCGCAGCGAGGGAGGCCACTACTTCCGTGTTCGGGGGCGATCTTGCGCATGGCATACGTAGGTAAGCTACGTGTAGGCTGGCTACGACAAGCGAGCCAACTTCTGGAGAGCGGTCATGGACACCCTGCTCCTCGCGCGCCTGCAGTTCGCCACCACGACCTCGATCCACTTCCTGTTCGTGGTCGTCACCCTCGGCCTGGTGACCCTGCTGGTGGGCCTGCACACCACCTGGTTCCTCACCCGCGACCAGAAGTGGGAGCGCCTGACCCGCTTCTGGGGCCAGCTCTACGTGATCAACTACGTGCTCGGCATCGCCACCGGCATCGTCATGGAGTTCCAGTTCGGACTGAACTGGAGCGGCCTCTCGCGCTACGTGGGCAACGTCTTCGGGGCGCCGCTGGCCATCGAGACCCTGGTCGCCTTCTTCCTGGAGTCGACGTTCCTCGGCATGTGGATCTTCGGATGGCATCGGCTCCGCCCCGTCGTCCACGTCGCCCTGCTCTGGGGCGTCGCCATCACCGCGTACGCGTCGGCGTTCTGGATCATGGTGGCCAACGCCTGGTTGCAGAACCCGGTCGGGTACGAGGTCCGGGACGGGATCGCACACCTCACCGACTTCTCCGCGCTGGTCACCAACCCGACCTTCGGCATGGCCTTCGGGCACGTGGTCGCGGCCTCCCTGCTGGTCGGCGGGATGCTGATGGCCGCGGTCAGCTCCTGGCACCTGATCCGCCGCACGCCGGACCACGCGCTGTTCCGCACCTCGCTGCGGATCGGCCTGGTCACCGCCGCCCTCGCGATCACCGCGGTGCAGGGCTTCGGCTTCGCCCAGTTCGGCCCGGTCGGTGAGGTCCAGCCCACCAAGTTCGGCGGCACGCCCGCCGCCGACGCGCTGGTCGCCGAGTGGACCGCCCGCTTCGGCCCGGGCAACTACGAACCACCGGTGCTGTCCAGCGTCGGCCTCGGCTTCATGATCCTGATCGGCTTCGGTCTGGGCCTGCTGTGGCTGCTGCTCCCGCTGCTCTGGCGGGACTGGATCGTCCGGTTGCGCTTCCCGCTCTGGCTGCTCCTGCTGGCCCTGCCCCTGCCGTTCGTCGCGGTGATCCTCGGCTGGATCGCCCGCGAGGTCGGCCGTCAGCCCTGGGTGGCCTACGGGCTGCTCCCCACCGAGCGGGCGGTCAGCGGCGTCGACCCCGGGGTGATGCTCGCCTCCCTCATCGGCTTCACGCTGCTGCTCGGCACCCTCGCGGTCACCAACTGGGTGCTGCTCGCCAAACACGCCGCCCGCGGCGCCGACGATCCCGCTCTCGGCCGTCGACCCGACGACCAGCCCGCCGACCCCCGCCCCGAACCCGCCCTCGCCGGATAGGACACGCACCGTGGAACTCGCCTGGTACGCCCTGCTCGGGGCCTTCTTCGCCGCGTACCTCGTGCTCGGCGGTTACGACTACGGCGTCGGCCTGCTGCTGGCCCGGCGGACCACCCCCGCCGCCCGGCGCGCCACCCTGAACGCGGTCGGCCCGTTCTTCCTCGGCAACGAGGTCTGGCTGGTCGCGGCCGTCGGCATCCTCTTCGGAGCCTTCCCGACGCTGGAGGGGGAACTGCTCTCCGGCCTCTACCCGGCGGTCGTCGGCGCGCTGGTCGGGGTGATCCTGGTGACCGCCGGGGTGCAGTTGCGCAGCCGGCCGTCCGGTGCGGGTGCCCAGGCCGCCTGGGACCGGGTCGTCGTGGTGGGCAGCCTGCTCGCCGCGACCGGCTGGGGCTTCGTGCTCGCCGGGCTGCTCCAGGGCGTACCGCTGGACGCCGACGGCCACGTCTCCGGGGTGACCCACCTCTTCACCCCGTTCGCGGCCGCCGCCGGGCTCGCCGTGGTCGCGCTGGTCGCCGCGCACGGTGCGACGTTCCTCACCCTCCGCCTGCCGGACCCCGACGCCGGCGCGGCCGGGCGGCTGGCCCGCCGGCTGATCCCGGTGGCGCTCGCCGCGGTCGGCGCGGCCACCGCGCTGGGCCTGCTCTCCGAGGGCGTACGCGCTGCCGCGCAGCGGCCGGCGGTCGGCGTACTCCTGCTGGTGGCGCTGGTCGCGGCGCTGCTGGGCGCCCGGGTGGCCCTCGCCCGACGGCGGCCGGGCCTCGCCTTCGCCGCCACCTCGGCGGCGCTGGCGCTGCCGGTGGTGCTCGTCGGGGCGACCCTCTGGCCCTACGCGCTGGTGTCCACCGTCGATCCCGCCGCCTCCCTGACCGTGGCCGACGCGGCGGCCAGCGAGCCCACCCTGCGGCTGCTGGGCTGGCTGACGGTGCCACTCGTTCCGGCCCTACTAGGCTTCCAGGCGATGTGCTGGTGGGTTTTCCGGGGACGGACCGACGGCAGGGCACCGGTGTACTGGTGAACCGCCGTCCCTTCGACCCGCGTCTGCTGCGCCGGGTCCCCGCGGCCCGGCGCGACCTCGCCGTGCTCGCGGTCCTCGGCGTGCTCGCCGCCGGACTGGTCGTGGCGCAGGCCACCGCACTGGCCGCGCTGCTCGCCACCGCGTTCGACGGCCGGCTGGACCGGCCGGCACTGGCCGGGTTCGTGGCGGCGGTGGCCGCCCGGTCGCTGCTGGTGTGGGCGCAGGGCACGGTGTCGGCGCGGGTCGCGGCGACCGTCAAGGCGGCGCTGCGGGTGCAGTTGCTCGACGCGGTCGGACGGCACGGGCCGGGCTGGGTCGCCGGGCAGCGGGCCGGCCAGCTCGCCACCCTCGCCGGGCGCGGGCTGGACGCGCTGGACGCCTACTTCACCGGCTACCTGCCGCAACTCGTGCTCAGCGTGACCGTGCCGGTGGCGGTGCTGGCCCGGATCTTCGTCGCCGACTGGAGCTCGGCGCTGATCATCGCGGCCACCCTGCCGCTCATCCCGATCTTCGGCGCGCTGCTCGGCTGGCAGGCGCAGGCCGCCACGGAACGCCAATGGCGGCGGCTCTCCCTGCTCGGCGGGCACTTCCTCGACATGATCGCCGGGCTGCCCACGCTGCGGACGTTCGGCCGCGCCCGCGCCCAGACGGACGTGGTCCGCCGGATGGCCGACGGGCACCGCCGGGCCACCATGAAGACCCTGCGGATCGCGTTCCTGTCGGCGCTGGTGCTGGAGCTGGTCGCCACCCTGTCGGTGGCGCTGGTCGCGGTGCCGGTGGGCATCCGGCTGCTCTCCGGCGGGCTCACCCTCTCCACCGCGCTGCTGGTGCTGCTGCTCACCCCGGAGGCGTACCTGCCGCTCCGCACCGCCGGCAGCCGCTTCCACGCCAGCATGGAGGGCCTCACCGCACTCAACGACGCCTTCGAGGTCATCGAGGGCGCGCCCGCCGCCGTCGGCCGGGGCAGCCGTCCGGTGCCGGACGGGCGGGGCGAGATCCGGTTCGAGTCGGTCACCGTCGCGTACGAGCGGACGACCGCCCTCCGCGACGTCACGCTGACCATCCGGCCGGGCGAGCGGATCGCCGTGGTGGGCCCGAGCGGCGCCGGCAAGAGCACCCTGATCAACCTGCTGCTCGGCTTCGTGACGCCGACCGCCGGCCGCGTCACCGTGGACGGGCTCGACCTCGCCGACGCCGACCCGGACGGCTGGCGTCGGCAGGTCGCCTGGGTGCCGCAGCGGGCCCACCTCTTCGCGGCCACGCTGGCCGACAACATCCGTCTCGGCGCCGGCGACACACCGGACGACGCGCTGGCCGGCGCGGTCGGAGACGCCGCGCTGGACGAGGTGGTCGCCGGCCTGCCCGAGGGGCTCGCCACCGTCCTCGGCGAGCGCGGCCACGGCCTGTCCAGCGGCCAGCGGCAGCGGGTCGCCCTGGCCCGCGCGTTCCTGCGGGACGCGCCGGTGGTGCTGCTCGACGAACCGACCGCCCGACTGGACAGCGCCTCGGAGGCGGTCGTGCTGGAGGCCACCCGCCGGCTGGTCGCCGGCCGCACCGCGCTGCTGGTGGCACACCGGCCCGCGCTGCTCGCCGACGCCGACCGCGTCCTGCGGGTGGACGACGGCCGGGTCACCGAACTCACCCCGACCCCGGCCGGGGAGGCCCGATGACCGGCCGGACCCCTGCGCCGGAACGCACGGTGCTGCGGCTCGCGAGGCCCTACCTGAACCGGCTGGTCGGCGCGGGGCTGCTGGCCGCCGCCACCGAGTTCGCCGCACTGGCGCTGATGGCCACCGCCACCTGGTTGTTGATGAGCGCCGCCGGACGCCCTCCGCTGGACCGGCTCACCGTCGCGATCGTGGCGGTCCGGGCGCTGGCGATCGGGCGGGGCGTGCTGCGCTACACCGAACGGCTGGCTGGTCACGACGCCGTGCTGCGGCTGGTGACCGACGTCCGGACCCGGGTCTTCGCCACGCTCGCCGCACGGCGCGACAGCCTCGGCCAGCGCTCGGGCGACGCGCTGAGCCGGCTCGTCTCCGACGTGGAGGCGGTCCAGGACCTGCTGCTGCGGGTGCTCGTACCGGCCTCGGGGGCCGTGCTGGTCAGCCTCGTCGCGATCGGCGGTGCCGCCCTGATCTCACCGGCGGCCGCCGCCGCGCTCGCCGTCGGGCTGCTGGTCGCGGGGGTGGCGCTGCCCGCCCTCGCCACCGCGCTGACCCGGCGTGCCGCCGCCGAGCTGGCACCGCTGCGGGGTGCGCTGGCCACCGACGCGGTCGACCTCACCCACGGTGCCGCCGACCTCGCCGCGTTCGGTGCCACCGGAGACGCGCTACGGGCCGCCGAGGGCCGTGCCCGGCGCCTCGCCCGGCTGGAACGCCGTCTCGCCGCCGCCGGCTTCGCGGTGGACGCGACCGGCGTGCTGGTGGCCGGACTGACCGCCGGCGCGGTGGTGCTGACCGCCCTGTCCGCCGGGGTGGACGGGGTGCTGGTCGGTGTCCTGGCGGTCGGCACCCTCGCCGCCGTGGAGATCGCCCTGGCACTGGTCGGGGCCGCCCGGCAGTGGACCGGCCTGCGCGCCGGCCTGACCCGGGTCGCCGCCCTGCTGACGACGACTACGGCACCCGGGACCGACACCGGACCCGGCCCCGTCGCCGGGGTGCCGCTGGACGAGCCGCACCACGTCCGGTTCGAGGACGTCACCGTCCGGTACCGGACCGGCGCCGCACCCGCCCTGGACGCCTTCAGCCTCGACCTGCCGCCGGGCCGGCGGGTCGCCGTGGTCGGGCCGAGCGGCGCCGGCAAGAGCACCCTGGCGGCCGTGCTGACCGGCGCGGTGCGACCGGAGGGCGGCCGGGTCGTGCTGGACGGTCGGGACCTGTCGACGTACCCGGCCGAGGAACTGCCCCGCGCCGTCGGCGGTCTGCTCGCCGAGGCGTACGTCTTCCACGCCACGGTCCGGGAGAACCTGCTGCTCGGGCGGTCCGGCGCGGGCGAGGACGACCTGGCGGCGGCGACCGCCGCCGCCGGCCTGCTGGACTGGGTACGCGAGCAGCCCGAGGGCTGGGAGACCGTGGTCGGCGAGCAGGGCGGACAGCTCTCCGGCGGCCAACGGCAACGGCTGGCCCTGGCCCGGGCGCTCCTCGCCGCGCCACCGGTGCTGGTGCTCGACGAGCCGACCGAGGGCCTCGACCCGGCGGCGGCCGACGCGGTCCTCGCCACGGCCCTCGCCGCCACCCCGGTCGACCACTCCGTTCTGCTGATCAGCCACCGGCTGCACGGGCTCGACGGGCTGGACGAGATCGTGGTGCTCGACGCCGGCCGGGTGGTGCAGCGGGGCCGGCACGCCGACCTGGTGACCACCCCCGGCTGGTACCGGGACCAGTGGCAGCTCCAGGAGGCCGCCGAGCGCGGCTACCTCGCCCTGGGCACGTAAGGAAGGGCCCCTTCTTAACGCCTCCGGTAGAGGAAGGGTCCCTTCTTAACGCCGTCGGGGGGGCACACGTCGGGGTCCGGCCAGGGTTGTCCCGGACGTCGGCGGGTCGCGTCCCGTGACAGGGTGGGGTCATGCGGGGCGGGGACGACGTACTGGTGGAGGAGCGCCTGCGGGCGCTGGCGGAGCGGCTGCACGGACCGCGGCGGTTGAAGGCCGACCTGTTGACCGAGGCCCGGCACGGGCTGCTGGACGCCGTCGAGGCGTACCGGGAGGGTGGTCTCTCGACCGCGGAGGCCCACCGCCGCGCGGTGGCCGAGTTCGGCACACCCGGCGAGCTGGCCCGGGCCTACCAGACGGAACTGGCGGCCGGGGCCCTGCGTGGGCTGTCGCTGCGGGTCCTGGCGGTGGCGGTGACCCTGACCGTCGCGGGCGACCTCACCTGGCGGGGGTCGAGCTGGAGCGAGGGTCCCCGGCCGCCGGCGGGCTACCAGTTGCTCTCGTCGTCGATCAACTGGATCTGGCTGGCCGCCGCCGTGCTCGCCGCTGTCGGGATGCTGCTGGCCGGGCGTCGCGCGACACCCGGCGGCCAGGTGCTCGACGCGGTGGTGGGCGCCGGCCTGACCGGCGTGCTCGCCGTCGGGGTGGTCACCGGAGCGGCGCTCCTCGGCTGGTCGTTCGGGATGTGGGACGCCGCGCTGACCTGGCCGCCGTTGCTGATCGGCACGGTGCTGATCGGCGCCGGCCACCTCTGGCTGGGTCGGGCCGCGAGCTGCTGGATCCGCGCCGTCCGGCCGGTACGCGCCGACGGCGCCCGGCTCGCCGTCTGAGGGCGGGCTCAGGCGGGTGCGGTGGACGCCGACCCGGTGTCGAGGAAGCGGCCGACGGTGCTGCTGAACTCCTGCCACCCGGAGCGCTCCCCCGCGAGCGCCCGCCGGCCCTCGTCGGTGAGCTGGTACGTCCGCCGTTCCCGGCCGTTGACCGTGCTCCACGTGCTGGCGACGTGCCCGGCCCGCTCCAGCCGGCGCAGGGCCGGGTAGACGGTGCCGGTGGGCAGGTCGAGCTGACCGTCACTGCGGATGCGCAGCGCGTCGATGACGGCGTAGCCGTGCAGGGGGCCCTGCTCCAGCACGGCGAGCAGCAGCGCGTCGAGGTGTCCGTGCAGCGCCTGGGCCTTCATACGTAGCAAGACTACTTGTCATCCGGAGGGTCCGCCACCGGGGTGCGGGGTCCGCACCTTCAGGATCGCCCACTAGGGTATGTGCCCGTAGTCACTCGTCGGCGGCGGAGACCGGCGGGTGGGCAACCCGAAGCACACGGAGGTCAGCGTGGCCCGTCAGTCGTCCCCACGGCCCGACGCCGACGAGCCCGAGCTCGACGACGCCAGCGGTCCGGCCGAGTCCGACACCGGAACCGCGTCGGCCGAGGCCGCGCGCGCGCTCTGGGACGAGCTGCGCATCGATCCGGTGGAGATCGCCCTGCCGTCCGGCACCGGCTACACGTTGCGGGCGTACCGGCCGGCGCGGGAGCTGACCCCGACCGACGTCACCGAGCGCGACCAGGACGACCCGTTCCTGGCCCGCCGCCAGGTGGTCGAGGCCGAGGACGCCGACGACGAGGCCGTGGTCATCCTCGACGAGGACGTGGCACAGGAGTTCGCCGAGAGCAACGAGGAAGAGGCGAAGGCCCGCCGCGGGGACAGCGCCGACGACGAGGACTCCGACGTCGCCGAGGAGGACGCGGGTGACGAGGAGGTGCCCGTCTTCCTGAGCCACCGGGGTCGCCTGCTGCTCTTCAAGACGCCCGAGTCGCTGGTCAGTTTCGTCCGTTCCGGCGCGCCGAACGACCTCTCCCAACTGGACAGCTGGAATGAATTGTCCGAACGGGTGGAACCGGCCGACATCGCTCCGCTGGACGAGGACATCTACGAACTCGACCTGGTCGTGGAAAACCTGCGCGGCGGTCACGACACCTGGGATTCCACCCTGCTCGTCGAGGCCGGCGAGGTGGCCCGCGACGTGGCGTACGCATTGCGCCTGCCCGCGGTGCTGGACATGCTCTCCGCCGGCTCCAGCCTCGACGACCTGGACGAGGCACTGCGCGCGACGATGGGCGGCGGCATCGGCGGATTCCTCGGCCGGCGACGGCTCAAGAAAATCGGGGCACAAACCGCAAGTTTGGGTTGGCGCACCATTGTCGGCAAGATCTCTGCTGTCGTGGACTGGCGCGACTGACCGCTACCAGGGAGCATCAGTCTCTGGCAGAAAAGACCTGTGTCCCGGGAGGAGGACGACGCCGTGGCGCTCGTGCGCGTGTACTGCGGTCTGGCCTCGGCGGACCCGGCCGACCGACCGGCTTCGGCCGGTTCGAGGCTGACGTCCGCTGTGGTCGACGACGCAGGCCGTCTGCTGCATGTCCGCGAGATCGGTGACGACCCCGCCGGCTACGCCCGGCTGGTCGCGCTGCTCGTGGAGCGCTCGGGCGGGCCGAGCGGTGCCGCGATCGCCGCCGACAGCGACGACCACACCGTCACCTCGCTGCTCAGCGCCGCCGGTCGTCCCCTCGCGATCGCCGACGACGACTCCGTCGACGACTTCGCCGAACGGTTCGCCGACGACGACTCCCTTGAGGAGATGCAGTCCCCGGCGGTCGAGCGCCGGGCCGTCGGCCTCGCCCGCGCCCTCCAGGCGGGCGCCCTCTCCGCGGTGACCCTGCCCGCGCCCCGCGACCTGGCCGGCTACAAGCAGGTGCTGGCCGCCCACGCCGCCCTGGCCACCGGCCGGCACTCCGCCGCCGTCGCGCTCCGCGAGGTGCTCCGCGAGCTCTACCCGGCCGCGCTGCGCGCGTATCCGGACCCGGCCGAACCCGTCTCGCTGGCCGTCCTGGACGCCCTTCCCGAGCCCGGCATGCTCGGCGGCACCTCCGCACATGGTCGCGACGGATCCGTGGCCGCCGACGCCGTCTCGGCGCACCTGGCCACGGAGGGCGTCGGGAACGCGGACGAGATCGACGCGGCGGTGACCGCGCTGCGGGTCGCCATCTCCGAGACTCCCCGACGCGCCGCCGTCAACCGCTCGCTGACCGCCGCCGTGGCCGAGACCGTACGCCAGGCGGTCGCCTCCGTTCGGGCCTGCGACGCGGGCTGCGACGCCCTGGTCGGAGCGCTCGCCGACCGGGTGGGTGGTCCGACGGCGCTTCCCGGTCGCCGGGCCGCCGCCCGTCGTGGCGAACCGGTGGCCGAGCTGACCACCGCGCCGCCGGCCCCGGGTGGTCTCCGGGCGGTCCGCCCCACCGAGGCCGAGCCGGCACCCCGGTCCCGATCGGTCCGCCCGACCGAGACCGAGCCGGTTCCCTCCGGCGGTCGCCGCAGCCGCCCCGAGCCGGTCTCCGGCAGCACACCGCCGGCGGTGCCCCGGCCCCTCGGCCCGCCGCCGGTCGCGCCGGCCCCGGTGGCCCCACCGCCCGTGGCGCCCGCACCGCTGACCCCTGCGGCGATGGCCGGTCCTCCGGTCTCCGCGCCGCCGTCACGCCCCGAGGCGATGCCCAGCCGGATCGACGGCCCGACCAACCGTCCGGTCTCGTCGCCGCCGCCCCCGCCGCCCGGCATCACGCCGATCCCACCGGCGCAGCGCGGCAGCGTGCCTCCCGCCGAGGCGGGCGAGCCGTTCCGTCCCACCCTGACCACCGCGGCCATCAACAGCGCGCGCGCCGAGCGGCAGCGCACCGTGATCCCGCCCCGGCCCAAGGTCACCAGCGAGCCGCCCGCCCCGACCGGCGGGTTCCGCGCCACCGACCTCAGCGTGCCGTTGCCCACCCCCCGGCCCGACCAGGATTCGGCCGCGCCCGGGTCCCGGGCCAACTGGCCCCTGGTCAACAACCTTGAGGACCCGGCCGACAGCTCGGCCCGGAACCCGGTCGTCGGCTCGTACGGCGGGCGGGGCGTGGACGCCCCGACCGACCCCGGTGCCGAGCGCCGGGTCACGCCGCCGTGGCTCGCGGACGACCTGCCCCCGGAGCCGCCGATGCTGCGCCTGGTGGAGCCGCCGCCGCCGCTGGCGGACCGCGCGCTCCGGAACGGGCTGGCCGCGTCGTCCGACCCGCACCTGGACACTCCTCCGCTGCGGCTCGTCGACCGCGAGGACGCCGCCCGCAACGGTCGGCCGGCTCCCCGTACCGAGCGGCTCGTGGAGCACCGTCCGGCTCCGCCGGTCGAGCACCGACCGCCGCCGGTCTCTGACGAGGGCGACGGTGACCTGCTGATCTTCGCGCAGGCGAAGTCCGCCTGGTTCGTCGGGCACGGCGACGAGAGCGACCTGGAGTGGTCGTCCACGGCCGACTCGGGCTGGCAGGCGGCCGAGAAGGTCGCCCGTCCGGAGGTCGGGGCGGAGACGACCGCCGGCCTGCCGAAGCGGGTTCCGCAGGCCAACCTCGTGCCGGGGTCCCCGCTGCGCGAGGAGCGTCCCCTGCGGATCGTCCGGGACGCGGCCAGCCTCGCCGAGAACACCACCGGCTACTTCCGCGGTTGGCGCCGTGGGCAGGAGATCGGCGGGTTCGCGGTGGGTGGTCGTCCGGGCCGGGAGTCGGCGGGCGGGTGGGACTTCACCCGCGACACCGGCGACCGGGACGACGACCGTGAGTACGAGTACCGCTCCGCCGGCTACCGCTCCTGAACTGCGCCGATCTGTTCCCGGTCGCGGCCTGCTGGCCGCGACCGGCGAGGAGCGGATGGTGGTGCGAGCCGTCTGACCCGACCGCGACGTCGACGTCGACGTCGACGGGCCGCTTCGGGACCGAGCGTCATGCCCGGCACCGTGCTGCCCGGACCGGTACCCGGACAGCAGAACGCGCCCGGTGACGGCCACAGGGCCATCACCGGGCGCGGTGCGTCGTCGGTCAGGCCGGGGCGACGGCGCGGGTGCGCCGCATCGTCAGCACGTACTCGACGAGCGAGATCAGTACGTGCTTGGTCGACTCCCGGTTCCGGGCGTCGCAGGCCACCACCGGTACGTCGTGGGAGATCGCGAGCGCGTCCCGGACGTCCTGCGGATCGTGGTACTGCATCCCGTCGAAGCAGTTGATGGCCACCAGGTACGGCAGCCGCCGGTGCTCGAAGAAGTCGATCGCCGCGAAGCAGTCGGCCAGTCGGCGGGTGTCCACCAGCACGACGGCCCCGATCGCGCCGCGCACCAGTTCGTCCCACATGAACCAGAACCGCGTCTGACCCGGCGTACCGAACAGGTACAGGATCAGGTCCCGGTCGATCGAGATACGACCGAAGTCCATGGCGACCGTGGTCGTCGTCTTGCCCGGCACCTGCCGGGTGTCGTCGACGCCCACGCCGGCGGAGGTCATGATGGCCTCCGTGGTCAGCGGCGTGATCTCCGAGACCGAGCCGACCAGCGTCGTCTTGCCGACGCGGAAACCACCGGCGATAACGATCTTCGCCGACGTCACTCGCCCGCTCGGGGTCGGCGGCCGGTGCGACATGTCAGAGCCTGCGAAGTCCACTCAGCACCCTCTCCAGCAGTTCAGTGCCCACCGCGTCGTCAGAGTCGTCCAGGATGGTCGGCTCGTGGACCGCGACCAGGCCGTCCGTCGCCATGTCGGCGATGAGCACCCGGGCCACACCGAGCGGAAGCTGCATCCGCGCCGCGATCTCGGCAAGCGACTGCACACGTCCGTCACACAGCGCGGCGATGTACTGGTGTTCGCGGCCTCCCCCACTGCCGTTGGCAGCAGTGGCTCGGCCGCGCACCGTCGTCTCGACGAGCGCCTCCAGCGCGATGTCGAGTCGTGGGCGGGTACGACCGCGGGTCACGGCGTATGGACGGACCAACGCTCCGGTCGGTTCGTCACGATCGACCATGTCGCCGCTCACCTCCTTCGTACCCGGCACCGGCTTCCGCCGGTGGCACCCTGTGTTGTTCTCGTTCCGGTCGTTCCGCCGACCCAGCGGTCAGCAGGACGTCAGCCCAGCATCCCCGCGGCCGCGCGCGGCTGCGGGGTCAGGGCGTCGCCGACCCGGTCGACGAGCAGCGCCATCTCGTAGCCGACCTGCCCCACGTCGCAGCTGCGGGCGGCGAGCACGGCGAACGACGAGCCGTCCGAGATGGACATCAGGAACAGGAAGCCGTTGTCCATCTCCACCACCGTCTGCAGCACCGCTCCACCCTCGAAGCAGCGTGCCGCACCCTGGGTGAGGCTGACCAGACCGGACGCGATGGCGGCCAGCTGGTCGGCCCGGTCACGCGGGAGGTCCCGCGAGGACGCGAGGAGCAGGCCGTCCGCCGAGACGGCGACCGCGTGGGCGACACCCGGTACCCGGTCGGCGAAGTTGGCCAGCAGCCAGCCGAGATCCTGCGTACTTGTCATCGTTCTTGCTCCTTCTGCCCGCTCCCGGCCACCGGGCCTGAGCCAGACTGCGAGGATTGCTGCCCTCCCGGAGTCTCCTCCGGGCTGGTCGGGTTGCCGTCCGAGGGGTTGGTCGTCCGGCCACGCTGGACACCACGGTGGTAGGCGGAGAGCAGGCCGCGGACCGACTCCGGCGTACGGCGCTGCACCGAGGGGGTGGGCTTCTCCACCGCGCCCGGCACCAGCTGGGCCATCGGGGTGCGCTTCGGCAGACCCGTGGGGGTGGTGGCTTCCACCGGCACGTCGCTGGCCTTGGAGGCAGCGCGCCAGCCGTCGTCGGCGGCGGTCTGCCAGCCGCTGGTGGTCTGTGGGGTTCGGCGGGGGAAGCTGTCGGCGGCACCGGGGCGGGCGCCTCCGTTCGCCGTCACGCCGGTCTCGCGCGGCGTGCCTCCGGCTGTCGGGGTGTCTGCCATCGGTGCGTTACCTGTCGTCCCGGGTGGTGTCTGCTGCACGGCACGGCCAGCGGTGTCGACCTTGGCGAACTGCTGGGTCGCGGCACCGTTGTTCGCCGGGGTGGCGGCACCGGCCGCCTCCTCCGGACCGGGCCGGCGGGTACGGAACCAGGCCGACTCCAGCTCCCGGAAGATCGGCAGCTCCATCGTCTCGTCCGCGTACCGCTGCCGGCTCTGGGCCTGCTGCGGCGTCGTCGGCCGGTTCGGGGCCGGCGGGGTCGCCGGTGCGGGCGTCGGCCGGACGGCCGGCGCGGCCGGTGCCGGGGTGGCCGCTGCCGGCGGTGTGGCCGGCGACTCCGTGCCGGGCCGGGTGACGCGCGGCAGCTCGGTGGTCATGTCCAGGGCGGCGGCGAGGCGCTCGGGCACCGCCGGGGTGACGGTCTCCCGGTTCGCCCCGGCGACCGGGGGCCAGGCCGGCGGCGCGGCCGCGGCCGGCGTGGACGTCGGGGTCACCGGGCGCTGCGGCAGCGACGTGGCCGGCGGCGCGGAGTACGGCTGGCCGGAGACCGGCTGACCGGAGACTGGCGTCGCCGAGACCGGCGAGGCGGAGACCGGCATGCCGGAGACCGGCGGGCTGGACACCGGCGGTCCCGCGTACGCCGACGGCGGCGACGACACCGGCGGCGCCGAGTAGGGGCGGGCCTCGGGGCTGCTGGGCAGCTGCCGGGGGATGGTCGGCTGCTGCCCGGTGGTGCCCGGGTCACCGTCACCGGCGGCGCGCCGCTGCGGCAGCGGGTCGATCGGCTGGCCGTTGGCGCTGCGCGGTGCGTAGCCGTCGCCGTTGGCCGGACGCGGGCCGAAGGCGTCGCCGTTGGCCGGATGCGTCGGGAAGGCCCCGCCGTCGGGGGTGCCGTTGCGAGTGCTCGCGCCGGTCAGGTCGGACCAGGCCGGCATCGACCGGGCCGGGCCGGTGGGGGATCCCGAGCCGTTCCGGTGGGCCGGGTCGAACGGTCGGCCGCCCAGGGTGACCTGGTTGCCGGACTCGCCGGACCGGGGGGCCGGGGCGACGGGGCCGTTGCCGAGCGCGGGCAGCGCGCCGAACACCGGCGCCGGGCCGGACGACTGCGGTGCGGGCAACGCCGGCATGTGCTGACCGCGGCCGGTGAGCGCCCTGGGCACCAGCACCGAGGTGGGCATGGTGACCTCGGCGACGGTGCCGCGGTCGGCGCCGGGTCGCAGCTCCACCCTGACGCCGTGCCGGGACGCCAGACGGGCGACCACGACCAGACCCATCATCCGGGAGACGGCCACGTCCACCTGTGGCGGCGTGGCGAGCCGCTCGTTGAGGTCGGTGAGCTGATCGGCGCTGATACCGATGCCCCGGTCCTCGACGTAGAGCGACGCGCGGTCGCCGATGCGGCGGGCCTCCACCATGACCTGCGAGTCCGGCGGGGAGAACGCGGTGGCGTTGTCGAACAGCTCGGCGACGAGGTGGACCATGTCGTTGACGGCGTGGGCGGCGACCTCGATGTCCCGGTCGATGATCCCGAACTCGATCCGGGTGTAGTGCTCGACCTCGGACTGGGCGGCGCGGAGCACGTCGATCAGCGCGGCCGGCTCCCGCTGCACGCGGGTGGAGTCGGCACCGGCGAGCACCAGCAGGTTCTCGTCGTTACGGCGCATCCGGGTGGCCAGGTGGTCGAGCTGGAACAGCTCGGCCAGCCGGTCCGGGTCCTCCTCGCCGCGCTCGAGCCGGTCCAGGTGGCCGATGAGCCGGTCGACCAGGATCTGCGACCGGCGGGCCAGGTTGACGAACATGGTGGCGACGGAGGCGCGCAGCGCGGCCTGCTCGGCGGCGGTACGCACGGCCTCCAGGTGGACCGCGTTGAACGCCTCGGTCACCTGCCCGAACTCGTCCTTGCTGCGCACCGGCAGCGGCTCGGCGATCTGGTTGGCGAGCTGCACCGGGGTGAGCTGACCGGTGACCTGCGGGTCACGCAGCCGCGCCACCGCCTGGGGCAGGCCGTACTGGGCGATCGAGAGGGCGCCCTGCCGAAGATCGCGCAGCGAGCGGGCCATCGAGCGGGCCACCAGGTACGCGAAGAGGATGGCGAGCAGCAGCATGATCAGCAGCAGGCCGGTCTCCAGGAACACCTGGCGCTGCACGTCCGAGCGGAGGTCGTCGGCGAGCCGGACGGCGTCGTTGTCGAGGCCCGCCTCCACCTTCCGCATCAGGTCGGCCTCGGCAACCATCGCGTTGTCCCACTGGTTGGCGTTGAAGCCCGCCTGGTTCAGGTTGGCGGCGCTCGACAGGCCCTTCAGGTTGCTCTTGTAGCCGGCGGCCTCCCGCAGGTCGGCGCCCGCGACCGTCTGCTGGTAGCGCTCCTGGTCGGAACGATCGGCGACGCTGCCGAAGGTCTCCAGCCACTGCCGCTGAGCGGTGAACGTCGAGATGTAGAGGTCGCGCAGGTTGGGCGTGAGCTGGCGCTGGATCAGCGAGATGTGCACCACGTAGCGTTCCTGGGAGTGGTACTCCTTGTGGCGGGCCAGGGCAGTCGCGGCGCGCATCTGCTCGCTCAGCTCGATGTCCCCGGCGAGCTGCGTGGCGGAGTCGCGCACGTTGAGCAGATTGGCGATCACGTCGTCGTACTGCTGGTACACCTGGGCGGTGTTGAGCCGGTAGTTGAGGACCTGGCTCCGGATGCCCGGCAGGTCGGTCAGCGACCGGTCGATGTAGCGCAGGTCGTTCTCGAGGGCGGTCGGCAGGTCCTCGACCTCGGCGCGCTGCCGCGAGTACGGGGTCTTCGCCGCCTCGACGCGGGCGGTGGCCTGCTCGAACGCGGTGCGGGAGGTCCCGGAGGAGTCCTTCGTGCCCACCAGCCGGATCGCGTTGGTCCGCTCGTCCTGGAGGGTGTCGACCAGCTCACCCGAGTAGCCGACGAGGTTGGCGAGGTCGCCGGCCCGGTTGGCGTTGTTGAGCGTCTGCAGGTGGTCGACGAGACCGCTCGTACCCACGACGACCGTGGCGATGGTCGGCACGATCATGATGAGACCGAGCTTGGACCAGATCGGCATGTCGCGGAGCCGGCCGGCCGGCCGGCGCAGACGCGACAGGAAGGAGCCTGCCGTCTTTGGCCGTTTGCTCACGTCACCGCCCTCGTGATTTCAGCGTCGCGTTACCCCAGGGCAACGCCCAGCGGCCGACCCGGCGGGTCGGACCATCCGAGATTCCATCACGCCTCCTCGGAAAGAGAAAGCCCAGGTTGGCCGTCGATCTGGGTGTGATGAGATGTTGATGCGATTTGATAGCAGTCCGTCTGGCCGGAGTAACTGAAGGTTATGGAACACCCCTACCGCGTCATCCTCCTCGCCGGCCCTTCCGGCTCCGGAAAGTCGTACATAGCGGAGCGAACTGGCCTGCCAGTGCTCTGTCTGGACGACTTCTACAAGGACGGCGATGACCCTACGTTGCCGCGACAGAACGGCCTGGTCGACTGGGAATCGCCCCTGTCCTGGGACGCCGATTCGGCCGTGGAGACGATTGCCCGACTGGCCCGCGAAGGTCGGGCCGAAGTACCGGTCTATGCGATCGATCAGGACCGACGGGTGGCCACCCGGCCATTCGACCTGGCCGGATCGCCACTTTTCGTGGCCGAAGGGATTTTCGCCGCCGAGATCGTCGCCGAGTGCCACCGGCGCGGCCTGGTCGCCGGGGCGTACGCGCTGCGGCGACCCCGTGGGGCGACCTTCGTCCGCCGGCTCGCCCGGGACCTCGCCGAACAGCGCAAGGCACCCCGGGTGCTGCTCCGCCGGGGGGTGGAGTTGCTGCGGGCGGAGCCGGCGGTGCTGCGCCGGCAGACCGGCCTCGGCGCGGAGGCGGCCCGCGCCGGCGAGGTGCTGCGCCGCGTGGCGGGCCTGCTCGCCGGCCACCCGCACCGTCCCTGATCCGGCACGACACGCCGGCCGTCGGGGTGTGAGATCGGACACCCGGCGGGACGGCGGCGCCCGTACGGCTCAGCCCAGCAGCTTGGCGTACGCCGGTTTGATCACCTCGTCGATGATCCGCAGCCGCTCGTCGAACGGGATGAACGCGCTCTTCATCGCGTTGATCGTGAACCACCGGAGTTCGGCCCAGCCGTAGCCGAAGGCGTCCACCAGCAGCGCCATCTCCCGGGACATCGAGGTGCCGCTCATCAGGCGGTTGTCGGTGTTGACCGTCACCCGGAACCGCAGGTCGCGCAGCAGCCCGATCGGGTGGTCGGCGATCGAGGCGACCGCGCCGGTCTGCACGTTGGACGACGGGCAGAGCTCCAGCGGGATCCGCTTGTCCCGCACGTACGCGGCCAGCCGGCCCAGCACCGGCGCCTCCCCGGGCGTGATGTCGTCCACGATCCGTACGCCGTGGCCGAGGCGGTCGGCTCCGCACCACTGGATCGCCTGCCAGATGGAGGGCAGCCCGAACGCCTCGCCGGCGTGGATGGTGAAGTGGAAGTTCTCCCGCTGGAGGTACTCGAAGGCGTCCAGGTGCCGGGTGGGAGGGAACCCCGCCTCCGCGCCCGCGATGTCGAAGCCCACCACCCCGGTGTCCCGGTGCCGCACCGCCAGCTCGGCGATCTCCTGCGAGCGGGCGGCGTGCCGCATGGCCGTGAGCAGCGTGCCGACCCGGATCGGCGTACCGGCAGCCGCGGCCTCCGCGCTGCCCTCGGCGAACCCGGCCAGCACCGCCTCGACCACCTCGTCCAGGCTCAGGTCACGCTCCAGGTGCTGCTCCGGAGCGAAGCGGACCTCCGCGTACACCACCCCGTCGGCGGCCAGGTCGAGCGCGCACTCCCGGGCCACCCGGCGCAGCGCCGACGCGGTCTGCATGACGGCGACGGTGTGCGCGAAGGTCTCCAGGTAGCGCTCCAGCGAGCCGGAGTCGGCCGCCGCCACGAACCAACGGCCCAGGGCCTCCGGCTCGGTGGTGGGCAGCTCGTGTCCGACCTCGGCGGCCAGCTCCACGATCGTCGCCGGCCGCAGCCCACCGTCGAGATGATCGTGCAGCAGCGCCTTCGGGACCTTGACGATGTCCTCGTACCGGATTGTCGCGACCATGACCCGACCCTAGTGGGCGCGGGTCCGGCGACCGACGAGGACCAGCCGGTCCGGGTGCCGGCACCGGGCCGGCTGGCCGGCCTGCGAGGATGAGCCGGTGAGCGTCGCACGCCGGACCGTACGGCACCTGCCGGGTGCCCTGGACGCCTGACGTGGATCCGCGCATCGTCGACCGGCTCCGCTGCCCGGTCTGCACCGAGCCGCTGGCCGAGGTGGCCGCCGGCACCGCCCGCGCCCTGCGTTGCTCCCGTCGGCACAGCTTCGACGTGGCGCGGCAGGGCTACGTGAACCTGCTGGCCGGCCGCGCCCCGCACGTCGGGGACACCGCCGAGATGGTCGCCGCACGCGCCGACTTCCTGGCTGCCGGTCACTACGACGTGATCTCGTCGGCCCTCGCCCGTGCCGCCGTCGCAGCCACCGACCGCGGAGCGCAGGGTGGGCGCGGCGTCGGGGCGTACCCCCTGGTCGTCGACGCCGGTGCGGGCACCGGCCGGCACCTCGCGGCGGTGCTGGCGGCGCTGCCGGACGCCGCCGGCCTGGCCCTGGACGTCGCCAAGCCGGCGCTGCGCCGCGCCGCCCGCGCCCATCCGCGGGCCGCCGCGGCGCTCGCCGACACCTGGCAGCGGCTGCCGCTGGCCGACGGCTCCACCGCCGTGCTGCTCAACGTCTTCGCCCCCCGCAACGGCGCGGAGTTCCACCGGGTCCTCGACCCGGCCGGGACGCTGCTCGTGGTGACCCCGGCGGAGGACCACCTCGCCGAGCTGGTCGGAGCGCTGGGCCTGCTCCGGGTCGACCCGGCGAAGGCCGACCGGGTCTCCGACAGCCTGGGCGGGCACTTCACCGAGGCGGCCTCCGAGGTGCACCGGCGCGAGCTGGAGCTGACCGGACCGGAGGTCGCGACGCTGGTCGGGATGGGTCCGAGCGCCTGGCACACCGACCCGGCCGGCCTGGCGGCCCGGATCACCGCGCTCGGCGAGCCGGTACGGGTGACCGTCGCCGTACGGCTCGGCGCCTGGCTCCCCCGTCAGGGCCTGCGTCAAAGCCCCTAGGTGGAGAGGTCGACCTCTTCCCAGCCGGGCGGCTCGTCGTGGTACGGGCCGCGCAGGATCACCGCCCACTCCAGCGCCCACCGGCGCTGCCCGATCGCGTTGGCGTCGACCACCCCGGGCAGCGCCCGGCCGGCCTTCTCGGCCTCCAGGTACGCCCAGTCCAGGCAGTAGTGCAGGTCGAGCAGGGCCGCCGCGTCGGCGGGGTGCTGCGGGGCGGCGAGGATCCGCGTGCGCCACTGCCCGAAGGTCTCCCCGGCGGCGATGTGCGGCATGCGCTCCACCAGCCGCTCGTCCACCGGCAGCGTCGGGTCGAGCTGTTTGGTCAGGCCGATCACCCAGGTGAGCGCGAAGAGCGCGTCGTGGTGCAGCACGAAGGACCGGTGGTCGCCCTTGCCGCCGGTGACGAAGTGCCACTCCGGCGGGGTCACCATCTCGACCAGGTGGGAGGCGAGCAGCCAGCTCATCGCCGCCTGCGGCGGCATACCGAAGCAGCGGGCCAGGATCAGGTGCAGTACCGCGATCCGCGCCTCGATCTCCCGGGTCGGACGCAGCTCGATCTCGTCGCCGGGTTCCCAGACCAGGGGGTACTGGGGTGGCGGCAACGGCAGCCCCATCCGGACCAGCTCGTCGAGGCTCGCCTCGCGCACGGCGCGCGGATCGGGGGCAGGTACGGTCACGGCGAAATCCTGTCTTTCACGACTGCTCGGCGCCGGTGGTCCCCCTGGCGAGGGAGGATAGCCCCACCGGCCCGCCTTCCGAAATGCCGGCTCAGCCGATCCGCTCGATGACCAGTGGCGACGTGGTCGGTGCCGCCGGCGCGATCCGCACCGCCCGGGCCGCCTCGGCGAGCGCCGCCGGAATCCGGGTGGCGTCGTCGGCGCGCAGCTCGTACAGGGGGTCGCCGGCCCGCACCGGATCGCCCGGCCGCTTGTGCAGCACGACACCGGCCGGCACGCTGACCGGGTCCTCCTTGCGGGCCCGTCCGGCGCCGAGCCGCCACGCGGCCACCCCCATGGCGTACGCGTCGACCTCCGCCACGAAGCCGTCCGCGTCGGCACGGACCACCTCGACCTCGGCGGCGGACGGCATCGGGGCGTCCGGGTCGCCGTCCTGCGCCCGGATCATCGACCGCCAGGCGTCCATCGCCCGGCCGTCGCGCAGCGCCGCCTCCGGGTCGGCGTCCGGCAGGCCGGCCGCGTCGAGCATCTCCCGGGCCAGCGCGAGGGTCAGCTCCACCACGTCGGCGGGACCACCACCGGCCAGCACCTCGACCGACTCGGTCACCTCGACGGCGTTGCCGATCGTCAGGCCGAGCGGGGTGGACATGTCGGTGAGCAGGGCGACGGTCTTCACGCCGTGGGCGCCACCCAGCTCGACCATCGTGCGGGCCAGCTCGCGCGCCTGGTCGACCGACTTCATGAACGCGCCGGAGCCGACCTTGACGTCGAGCACCAGCGCGCCGGTCCCCTCGGCGATCTTCTTGCTCATGATGGAGCTGGCGATCAGCGGGATCGCCTCGACGGTGCCGGTGACGTCGCGCAGCGCGTACAGCTTGCGGTCGGCGGGGGCGAGCCCGGCCCCGGCGGCGCAGACGACCGCGCCGACGTCGCGGAGCTGGGCGATGAACTCCTCGTTGCTCAGCGCCGCCCGCCAGCCGGGAATGGACTCCAGCTTGTCCAGGGTGCCGCCGGTGTGGCCGAGACCGCGACCGCTGAGCTGCGGTACGGCCGCGCCGCAGGCCGCCACCAGCGGGGTGAGCGGCAGAGTGATCTTGTCGCCGACGCCGCCGGTGGAGTGCTTGTCCACGGTCGGCCGGTCGACCGCCGACAGGTCGAGGCGCTCACCGCTGGCGATCATCGCGGCGGTCCACCGGGCGATCTCCGGTGCGGTCATGCCGTTCAGCAGGATCGCCATGGCCAGGGCCGACATCTGCTCGTCCGCGACCACCCCCCGGGTGTACGCGTCCACCACCCAGTCGATCTGCGCGTCGGAGAGCACACCTCCGTCGCGCTTCGTCCGGATGACGTCGACCGCCGCAAAACCACTCATCACAAGATCTCTCATCTAGTCGGTGCGGACACCGGTCCGCGAACCGCGACCGCCGACAGGCTCAGGACGACCAGCGGACCGGGATCTCCATCGGCGGATCGCCCTCGCCGGCCCAGAAGATCGTGCCCGAGGCGTCCACCACCACCACGCGTGGTGTCCGGGCCAGGCCCCAGGTGACCGCCTCCGCCGGAGCGTCCCAGGTGGGACCCTCCTCCAGCACGCCGGTCTCGGCGCCCTCGGTGTCGCCGGCCGACCGCTCCCAGTAGGCCGTCCAGATCTGCTGTCCGGCCGACAGGTCGGGATGCACGAAGACCGTGCCCCGCCCGCGCCAGGCGGCGAGCCGCTCGGGGACCACCGGCACCGGGGCCGCCGCGGTCACCGCGTCCAGGTCGGCCACGTCGAAGGCGTGCGGCAGCAGCTCGGCCATCCGCAGCGGGCCGCCCTTCGCCTCCACCAGGCACTCCGGGCCGCCGTTCTCCCACAGCAACTGCCGGCACCGGCCGCACGGCATGAGCGGCTCACCGGTGGCGTCGACGCAGGACAGCGCCACGAGCCGGCCCCCGCCGCTGGCGTGCAGCGAGGACACCACACCGCACTCCGCGCAGAGGGTGACGCCGTACGCGGCGTTCTCCACGTTGCAGCCGACCACGACCCGGCCGTCGTCGACCAGCGCGGCGGCACCCACCGGGAACCTCGAGTACGGCACGTACGCGTGCCGCATCACGTCGGTCGCGGCGGCCCGCAGCCGTTCCCAATCGATCTCCATGTCGCGCTCCCGTCAGCCCTTGATGTACGGCTTGCCGTCGGCGGCCGGCGCCCGTACCCGTCCAACGAGCCCGGCCACGGCCAGAATCGTCGCGAGGTACGGCAGCATGGCCAGGAACTGGCTCGGGATGGTGCTGTTGATCGCGCTGAGGTACGTGGCGAGCTGGTCGGCGAAGCCGAAGAAGAGCGCCGCGAGCAGCGCGCCGGTCGGGCTCCACCGGCCGAAGATCAGGGCGGCGAGGGCGATGAAGCCCTTACCGCCGATCATGTTCTTGGTGAACGAGTACAGCGCCAGGGTGTAGGAGGCACCGCCGATGCCGGCCACCACGCCCGCGAGCACCACGTTCAGGTACCGCAGGCGGAGCACCCGTACGCCGAGGGTGTCGGCCGCGATCGGGTGCTCGCCGACCGCGCGGGTCCGCAGGCCCCAACGGGTACGGAACAGCGCGATGTGGATCACCAGCACCAGCAGCAGGCCAAGGTAGAGGAAGATGTTGCCGCGGAAGAGCGCGGGGCCGAGCAGCGGGATGTCCGACAGCAGCGGGATCTCCCAGTTGCTGAACCGGGGCGCGCTGTTGTACTCCTGCGCGTTGGTCTGCATCAGGCGCTCGTAGAGGAAGCCGGTCACGCCCACCGCGAGCAGGTTCAGCACGATGCCCATGACCACCTGGTCGACCAGGTAGCGGATGGCGAAGACGGCCAGCAGCAGCGAGATGAACGCGCCGCCGATCGCGGCGGCGACCAGACCCACCCAGACGCTGCCGGAGATGCTGCCGAAGAGCGCGCCGCTGAACGCCCCCATCAGCAGTTGGCCCTCGATGGCCACGTTCACCACGCCGGACCGCTCGCAGAGCACGCCGGCGAGTGCGCCGAAGATCAGCGGCAGGGCCAGGATGAAGGTGCCCCGGACGATGTTGACCAGCGGCATGAAGTTCTGCCCGGTCGGCGCCGCGGACACCTGCCAGCACAGGAAGCTCAGCACGAAGCCGACCAGCCCGACACCGAGCACCAGGGTGAACCAGCGCTTCGGCAGCCCGGCGAGCATCGCCACGCCGGCGGCGATCGCGACCAGGCCGAACAGGATCGCGCCGATCGTGCCGTTGACCTCCAGCGCGGCGCCGGCGGCGTCCTCGCTGAGGGTGAAGCGGGCCCGCTGGTCGGTGGCGAGCGCCCCGAACAGGACCGCGCCGAGCAGGCCGAGCGCGAGCAGCACGACGCCGACCTTGCGCGTACGGGTCCAGAACCCCTGGTCGACCGGGGCGACCGCGACGTTCTCGACAGCCATGGTGGACACGGGTCACCAGCCCTTCGCGAGGCTCGTCTGGAGCCGGGCGGCCCGCGCGGCCCGGAGCTGGAAGATCGCCTTCACCAGGGCCGGCGCGGCGATGAAGATGACGATCAGCGCCTGGAGCACGGTGACCAGCTCCAGCGAGATCCCGGAGTACGACTGCATCCGGTTGCCGCCGGCCTGGAGCGCGCCGAAGAGCAGCGCGGCCAGCGCGACGCCCCACGGCTTCACCCGGCCGAGCAGCGCGACCAGGATGCCGTCGAAGCCGATCTGCGCCACCACCAGCGGAGTCAGGGCGCTCGCCGTGGTGCCGAGGACCATCTGCGAGCCGCCGAGGCCGGCGAGGGCACCGGCGAAGACCATGATCAGGACGTACGTCTTGGTGACGCTGATGCCGGCGGTGCGGGCGGCGTCCGGGTTGGCGCCCACGGCGCGCAGCTCGAAGCCGAGCGTCGAGCGGTTGAGCAGCCAGGCCACCGCCCAGGTGGCGAGCACCGCCACGATGATGCCGGCGTGCACCCGCAGCCCGTCGCCGAGCAGTCGGGGCAGCTGCGCCGAGGCGTCCACCGACTTGCTGATCGCGTCCGTACGGTTCGGGTCCTGAACCCCGTTCTGCACGATCAGCCAGGTCAGGAAGTAGACGGCGATGTAGTTGAGCATGATCGTGTTGATCACCTCGTGGGCGCCGGTCCGCGCCTTGAGGATGCCCGGGATGAAGCCCCAGATCGCGCCGCCCAGCGCGCCGGCGAGCACCGCGACGAGCAGGTGCAGGCCGGGCGGCAGCGGCAGCAGGAAGCCGGCCAGCGCGGCCAGGATGACACCCATGGTGGCCTGGCCCTGCGCACCGATGTTGAACAGGCCGCCCCGGAAGGCGAGCGCCACCGACAGGCCGGTGAAGACCAGCGGCGCGGTGTACGTCAGCGTCTCCGAGATCGGGCTGAGCGCCGCGTTGAAGCCCACGGCGTCCGGGTCGAAGACGGCGCCCTTGAACAGGTTCCCGTACGCCTCGCTGACCAGCGTCCAACTGGCGTTGATCGCGTCGGCCGGGCGGGCGGTGATGTAGCTGTAGGTGGCGAGAACCTCCGGGTCGGACACGATCATCAGCACCGCGCCGACGAGCATCGCCAGCACCAGCGACAGCAGCGTCACGGTGAAGGTGTTGGCCGCCCAGAGGTTGTCCAGGAACAGCCGGCCGAGCGACGGCCGCCCCTCGGGCGCCGGCCGCTTCGGCGTGGTCGCCGACTCGGCCTGCTCGGTGTTGCCGAGCGCGGTCTGCGCGGCCTGCGCCTCGGTCGCCGGCTCCTTGTCCGGAGAACCGGGGTTGGGAGTGCTCATGCCTTGTCCTCGCTGCCGGGGCCCTCGGGGGCCGGAGCCGCGCTGTCGGTGGTGGCCGGGCCGCCGGTCGTCCCGCTGCCGGTGCCGGTGGTCGCGCTGTCGGGGGCGATGCCGGCCATCAGCAGGCCGATCTCCTCACGCGGGGTGTCCGGGCCGACGATGCCGATGATCCGGCCGCGGTACATGACCGCGATCCGGTCGGCGAGGCCGATCACCTCGTCCAGCTCGCTGGAGACGACCATGACGGCGGTGCCGATGTCGCGCTCGCGGATGACCCGGCTGTGGATGAACTCGATCGAGCCAACGTCGACGCCGCGGGTCGGCTGGGCGGCGATGAAGAGCTTCAGCGGCCGGGACAGCTCCCGGGCCACGATCACCTTCTGCTGGTTGCCGCCGGAGAGGGTCCCCACCGGCGCTTCGGCCGAGGAGGTCCGGACGTCGAACTGCTCGATCCGCTCCTTCGCCGACGTGGCGATGGCGTCCGGCTTGAGCGCCAGCCCCTTGCCGTACGGCGGCCGGTCGTAGATGTCCAGCACCAGGTTCTCGGCGACGCTGAACTCCTTGACCAGGCCGTCGACGCTGCGGTCCTCGGGCACGTAGCCGACGCCCGCGCGGAGCACCTTCTTGGTCGACCAGCCGTGCACCGGCTGCCCGTCCAGGGTCACCGTGCCGGCGAGCGTCGGACGCAGGCCCATGATGGCCTCGATCAGCTCGGTCTGGCCGTTGCCCTGCACACCCGCGACGCCCAGCACCTCACCGGCGTGCACGGTCAGGTCCACTCCGTCGACGGCGCGCACCTGCCGGTCGTCGTCGACGACCAGGCCGGCGACCTCCAGGATCGGCTTGCCCGGGGTGGCCGGCTGCTTGTCCACGGTGAGGCGGACGCTGCGGCCGACCATGAGGGCGGCCAGTTCGTCGCGGCTCGCCTCCGGGGAGGCGGTGCCGACGGTCTTTCCGCGCCGGATCACGGTGATCCGGTCGGCGATGGCCTTGACCTCGCCGAGCTTGTGGGTGATGAAGACGATCGACTTGCCGGCGGCCTTGAGCGACCGCATCACGGTCAGCAGTTCCTCGGTCTCCTGCGGAGTGAGCACCGCGGTGGGCTCGTCCAGGATCAGCAGGTCCACGTCCCGGGTGAGCGCCTTGACGATCTCCACCCGCTGCTGGATGCCGACCGGCAGGTCCTCGACGATCGCGTCCGGGTCGACCCGCAGGTTGTAGCGGGCGGAGACCTCGGCGACCTCGCGCCGGGCCCGCCGCCGGTCCAGGAAGCCGGCCAGGCCGCCGCGGACCTGCTCGGCGCCGAGCATGATGTTCTCCGCGACGGTGAAGACCGGTACGAGCATGAAGTGCTGGTGCACCATGCCGATGCCAGCCCCGATCGCGTCGGACGGGCCCCTCAGCTTCAGCGGCTTTCCGTCGACCAGGATCTCGCCCTCGTCGGGCTGGTAGAGCCCGTAGAGCACGTTCATCAGGGTCGACTTGCCGGCGCCGTTCTCGCCGAGCAGGGCGTGGATCTCTCCAGGCTCCACCGTCAGGTCGATGTGATCGTTGGCGACCAGATCACCGAACCGCTTGGTGATGCCGCGCAGTTCGAGTCTCAGCGCAACCTCCTGGAGTGCGAAGCGATGGTGCAGCGTAGCTGCCGGGGCGCCGGGGGGCGCGCGGACCCGTCGTCGGGGCGGAGCGGATCGGCCGCCCCCGCGCCACGGTGTGCCCGTGGCGCGGGAGCGGCCGATCGTGGTGCCGTGCCACTCGCCGGCCTACCCCGATGATCGTCCCATCGTGGTCGGCCGGCGGTGGGTCACTTCGGCTGGGCCGCGGACTCGACCTTGATGGTGCCGGCGGCGATGTCCGCCTTCAGCTTGTCGATCTCCGTCTTCAGCTCGGCCGGGACCTTGCTGTCGAACTCGTTGTACGGAGCCAGCGAGACGCCGTTGTTGGCCAGGGTGCCCAGGAAGC
Source organism: Micromonospora sp. NPDC049497 (assembly GCF_044465805.1). Classification (NCBI taxonomy): domain Bacteria; kingdom Bacillati; phylum Actinomycetota; class Actinomycetes; order Micromonosporales; family Micromonosporaceae; genus Micromonospora; species Micromonospora sp. NPDC049497. The sequence goes on along the minus strand of NZ_JBITMC010000005.1, from coordinate 101,331 downwards.
CCGGGTTGGCCTCGAGCTTCTCACCGTTGGCGGCCTTGAGCACGGCCTCCTTCACGGCGTCCGGGATGTTCTTGACCACGGTGCTGATGATCACCGGGCAGTCCGGGGTGCTCTTGCAGCCGTCGACGTCCACCCAGATGGTGTTGTACTTGCCACCGGAGGCCTTGGCCGCACTGGTGGTCCCGAGGCCGGCGCCGCCGGCGACCGGCATGATGATGTCGGCACCCTGGGCGACCAGCGCGTCGCTGACCTTCTTGCCCTCGTCCTGCTTCACGAAGTCGTTGGTGAAGGAGCCCTTCTGGGTCGCCTTGTCCCAACCGAGAACGCGGACGTTCTTGCTCTTGGTCTTGTTGTAGTGCGCGACGCCGTCGGCGTACCCGTCCATGAAGATGGTCACCGGCGGGATCGGCAGACCACCGTAGGTGCCCACCGCGCCGGTCTTCGTCATGCCGGCGGCCAGGTAGCCGGCGAGGAACGCCGCCTGGGCGGTGTCGAACTGCATCGGGTAGACGTTGCTCTCCGGCACCTTCGCGTCGACGATGCCGAACTGCTGGTCCGGATTCGCCGCCGCGACCTTGGACGTGGCGGTGCCCATCAGGCCACCGACGGCCAGGATGAAGTCGCAGTCCTGGTTGACGTACTGGGTCAGGTTGACCTCGTAGTCCGCCTCGGCCTTCGACGCGACGTACTTCGTCGTGATGTTGTTGTTCTCGGCCTTGGCGGCCTCGAGGCCGGCCCACGCCGAGGTGTTGAACGACTTGTCGTCGATGCCGCCGACGTCGGTCACCATGCAGGCGTTGTACTTCTTGCCGCCGTCACCGGCGCCGTTGTTCTCGTCCGGGGCCTCGCCACAGGCGGCGGCGCTCAGCACGAGCCCACCCACCGCCAGGACCGAGGCGATCCGCATCCCACGCACCGAGCGCAAGACGTCTCCTTCCCATTGCCCACCGCGTTCCCGCGATGGGCAGCCCTTGCGCCGGCCTGCCCTGCGCCGCCGGCGTCCCACGTTACGGACGGGAGCGTACGCCCGCGCCCACCCACCGGCCGACAATCGTGCACGACTGTTGAGCCCCTGTTACCCCTACGTAACCCTTGCGTGGGGCACATCACTCTCAGTGCTGGTCGAGGGCCGTGCGGGCGACGCCTTTCGTCCGTTTTCCGAGGCCGCTTCCCCTATCCGAAAGCTACCGCCAGAACACCGCCACCGCCGCGTTAACCAGGGTCAACCCGACGATCGCCAGGAAGTGGCCACGGTTGACGTCGGCCCGCTTCCGGGAGAAGAAGACCATGACAAAGATGAGCAGCGCGAGCACCAGTTTGGTAACAAGCTTCGCGGGGTCCGGCTCGTCGCCGTCCCGCAGCGGGGCGGCGAGCCCGATGCCGGTCAGCAGGCCGATCACCGAACCCCACAGCATGGCCGCGTTGATCCGCAGCCGCCCGCTGACGTACTGGGCGACCGCCCCGCCGAGGAGCAGCGCGAAACCGATCAGATGGACGTAGAGGAGTACCAGTCTCAGAGCTTCCACAGGCGACATCCTCCCCCATGAACGACGCTTTGTAGTAGGGGGCCAGTTCAGCCGGCGCGTCCCGGCGCGGCCACCTCGGCGGGACCGACCGGGCGACGGGCGCGATCCCCGAGCGCCACCAGGGTCAGACCGAGCACCGCGTACCCGGCCAGGACCGCCGCCGCGCGGCCCGCGCCGGCACCGTCGAAGAAGGCCGCCGAGCGGAGCAGGGTGCCGCCGGCGCCGACCGGCAGCCACTGCCCGAGGGCCCCCCAGGGCTGCGGGAGCAGCTCCGGAGCGGCGCTGACCGCGGACAGCGGGTTGCCGACCAGGAACACCAGCAGCGCACCCAGCCCGAGGCCCGCGCGTCCGAGCAGTGCGCCGAGCCCGGCCACGGTGGCCGCGGCGGCGAGCGCGAACAGGCCGATCGCCGCCGCTTCGGTGAACCATCCACCGTCGATGACGCCCAGCCACCCGTGCAGCACCGCCGCGCCGACCGCGCCGGCGAGCACCCCGTAGGCCAGCAGTCCGGTCAGCCGCGCCGTGCGGCCGGTGACCAGCAGGGTCAGCAGGAGCCCGGCGAGCATGCTGGTCAGCGCCAGCGGCAGGAAGCCCGCGCCGAAGCCGGCCCCCCGGAGGTCGTCCGGATCGCCGGGCACCACGTCGACCACGGCGACCGGCCGCCCGCCGGAGAGCTGACCGGCGGCCTCGGTGAGCAGCGCGGCGACGGTGGGGCCGGCGGCGGAGGCGGTGTGCAGGGAGACGCCGTGCGGGCCGGTGACGAAGGCGGCGTACACCTCCCGGTCGCGCAACGCCCGGTCGGCCGCCGTCGCGTCGGGCACGGTGGTGACCGCGAAGGCCCCGGGACGGGCGGCCGTGAGCCGGTCGGCCAGTTCGTCGGCGACGGGCGCGGGGCCCGCGACGGCGACCGGCAGATCGCGCGGCGCGAGGTTCGCGGCCGGCGCCGCGAAGAGGGGTACGAGCAGCGCCTGGACCCCGACCGCCAGCGCGGCGATCAGGGCGGCGAGCAGCAGGGGCGATCGGGTACGGGTCGACATGGTGCACTCCTAAAACGAATGCTCGTTCTCTATAGCTCCAGACTCCCCCGCTGGCGTCGTCGCTGTCAAGAACGAGCGTTCGCTTTACGATGTATCCCGTGCCACGTGTCTCGGAGGAACATCTCGCCGCCCGCCGCCGCCAGATCGTCGAGGCGGCCCGCCGGTGCTTCCTGCGCGACGGCTTCCACCGCACGACCATGCAGGACGTCATCGCCGAGGCGGGCCTCTCGGTGGGGGCGGTCTACCGCTACTTCCCGAGCAAGGCCGATCTGATCAAGGCGATCGCCGAGGACGCGATCGGCGGCGCGGGTGCGGTGCTCGCCGAGACGATCCGCCAGGACCCGCCCCTGCCGCTGCTGGACGCGCTCGACCGCGCCCTGAGGTACGTGGAGACCCAGGCCGGCGAGGAGGGCGTCCTGCGGATCGCCATCCAGGTCTGGGGCGAGGCACAGCGGGACCCGGCCCTGGGCGCCTTCGTCGCCGCCACGTACGACGGCTTCCGTCGCCACTTCGAGACGCTCGCCCGGCAGGCGCAGCGCACCGGGGAGCTACCGGCCGAGGCCGACCCGGAAGCCGTCGCCGCCGCCCTCTTCGCCCTGGTGCCGGGCTGGTTCCTCCAGGTCGTCCTCACCGGCGGGCCGGACCGCGAGACCTACCTCGCCGGCGTCCGCGCCCTCCTGCGGCCCACCCGCTGACCCCACGAACGACGACGGGGGCGGACACCGGTCGGTGTCCACCCCCGTCGTGACGGTCGTCCCGCGTGTCAGCCCTTCGTGCCGCCGGCGGTGAGGCCGGAGACGAGGTGCCGCTGGGCGACCATGAACACCAGGCCGGCCGGGATGGTGACGAGCACCGCCGCCGCCGTCAGGTACTCCCACTGCGGGTTGAACTGCGGCACGAACTGCTGGAGCCCGTACGCCAGGGTGAACTTGTTGTCGGTCTGGATGAACGCCGACGCGTACGCCACCTCACCCCAGGCGGTGAGGAAGGTGTAGAAGGCGGTCACCGCCACGGCCGGGCGGGCCAGCGGCAGGATGATCCGCCAGAAGATGGTGAACGGGCCGCACCCGTCCAGCGCCGCCGCCTCGTCCAGCGAGGTGGGGATGGAGTCGAAGTAGCCCTTCAACATCCAGGCACAGAAGGGAACCGCGATGGTCAGGTACGCGATGATCAACGCGGGCAGCGTGTTGATCAGCCCCAGCCGCGCCATGATCGTGTAGATCGGCACGATCAGGATGGCCACCGGGAACATCTGGGTGACCAGGAAGACCAGCATCAGCGGACGGCGGCCCGGGAAGTTGAACCGGGACACCGCGTAGCCGGTGGTGGCCGAGAAGAAGATGCCGATGAGCATGGTGAACGCCGCGACGATCACCGAGTTCAGCAGCCACTTCGGGAAGTTGGTGTCGAAGAGCACGTAGCTGTAGTTGGCCAGGGTCGGGTCCTTGACCAGCGTCAGGTCGCTGCTCTGCACCGCGTACCCGGGCTTGAACGACGACAGCAGCACCCAGGCGATCGGGCCGATCGCGATCAGCGAGGCGAGGATCAGCGTGCCGTGCAGCAGCAGGGACCTGGCCGGGCTGCGGCCGCTGCGCCCGGGCCGCCTGACGGCACGGGTCTTGACGGCCCCGACCGCGGCGGGAGTCGCCGCCACCGGCGTTGTCAGCTGGCTCATGTCACCACACCTCGCCTTGCTTGCGCAGGATCCGCCGGTAGAACACGGAGAACACCAGCAGGATCGACAGGATCAGCACGCCGTAGGTGGAGGCGAGCGAGTAGTTCCGGATGCCCTCGAACGCCGCCCGGTACGCGCCGGTCACCAGGATCTCGGTCTGGCCGGCCGGCTGTCCCTCGGTCACCAGGAAGATGATCGGGAACATGTTGAACGTCCAGATGGTGCCGAGCAGGACCACCGTCATGCTGACCGGGCGCAGGCCCGGCAGGGTGATGTTGCGGAACCGCTGCCACGGGGTGGCGCCGTCGATCTCGGCGGCTTCGTACAGCTCACCCGGGATCGTCTGCATGCCGCCGAGCAGGGCGACCATCATGAACGGCACGCCGAGCCAGATGTTGGTGACGATCGCGGTGAACAGCGACGTCCACTGGTTGGCGAACCAGTCCACCGGGTCGATGCCGAGCGAGGAGAGCAGTGAGTTGGCCAGGCCGAAGCGCTCGTTGAAGATGAACTTCCAGGCGAAGGCGCTGACGAAGGCCGGCACCGCCCAGGGCAGCACCAGCAGCACCCGGTAGAGGCCGCGGCCCCACATCGGGCGGTTCAGCATGACGGCCAGTCCGAGACCGAGGCCGTAGTGGAACACGACGCATGCGACGGTCCAGATCAGCGTGATGCCGGTCCACTGCCAGAACTCGCCGACGTTGCCACTGAGAACGTTGATGTAGTTGTCGAGGCCGACGAACTCCCACTTGTTGGGGTTGTCGTTGCAGACCTCGCTACCGGTGATCGACTTGGTGCAGATCTCGGCGGCCTGGTTGGCCTCGGTGAGGTTGGTCAGGGAGATCCAGACCCCGCGGAACAGCGGGTAGAAGATCAGGACCGCCAGGACGATGACGACGGGCAGGACCATCGCCCAGGCGTACCAGTGCTTCTCCCAGCTGCGTCGCAGCCGGGAGGGTGGTGCGGAGCGGCGGCCGGACGGCGCGGCTTTCGGCGCCGGATCGGCTGTCACAGTGCTCATCAGCTGTGCTCCAGGGGAGAGTTCCGGCAGGGCCCGGTGACCGCGAGGTCACCGAACCCTGCCGGATGCCGAAGGTGGTCGCCGGCCGCTGCCAGCGCCTACGGTGAGGTCAGAGCCCGTAGGAGGGAACGACCTCGGCCTTGTACTTCTTCGCAACCTCGTCGAGCGCGGCCTTCGGGTCCTTGTTCTGGATCAGGACCTCGGTGGCCATCTGGTCCAGCGGGCCGAAGAACTGGCCGGCCTCGGGGATCCACGGACGACCCACGGCCGCCTCGACGACCGGCTGGTACGCCGCGACGATCGGGTTGTTCTTGACCGCGTCGAGGTTGTAGGCCGACTTGCGGGTCGGCAGCAGGCCCAGCTTCTCCGACACGAACGCCTGGGACTCGGCGGAGCTCATGAACTTCACGAACGCGACGGCCGCGTCGATCTTCTCCTGCGGCATGCCGGAGTAGATCGTGTAGTTGTGGCCACCGACCGGGCCACCGGCCTTGGCGGAGCCGCCCGGAACCGGGGCGATGCCCAGGTTCTCCAGGCCACCGAAGCCCGGCGCCTGCTTGACGTTGTTGACCTCCCACGGGCCGTTGATGACCATGGCGACCTTCTTCTCCTTGAAGAGGGTCATCATGGTGCCGTAGGAGTCGTTGGCGGACGGCTTGGCGGCCGCACCGCTGGCGATCAGGTCCTTGGCGATCTTCAGCCCGGCGACGTTCTGCTCCGAGTTGATGGTGATCTTCTTGTTCTGGGTGTCGACCAGGTCGCCGCCCTCGCCGTACATGAACGGCAGCATGAAGTAGCCGGCCGGGTTGATGTACACACCCTCGGCGCCGGTCTTCTGCTTGATGGTCTGCGAGACGGTCTTCAGCTCGGCCCAGGTCTTGGGCGGCGAGGTGATGCCGGCCTTGGTCAGCAGTTCCTTGTTGTACATGAGCGACAGGGTGTCGGTCACCTGCGGGACGCCGTAGGTCTTGCCGTCGAACTTGTTCGAGGCGAGCGGGGTCTCCAGGAAGTCCGACTCTTCGCTCAGCAGCTCGGAGCCGTCCAGCGCGTAGAGGTAACCGAGAGAGGCGAACTCCGGCACCCAGGCAACCTCGGCCCGCAGGATGTCCGGCGCGCCCGTCTTGGCCTGCGCGGCGGTCTTGAACTTGTTCTGGGCCTCACCGAACGGGACCGACTGGTAGTTGACCTTGACGTTCGGGTAGGTCTGGTTGAACTTGGCGATCAGCTCCTGGAACGCCGGACCCTCGTTCTTCGGGTCGGACGTGTCCCACCAGGTGAGTTCGGCCTTGAGGGCTGCGGGATCGGCCTTCGGCGTCTCCTCCGTGGCCTTGTCCTCCCCGCCACAGGCGGCGAGGGCGAGAGCAAGGGTGGTGGAGGCGAGAACGGCGATCCCCTTGGCTGTGCGACGCATGTTCGCTCCTAGATTGCCTGCCGGGTATCGGCGCGACGGTAGCAAGAAGTTTCGGGATTAGAAACCCCTTGCGAACGTGCTTGCAACAACCGAGCCCGTCTTGTCATCTGACACTCCCTCGCATGGGGCCTTTGGGACAAACCAGCAGGGCTCGACGTGGTCAACATCCCATCTCGGTGACCGGGGCAGGACCCTACGTCACCTGCCCATCCGTCGACAGGGCCGGCAGCGCGGCGCTGTCGCCCGCCCGGAAGGCGTCGCCTGACGAGGCCCGCCGATCATGCCTGCTCGAATCTGCAAGAACTTGCCGGCCACTGCGCAAGAACTATCCGGTGAGCTACAGTGCCGACCATGCGCGCTCGTCTGTCCGACATCGCCCAGCAGGCCGAAGTCAGCGAGGCCACGGTGTCGCGGGTGCTCAACGACCGCCCGGGAGTGGCCCCTGAGACCCGGCAGGCCGTCCTGACCGCCCTCGACGTGCTCGGCTACGAGCGCCCGGCCCGCCTGCGCAAGCGCAGTGCCGGCCTGGTGGGCCTGGTGGTCCCGGAACTCGACAACCCGATCTTCCCGGCCTTCGCCCAGATCATCGAGTCGGCACTGGCGCCCACCGGGTTCACGCCCGTGCTCTGCACCCAGACCCCGGGCGGTGTCCGCGAGGACGAGTACGTCGAGATGCTGCTCGACCGCCAGGTCTCCGGCATCGTGTTCGTCTCCGGCCTGCACGCCGACACCGCCGCCGACCACGACCGCTACCGCGCGCTGCTCGCCCGTCCGCTGCCGGTCGTCATGATCAACGGCTACGCGCCCGGCATCTCGGCGCCCTTCGTCTCCTGCGACGACCGGGAGGCGGCCGAACTGGCCGTCGCCCACCTGGTCGCCCTCGGGCACCGCCGGATCGGCCTGATCACCGGCCCGGACCGGTTCGTGCCCGTGCAGCGCAAGGTCGGCGGCTACCTGGCGGCCATGAAGCGCCTGACCGACGTCACCGACGACGAGCTCTCCGAGCTGACCGAGCTGTCCCTGTTCGGCGTGGAGGGCGGCGAGGCGGCCGCCGCACGGCTGCTGGACCGGGGCGTCACCGGCATCGTCTGCGGGTCGGACCTGATGGCGCTCGGTGCGATCCGGGCCGCCCGCCAGCGCGGCCTGTCCGTTCCTGCCGACCTGTCCGTGGTCGGCTACGACGACTCCCCGCTGATGGCGTTCACCGACCCGCCGCTGACCACCATGCGCCAGCCGGTGACGGCCATGGCGGTGGCCGCGGTGCGCGCCCTGGTCGACGAGATCAACGGGCACGCCTCCCCGCACTCGGAGTACCTCTTCCGTCCGGAACTGGTGGTGCGCGGCTCCACCGCGGTCGCCCGCGCGGCGGCCGGGTCGGGTGACAGCCCGGCACGCCAGCGGGCCACACCGTCCGCGCTCGCCGTCTCCGCCTGACACCCCGCCACGCCACGCCACGCCACCCCGCCACGCCACTGCGCCACGCCACGCCGCCCACCGTCCGAGGGCCGGCGTCGGTCGGCCCGTCTCCCCCCGGGCCGGACACCTGTGGCGTGCGCTGTCGAGCTGAGCCATCAACGACATCAGGGATCGACAGCCCGCTCGGACCGGACGATCCATCGCCGACATCAGCTCGACAGGACCCGAACCTCGGGGTGCCGACCCGGCGGCGTACCGACGGGTAGCGTGACCGCTGTCATTTCTTGCGCAAGCATTGCTTGACTCTTGCAGCAAGCGAGCGGCATTCTTCTCAGACACCCGCGTGTCACCACCCGGCCGCGCCGCAGTGCCGCTGTCCCGAGCCAGAGAACGGGGAACGCCTCCGATGACCGTCAGCAACCCCACGCCGCTGACCTCCGACGACGACTGGTGGCGCTCCGCGGTCGTCTACCAGGTCTACGTCCGCAGCTTCGCCGACTCGAACTCCGACGGCATCGGAGACCTCCAGGGCATCCGGGAGCGCCTGCCGTACCTGCGGGACCTCGGGGTCGACGCGCTCTGGCTGACCCCCTTCTACACCTCGCCGATGGTCGACGGCGGCTACGACGTGGCCGACTACCGCGACGTCGACCCCATGTTCGGCACCCTCACCGACTTCGACAACATGATCGCCGACGCCCACGCGCTGGGGCTGCGGATCATCGTCGACCTCGTACCGAACCACACCTCCGACGCGCACCCCTGGTTCCAGGCCGCCCTGGCCGCCGGCCCGGGCTCCCCCGAGCGGGAGCGCTACCTCTTCGCCGAGGGTCGGGGCGAGAACGGTGACGAGCCCCCGAACGACTGGGAGAGCATCTTCGGTGGCCCGGCCTGGACGCGGCTGCCGGACGGCCAGTGGTACCTGCACCTGTTCGACCCGGCCCAGCCCGACCTGAACTGGCGCAACCCCGAGGTCCGCTCCGAGTTCGAGGGCGTGCTGCGCTTCTGGCTGGACCGCGGCGTCGACGGCTTCCGGATCGACGTGGCGCACGGGATGATCAAGGCCGAGGGGCTTCCGGACGTCGGCTTCAGCACGATGACCACCGGTCAGCGTCAGGTGGAGCTGCTCGGCAAGGGCCGACTCCCCTACTTCGACCAGGACGAGGTGCACGAGATCTACCGGGCCTGGCGGCCGATCCTGGACAGCTACCCCGGCGGCCGGATGGCCGTGGCCGAGGCGTGGGCGGAGACCCCGCAGCGGCTGGCCCGCTACATCGGGGCCGACGAGCTGCACCAGGCGTTCAGCTTCGACTTTCTCGACGCCACCTGGTCCGCCGACTCGTTCCGCAAGGTGATCGACACCGCGCTCGCCGAGTCGACAATCGTCGGCGCGCCGACCACCTGGGTCCTGTCGAACCACGACAAGCAGCGGCACGTCACCCGCTACGGCGACGGCGCCGAGGGGCTGCGCCGCGCTCGCGCCGCCTCCCTGCTGATGCTGGCCCTGCCCGGCTGCGCGTACCTCTACCAGGGCGAGGAACTCGGCCTGCCGGAGGTGCTGGACCTGCCCGACGAGATGCGGCAGGACCCGCAGTTCCTCCGTACCGGCGAGAGCCGCGACGGCTGCCGGGTGCCGATCCCGTGGAGCGGCGAGCTGTCCCCGTACGGCTTCGGGCCGGAGGGCAGCGAGCTGAGCTGGCTGCCGGCCCCCGCGACCTGGCGTGCCCTCTCGGTGGCCGCCCAGGCCGGCGTGCCCGGCTCGACGCTGGAGCTCTACCGCGCGGCGCTGCACGTACGGCGCGCGCACCCGGCGCTGTCCACCGGCGCGTCCGGCATCACCTGGCTGGAGACCGAGCCCGGCGTGCTCGCCTTCAGCCGCAACGCCGGCGAGGCCGTGTTGACCTGCGTGGTCAACATCAGCGGCGCGCCGGCCCTGATCGACGGGTACGGCGAACCGGTCGTGGCCAGCGAGGCGCTCACCGGGCAGGGCTCCGGCCACCTGCTCCCGGTCGACGCCGCCGCCTGGTTCGAACGCCGCTGAGCGGGTATCCCGTCATCGACCTGGTCGTCCGTTGTGCTCCGCGCCGACGGGCGGCTGGGCAACCGACCCCTTGTGGTGGGGGGTGAGGTGGCGTCGGCGCCTCGCGGAGCACGCTCCGTGAGGCGCCGACGTTCCATCTCGGGTGATCAGTCCGCCCGGCCGGTCAGCCTCGCCGCGATCCGGCCGAAGCCCGCGCGCAGCTCCGCCTCGGAGGGTGCGGGCAGTGGTTCGAGGCGGTCCTCGGCGGCCGCCGCCTCCAGCTCCTCGTCGATCGTGTCCTCGTAGTCGCCGTAGAGGTCGGCGTCGTCGACCCGGGCCACCTCGTCCTCGGCGGCGATCTGGGCGGCGGCGATCTCGCCGCGGATCTCCTCCGCCGACACCGCCGGCAACAACGGCTCGACCACCGCCATGAGCTGCTCCTCGGCGACGACCGCCTCGGCCAGCGCGAGGGCGTGGGCTCGCTCGTACGGCCCGCAGACCACCGGTTCCCACTCGTCGACGTCGCCGAGCGGGCCGAAGGTGATGATCCACGGCAGGCCGAGCATCGGCGAGTCTTCCGGCAGGTCGAGTGTCACGAGAGCGCCCACGCGCCCATCATGGTCCCCCGGTGCGGGGACGCGGGGGCGGATCGGCGCGATTGCGGTGATCGACTCCGCGCCCGGCGCGGAACGGTCACCCTCGCCGGCCGGCGTCCAGCGCGGCCCGCACGAGGTCCAGCGCCGCCTCCGGCGGGACGCCCAGCCGGGCGGCCTCCGCCGCGTAGTCGGCCGCCGCGCGGTGCAACCGGTCCCGCGCGTCGTCGCGGCCGGGTGCGACGAACGTGCCGTGCCGCCCCCGGGTCTCCAGCAGGCCGGCCGCCTCCAGCTCACGGTAGGCGCGGGCAACGGTGTTCACCGCCAGTTCGAGGTCCGCGGCGAGCTGCCGCACCGTGGGCAGCCGCGTGCCGACCGGCAGCCGCCCGTCACCCACCTGCGCCGCGAGCTGCGCGCGTACCTGCTCGTACGGGGGCACCGACGAGCCCGGGTCGACCGAGAGCCGCACGGCTCCTCCCTTCCCGCCGGTCACCCGGCGCCGCCCGGGGTGCCCGGGTCGGTGTCCACGTCCAGGTCGGCCGGCGCGGGGCCCTCGGCCAGGTCGACCACCCGTCCCCGGGTGCTGGTGGCGGCGAGCGCCGCGCCGAAGAGCACGAGCTGGTTGAGCAGATACAGGTAGAGCAGCAGACCGACCGCGCCGGCCACGACGGTGTACGCCGGGTTGCGCTCGGTCCGGACCACCCAGTACCGCCCGACCGTGTTGAGCAGCGTGATGCCGACCGCGACGAAGAGCACCACCGGCCGCAGCCGGGACCGGCTCATGCGGAGCCGGGGCACCGCCACCAGCAGCAGGGTGGCGAGCACCGCGTTGACCACCACGCTGAGCACCGCGCTGACCGTGGTCAGGCCGACCGAGCCGGTGCTGCGTAACAGGAAGCGCAGCAGCGACTCCAGCGCGTCCACGGCGGCCACCGATCCGCCGAGCAGCACGAACACGACGAGCAGCACGCCGAGGTCGACCAGCCGCCGGATCACCAGGTTGCCGGGTTGCTGGTTGAGGCCGTACATGAGCCGCTGCGAGGAGCGAATCGCCTCCACCCAGCCGATGCCGGTGAACGCCAGGATGATCAGGCCGATCACGCCGACGGTGCCGCTGCTCTCCTCGATCTGCACCGGATCCAGGAACGGCAGGTTCTCCCGCAGGAAGTCCGCCGCCGCGTCGCTGACCTCGTCGTTACTCCCCAGGACCGCGCCGAACACCCAGTACCCGACCAGCGCGAGCGCGAAGACCGCGAAGAACCCGTAGTAGGCGATGGCCGCCGCCAGCCGGCCGCCCAGCACGTCGTTGTAGAGCACGCCGGCCCGCCACACATGGTCGACACGGACCGAGCGGCGGCGCGCCGCGCTGATCCGTCGGTCAAGGGCGGCCTCGATCCGGCCGAACGCGTTCACGCCGTCATCCTTGCCGATCCGACCCGTACGGGTCAGCCGCCGAGCCGGAAGTCCCGGCGCGGCTGCCAGCGGGCCGCACCGCTGTGGGAGAAGAGGGTGAACGCCTCCACCTCGAACATCGCCGAGAAGTCGGCCAGGTCCTCGTACGCCCTGTCCAGCGCCTCCGGCGCGACGTCCTGGGCGACGGTGACGTGCGGGTGGTACGGGAAGCGCGTCTCCCGGTGCAGTTCGGGGGCGGCCCGGATCGCGGCGGCGAGCAGCTCGCACTCGCTGATCCCGGCGGCGACCGCCACGAAGACCACCTGGGTCACCGGCCGGAAGGTGCCGGTGCCCCGCAGGTGCAGGGTGAACGGCAGGTGGCCGGTGGCGACCGCGCCGAGGTGCCGTTCCACCGCCGGCAGCGTCGCCACCGGGATCTCGGTGGGCCCGAGCAGCGTCACGTGCGCGGGCACGGCCTGCGGGTCGCCCGCCTCGACCCGGCGCCGGGTCAGGAAGCTGCCCCACGGCTCCGGGATGTCGACGGCGATGCCGATCTGGATGGTGTCACCGGCCGTCGCCGGCGTCCCGTCTCCGCGGTCCACGCTGCCCGCCACCCCTTCGGCCACCGACCCTCCACCTCGCCCGTACGCCGCGGCGCTACTCGCCGCGCACCGGCGGGAAGAAGCCCACCCGCTCGTACGCGGTGCGCAGCGTCTCGGCGGCGACCGTGCGGGCCTTCTCCGCCCCGGCGGCGAGCAGCTTGTCGAGCTGCGCCGGGTCGTCGAGGTAGCCCCGGGTGCGCTCCTGGACCGGGGTGACGAACTCCCGGACCACCTCACCGAGGTCCTTCTTCAGGTCGCCGTAGCCCTTGCCGGCGTACGCGGCGACGAGGTCGTCGATGCTCCGGCCGGCCAGCGCCGAGTAGATCGTGAGCAGGTTGGACACGCCGGGCTTGGTCTCGGTGTCGAAGACGATCTCGCGGCCGGTGTCGGTGACCGCCGAGCGGATCTTCTTCGCCGAGCGGGCCGCGTCGTCCAGCAGGTTGACGATGCCGGCCGGCGACGAGGAGGACTTCGACATCTTGGCGGCCGGGTCCTGGAGGTCGGTGATCTTCGCGGTGTCCTTGACGATGTGCGGGGCGGGCACCGTGAAGGTCGGGCCGAACAGCGAGTTGAACCGCTGCGCCAGGTCGCGGGACAGCTCCAGATGCTGGCGCTGGTCCTCGCCGACCGGCACCGCGTGCGCCTGGTAGAGCAGGATGTCGGCGGCCTGCAGGATCGGGTAGGTGAACAGGCCCACGCTGGACCGCTCGTTGCCCTGCTTCTGCGACTTGTCCTTGAACTGGGTCATCCGGCCGGCCTCGCCGAAGCCGGTGATGCAGGACAGGACCCAGGCGAGCTGGGCGTGCTCGGGCACCTGGGACTGCACGAACAGCGTGCAGCGCTCCGGGTCCAGACCGACGGCGAGCAGCTGCGCGGCGGCCGTCCGGGACCGCTGCCGCAGTGACGCCGCGTCGTGCCCGGCGGTGATCGCGTGCAGGTCCACCACGCAGTAGAAGGCGTCGTGGGTCTCCTGCAACGCCACCCAGTGCCGGACCGCGCCCAGGTAGTTGCCGAGGTGGAACGAGTCGGCCGTCGGCTGGATACCGGAGAAGACGCGCGGGCGGACGGGTACGTCGGACATGCCGGCAATTCTGTCAGCAACACCCGGCGTACGTCATGACGGGCCGGCGGGTCGACTCGCGCCGGCCGCCGTCGGTGCGGTGACCTCGCGCCTCGGTCCGGGCGGCCGCCCGGCGGAGACCGCGAGCCGGGCCACCCGGCGGCCCTCCAGCTCCACGACCCGCAGCAGCCAGCCGCCCGACCCCTCGGGCGGCTCCGGCGTGCCGTTGCCGGCCGGCTCGACGGCCACCGGCACCTCGTCACCGGCGACGGGCAGGCGTCCCAGCGACGCCATCACGAAGCCGCCGACCGTCTCGTACGGGCCGACGGGCAGCGCCACCCCGGTCCGCTCGGCGAAGTCGGCGAGGTTCAGCCGGCCGTCGACCTCGGCGGGCAGGCCGACGTGCACCGGGTCGGGCGGGGCGTCGTACTCGTCGTGGATCTCCCCGATCAGCTCCTCGATGAGGTCCTCCAGGGTGACGATGCCGGCGGTGCCGCCGTACTCGTCGACCACGACCGCGAGGTGGTGGCGCTCCCGGCGCATCTCGCTCAGCGCGGCGAGCACCCGCTTGCTGCCGGGCAGTTGTTTGACCTCCCGGGTCAGCTCGCCGACCGTGGTGCACGGGTGGAGGTCGGGGCGGAGCAGCACGTCGCGCAGGTGCACGAAGCCGACGACGTCGTCGTGGGTGCCGTCGACGACGGGGTAGCGGGTGTGCGTCTCGGCGCGTACCAGCCGCTCGGCCTCGGTGACGGTCAGGCCGGCGGAGAGGAACACGACCTCGGTGCGGGGCATCATCACCTCGCGGACCATCTTGGCGCCGGCCACCAGCACCTCGTCGATGATCCGGCGTTCCACCGGGTCCAGGACGGTGTTGGCGGCGACCAGGTCGCGCAGCTCGTCCTCGCTGATCCGCTCCCGGCCGGCCGCCGGGCTGGCGCCGAGCAGGTCGGTGACCAGCCGGGTCGCGCCGTCGGCGGCGCGGACGACGAGCCGGGCGACGCCCCGGGCCAGCGGACCCGGCGCAGGGCGCGGCCGCCCCCGCGACCGCCGCCGGAGCCCGGGACCACCCGCTTCCCGCATGGAAAGGATGGTAGACACCGCGCCCCGTTCCCCGCGGGCCATGTTCGGGTCTGTTTAATCGTGAGAGTTTGTGATGGAATGGCGACGGGGTGACGCAAAGCGCCGGCACAGCGGGCGGCCGTAGGGTGATCACCACACGGTCGCGACCGAGGCGGCCAGGCAGGAGGAGACCGACGTGAAACTGCTCGTGACCGGCGGAGCCGGCTTCATCGGCAGCGTGGTGACCCGGATGCTGCTCGACGCCGGCCACCAGGTCGTCGTCCTGGACGACCTGTGCACCGGGCACCGGGAGGCGCTCGCCGGAGAGGCGACACACGTCGAAGCCTCCATCCACGACGCCGCCCGGGTGCTCACCCCGGACGCCGGCTTCGACGGTGTCCTGCACTTCGCCGCCCTGATCGCCGCCGGCGAGTCGATGGTCAAGCCGGAGCTGTACTGGCGGACCAACACCATCGGCTCCCTCGCGCTGATCGACGCGGTCCGCGCCGCCGGGGTGCCGAAGCTGGTCTTCTCCTCCACCGCCGCCGTCTACGGCAACCCGACCGAGCTGCCCATCCCGGAGACCGCCGTCAAGGCCCCCACCAACACCTACGGGGCCACCAAGCTCGCCGTCGACATGGCGCTCACCTCCGAGGCGATCGGGCACGGCCTCGCCGCCGTGTCGCTCCGCTACTTCAACGTGGCCGGCGCGCACCTCGACGGCGACGTGGCACTCGGCGAGCGACACGACCCGGAGACCCACCTCATCCCCATCGCGCTGGAGGTCGCCGCCGGCCGGCGGGAGAAGCTCCAGCTCTTCGGCGACGACTACCCCACCGTCGACGGCACCTGCGTCCGCGACTACATCCACGTCGCCGACCTGGCCCGCGCCCACCTGCTCGCCCTGGACGCGGCCACACCCGGGCAGCACCGCATCTACAACCTGGGCAACGGCAACGGCTTCACCAACCGCCAGGTCACCGACGTGGTCCGCGAGGTCACCGGACACCCGCTCCCGGTGGAGGTCGCACCCCGCCGCGAGGGCGACCCGGCCGAGCTGGTCGCCTCGTCCCGGCTGGCCCGCGAGGAACTGGGCTGGGTGCCGCAGAAGCCGACCCTGCACGACATGGTCGGCGACGCCTGGTCCTTCTACCGCACCCACGTGCTGGAGGGCCGGTGACCGACCACCCCGCCGGTACGGCGCCGACCGACGTCGCGGACCGCGCCGCCGCCGGCTTCCGCCGGGAGTACGCCGGGGAGCCCGCCGGCCGCTGGGCGGCTCCCGGGCGGGCCAACCTGATCGGCGAGCACACCGACTACAACGACGGCTTCGTGCTGCCCTTCGCGCTGTCCCTGCGGACCGTGGCCGCCGCCGCGCCGCAGCCCGGGCAGACGTGGACGGTCTGGTCGGAGCTGTCCGGCGAGACCGTCACCTTCGGTGCCGACGAGGTCGCCGCGCCCGGCCGGGTGAAGGGCTGGGCCGCGTACGTGGCCGGGGTGGTGTGGGCGCTGCGCGACGCCGGCCACACCGTCGGAGGTGCCCGGCTGGCGATCGCCTCCGACGTGCCGCTCGGCTCCGGGCTCTCCTCCTCGGCCGCGCTGGAGGCCGCCGTGCTGGCCGCCCTGGTCGACCTCGGCGGGCTCGACCTGCCCACCGACCGACAGCCCCGGCTCGCCCAGCGCGCCGAGAACGTCTACGTGGGCGCGCCGACCGGGATCATGGACCAGTCGGCGGTGATCCGCTGCCGGGAGGGGCACGCCCTCTTCCTCGACTGCCGGGACGAGTCGGTCGAGCAGATCCCCTTCGACCTCGCCGCCGCCGGCCTGGCCGTGCTGGTCGTGGACAGCCGGGCACCGCACCGGCACGCCGACGGCGAGTACGCGGCCCGCCGTCGCTCCTGCGAGCGGGCCGCCGCGCAGCTCGGGGTGTCGGCCCTGCGGGACGTGCAGGTGGCGGACCTCGACGGCGCCCTGGCTCGGCTCGACGACCCGGAGACCCGTCGCCGGGTCCGGCACGTGGTCACCGAGGACCAGCGGGTGCTCGACACCGTGGCGCTGCTGCGCGCCGGCCGGGTTCGCGAGATCGGCCCCCTCCTGACCGCCTCGCACGCCTCCATGCGGGACGACTTCGAGATCACCGTCCCGGAGATCGACACCGCGGTCGACGCGGCGCTCGCGGCCGGCGCGCTCGGCGCCCGGATGACGGGTGGCGGCTTCGGCGGCTGCGTGCTCGCCCTGGTCGACGCCGACCGCGCGGACGCCGTCGCCGACGCAGTCACCGCCGCGTACGCCGAGCGCGGCTTCGCCGCCCCCGGCCACGTCACGGTCCTCCCGTCCCCCGGAGCCACCCGCCTACCGTGAAAGGAAGGGCCCCCGCTTAACGCCTGCGGTAGAGGAAGGGTCCCTTCTTAACGGACCGGCACGCCCGGCGGGAGTCGTCGACGCTCACACGGAAGGAGTGGCTGTCCGGACGCGGACAGCCACTCCTTCGGTGTGACGGGGTCGAGCGACCGCCGGTCAGCCGGCCTCGACGATCATGCCCGCGCCGACCGTGCGGTTGGTGGCCTCGTCGATGATGACGAAGCCGCCCGTCGTGCGGTTGCGCCGGTACTCGTCGGCGAGCAGCGGCACGGTCGTCCGCAGCCGCACCCGGCCGATCTCGTTGAGCCGCAGCTCGGTGGCCGCCTCGTCGCGGTGCAGCGAGTTGACGTCCAGCCGGTAGTGCAGGCCGCGCACGATCGCCCGCGCCGACCGGGTGGTGTGCTTGATGGCGTACCGGCCGCCGACCTGCAACGGTCGCGTCTCGTCCATCCAGCAGACCATCGCCTCGATGTCCTGCGCGACGGTGGGCGCGTTGTTCGGCCGGCAGATCAGGTCGCCCCGCGAGATGTCGATCTCGTCTTCCAGGCGTACGGTCACCGACATCGGCGGGAACGCCTCCGGGACCGGACCGTCGGCGGTCTCCACCGCGGCGATCCGGCTGGTGAAGCCGGACGGCAGCACCATCACCTCGTCGCCCGGCTTCAGCACGCCGGAGGCGACCTGGCCGGCGTAGCCCCGGTAGTCGGTGACGGTCGTCGACTGCGGCCGGATCACGTACTGCACCGGGAACCGCACGTCGACCAGGTTCCGGTCGCTGGCGATGTGCACCCGCTCCAGGTGGTGCAGCAGCGACGGACCGTCGTACCAGGGCATGTTCTCCGACCGGGAGACGATGTTGTCCCCGCGCAGCGCGGAGATCGGCACCACCGTCAGGTCCGGCGCGTCGAGCTTCGCGGCGAACGCGGTGAACTCGTCCGCGATCTGCTCGAACACCTCCTGCGACCAGTCCACCAGGTCCATCTTGTTGACGCAGAGGACCAGGTGCGGCACCCGCAGCAGCGAGCAGAGGAACGCGTGCCGGCGCGACTGCTCGACCAGGCCCTTGCGGGCGTCGACCAGGATCAGCGCCAGGTCAGCCGTGGAAGCCCCGGTGACCATGTTCCGCGTGTACTGGGTGTGCCCCGGCGTGTCGGCGATGATGAACTTCCGCCTCGGCGTGGCGAAGTAGCGGTACGCCACGTCGATCGTGATGCCCTGCTCCCGCTCGGCCCGCAGGCCGTCGGTCAGCAGCGCCAGGTTCGTGTACTCGTCACCCCGGGCCGCGCTGACCGCCTCCACGGCGGCGAGCTGGTCGGTGAAGAGCGACTTCGTGTCGTACAGCAGCCGGCCGATCAGGGTCGACTTGCCGTCGTCGACGCTGCCGGCGGTGGCGAAGCGCAGCAGGTCCATCGGTCGGGCCTCCGGCCCGACGCCAGCCGGGGCCACGGTCTCGGTGCTCATCAGAAGTAGCCCTCCCGCTTGCGGTCCTCCATGGCGGCCTCGCTGACCCGGTCGTCACCACGGGTCGCGCCCCGCTCGGTGATCCGGGTGGCGGCGACCTCCTCGATGACCTTCTCGACCGTGTCGGCGTCGGAGCGGACGGCCGCCGTGCAGGACGCGTCGCCCACCGTCCGGTAGCGCACCTGCGCCTTGAACCGCTCCTCGCCCGCCCGGGGGTGGAAGAACTCGTTGACCGCGTACAGCATCCCGTCGCGCTCGACCACCTCGCGCTGGTGCGCGTAGTAGATCGACGGCAGCGGGATCCGCTCCCGGGCGATGTAGTGCCAGATGTCCAGCTCGGTCCAGTTGGACAGCGGGAACACGCGGATCGACTCGCCCGGGTGGTGCCGCCCGTTGTAGAGCGACCACAGCTCCGGCCGCTGGTTCTTCGGGTCCCACTGGCCGAACTCGTCGCGGAAGCTGAACACCCGCTCCTTGGCGCGGGCCTTCTCCTCGTCACGCCGGGCGCCGCCGAAGAGCGCGTCGAAGCGGTGCTTCTCCACCGCGTCGAGCAGCACCGGCGTCTGGATCCGGTTACGCATCCCGTCGGCCGACTCACGGACCAGCCCGCGGGACAGCGCCTCCGGCACGCTCGCCACGACCAGCTGCAGGCCCAGCTCGGCGACCCGCTGGTCCCGGTACTCCAGGACCTCCGGGAAGTTGTGGCCGGTGTCCACGTGCATGACCGGGAAGGGGATGTTCGCGGGGGCGAACGCCTTCTGCGCCAGCCGCAGCATGACAATCGAGTCCTTGCCGCCGGAGAAGAGCAGCACCGGCCGCTCCATCTCGGCGACAACCTCGCGCATCACGAAGACGCTCTCGGCCTCCAGCGCGTCGAGATGCGACACCTGGTAGGCGGCGGGCGAGGTCATGACACCGGCTCGATTCGCAGGCTCATTTCCAGACCTTTCCGGTCGGGCATGTGAAGAAACAGCGGTCAGACTACTGGGAATGCTCGTGCAGCGCCGCAAGCAACCGACTGGCGAGATCCTTCCGGCAGACCAGGAGGTCCGGCAGGCGCGGATCCGCCTCGTTGTATCTCAGCGCAGAACCGTCGATCCGGGAAGCGTGCAGTCCGGTGGCCGTCGCCACAGCGACCGGAGCCGCCGAATCCCACTCGTACTGGCCGCCGGCGTGGATGTAGGCGTCGACCTCACCCGTGATCACCGCCGCGATCTTCGCGCCGGCCGACCCCATCGGCACCAGGTGCGCCCCGACGTCCTCCGCCAGGTCGGTCAGGAACACCGGCGGCCGGCTCCGGCTCGCCGCCAGGCGGATGGTCCGCCCGCCGCCCGCGGTCGCCGCCTCCAGCGTCATCGGAGGGTACGCGGGCGGGTAGTCCGTCCCCAGCACCCGGTGCTGCGCCGGCAGGCCCACCGCGCCCGCGACCAGCCCGTGCGGGGTGGGCGAGTTCCGCGCCCACAGCGCCACGTGCACCGCCCAGTCCGAGCGGCCCTCCTCCGAGAACTCCCGCGTGCCGTCCAGCGGGTCGACGATCCACACCCGGTCGGCACCCAGCCGGGACACCGACCCCGCCGACCGCGCGCCCTCGTCCTCCTCGGAGAGGACCGCGTCGCCCGGGCGCCAGTTCGCCAGCTCGGTACGGATCAGGTCGTGCGAGACCTTGTCACCCGCCGACTTCAGCGCCGCCGCGTCGGCGAAACCCAGCTCGGCCCGCAGTCCGAGCAGCGCCTGACCGGCGCGGGCCGCCAGCCAGCGGGCGAACGCACCATCGATCATCGGAGGACTGCCCATGCCCCTGCTCCCGTCGCCGCACCACGGTCCACCTCGTCGGGCCCGCACCGGCAGCCCGTTGCCACCGGCCGCGCCACGCGCCCCGAAGGGCGCAGACTACCGGCTGGCGGACCCACGGCGGACACGCCCCGCCCCGCTCAGGCGCCGTGGTACAGGTTCTGCGTCGGCTCCACGCCCTTGACGACCACCGACTCCACCACATCGGCGGCCCGGTCCACCAGGAAGTCGAGCTCCTTGCGTTCCGCCGCGCCGAAATCCGACAGTACGTAGTCCGCCGGATCCTGCCGGCCGGGCGGCCGACCGATCCCGAACCGGACCCGGACGTACTCCTTGGTGCCCAGCGATTTCGTCATCGACCGCAGGCCGTTGTGGCCGCCCTCGCCGCCGCCGCACTTCACCCGAACCTGCCCGTACGCGATGTCCAGCTCGTCGTGCACGGCGATCACCCGGCCCGGCTCCACCTTGTAGAACTGCGCCAGGCTGGCCACCGGCCCGCCCGAGAGGTTCATGTAGGTCAACGGCTTCGCCAGCACCAGCCTCGGGCCGCCGAAGCCGAGCCGGCCCTCGGCCACCTCCGCCACCGCACGCCGGTGCCGGCCGAACTTCGCACCGACCCGACCGGCCAGCAGCTCCGCCACCATGAAACCGACGTTGTGCCGGTTGCCGGCGTACTCCCGGCCCGGGTTGCCCAGGCCGACCACCAGCCACGGCCCCGTCTCGTCCGTCACCGTCCGTCCCTTCCCGCTCTCGCCCGGCGGACCCCGCCGCCCTCCCTGGTCGCCACCGCACGCGCGCCGGGGCCGGCACCACCGGCCCGACCCCCGCTCCGATACGCCGACAGGCGCCCCCGGAAGCCGGGGACGCCTGTCGACAACGCAGCGGGACCGATCAGGCCTCGGTCTTCGCCTCGGTGGTCTCCTCGCCCTCGGCGGCCGGAGCCTCGGCGCCCTCGGACGACTCGGTCTCCTCGCCGACGCCGGCCTCGGCCTCCTCGGCGGCCTCCTCGACCTCGGGGAGGGTGGCCTCGAGCTGCTCGGCGGTCGGCGCGGCGGTCACCGAGGCGACCATCAGGCTCGCGTCGGCGGCCAGCTCGACACCGGCCGGCAGCTCCACGTCGCCGGCGGTGACCTGGCTGCCGGCCTCCAGGCCCTCGATCGAGGCCTCCAGGTGGTCCGGAACCTTGGTGGCGTCGGCGGTCACCGACAGGGTGTCGTGGTCGTGCACGATCAGGGTGTCCCGCGCGGCCTCACCGGTCAGCTGGACCGGGACCTCGACGGTGACCTTCTCGCCCCGGCGGACCAGCAGCAGGTCCACGTGCTCGAAGGTGTCCTTGATCGGGTCACGCTGGATCGCCTTCGGCAGCGCCAGCACCTGGGTGCCGTCGCTGACCTCGATCGCGAAGAGCTGGTTCGCGCCACCCTTACGGATCGCGGCCGCGAACTCACGGGCCGGGAGCGCGATGTGCTTGGGCTTCTCGCCGTGGCCGTACAGCACGGCGGGCACCTTGCCGGCCCGGCGGGTACGACGGGCACCACCCTTGCCGAACTCGGTACGGGGCTCGGCGCTGATCTTTACCTCGGACACGGGGAAACTCCTGATGCTTTCGCTGCGGCGGCTTGTCGTCTGGCGGTGCTGGGGCGAGGGGCTCGCTGGGGCTCATGCGTTCTGAACGAATGCCCGGAGCACCGCGTCGATGACGGCGCCTCCGTGCGGTGCTTTTCAGCGGCCCGCCGGGCACCCTCGCCGTGGCAACCGCACCAGTCTACCCGAGCCGATTCCCGGGTCTCCGGCAGTCCCCACTATCACCGCCCGGCCTCGCACGCAGGGCGAAAACGGCGATCTGCGAATCACCGGGATCGGTACGGCCGGAGCGCCCCGCGCGCCCCGGCCGCAGCCGTCACCTCGTCAGCTCAGACCGCCGAACAGGGTCGTCACCGAACCGTCGTCGAAGACCTCGCGGATGGCCCGGGCCAGCAGCGGCGCGATCGACAGCACGGTCAGCTTGTCCAACTGCTTCTCCGGCGGCAGCGGGAGCGTGTTGGTCACCACGACCTCGCTGATCGGGCTGTTCTTCAGCCGCTCGGTCGCCGGGTCGGAGAGCAGCGCGTGGGTGGAGGCCACGATGATCTCCGCCGCGCCGGACTCCTTCAGGATGTCGGCGGCCTTCGTGATCGTGCCACCGGTGTCGATCATGTCGTCGACGATCAGGCAGATCCGGCCCTCCACCTCACCGACCACGCGGTTCGCCACCACCTGGTTCGGCTTGAGCGGGTCGCGGGTCTTGTGGATGAACGCCAGCGGGCAGCCGCCCAGGCGGTCCGTCCAGCGCTCGGCCACCCGCACCCGGCCCGAGTCCGGCGCGACCACGGTCATCGGCCGGCCGGCGAACTTGTGCTCCACGTACTCGGCCAGGATGTCCATCGCGAACAGGTGGTCCACCGGCCCATCGAAGAAACCCTGGATCTGCGCGGTGTGCAGGTCCACGGTGAGGATCCGGTTCGCACCGGCCGTCTTCAACAGGTCCGCGATCAGCCGCGCCGAGATCGGCTCCCGGCCGCGGTGCTTCTTGTCCTGCCGGGCGTACGGGTAGAACGGCAGGACGACAGTGATCCGCTTCGCCGAACCCCGCTTCAGCGCGTCGATCATGATCAGGGTCTCCATGACCCACGTGTTGACGCCGTGCGTGACCGACTGCACCACGAACGCGTCCGAACCACGGACCGAGTCCTTGAACCGTACGAAGATCTCGCCGTTGGCGAACTCGTACGCGTCGGCCGGCGTCGGCGCTACGCCGAGCACCTCGCCGATCTCCTTGGCCAGGTCCGGAAAACCACGTCCGGAGAAGAGCATCAGGCTCTTGCGGTTTTCGGCGACGATGCTGCCCATGGGCCCGTCTGCTCCCGTTGGTCGGTGGTACCCGGCTTGGTGGTGGCGGGCCGGGGACTAGTCGGTTGCAGTATCTCCCGCGCCGGACGCCGGGCCCACCGCCTCCGTGTCCCCGTGGATTGCCTCACCTTCACTTGCCGTCAACCCCGGGTTCGACGCACCCTCGCCGCCCCGCCGGGCGCGCTCGGCGGCCTCCGCGGCGGCCGTGCCGGCCCGGCGCTTGACCACCCAGCCCTCGATGTTGCGCTGCCGGGCCCGGGCCACGCCCATCGCGCCCGGCGGCACGTTCTCGATGATCACCGAACCGGCCGCCGTGTACGCCCCGTCACCCACCTCCACCGGGGCGACGAACATGTTGTCCGCCCCGGTACGGGCGTGGCTGCCGATCACCGTGCGGTGCTTGTTGACGCCGTCGTAGTTCACGAACACCGACGCCGCGCCGATGTTGCTCTGCTCGCCGATCGTCGCGTCACCGACGTACGTCAGGTGCGGCACCTTCGAGCCGGCGCCGATCTCCGAGTTCTTCACCTCGACGAACGTGCCGACCTTGGCCTTCTCGGCCAGCCGGGCCGCCGGCCGCAGGTACGCGTACGGGCCCACGCTGGCGTTCGGGCCCACCTCGGCGCCGACCGCGTGGCTACGGATCACGGTCGCGCCCGCCCCGACCACCGTGTCGACGAGCGTCACGTCCGGCCCGACCAGCGCGCCGGTGCCGATGACCGTGCCGCCCCGCAGCTGGGTGTTCTGGTCGACCACCGCGTCCCGGTCCAGTGCCACGGTCACGTCGATCCATGTCGTCTCCGGGTCGAGCAGGCTCACCCCGGTGCGCATCCACGCCTCGTTGACCCGGTCGCGCATCAGCCGGCGCAGCGCGGCCAGCTCCACCCGGTCGTTGCAGCCCAGCGTCTCGGAGTGGTCGGCCGCCACGTGCACGCCCACCGGCTCACCGGCCGAGACGAGCAGGCCGAACACGTCGGTCAGGTACTCCTCGCCCTGGTCGTTGTCGGTGGAGAGCTTGCCCAGCGCGTCCCGCAGCCGGACCGCGTCGAAGGCGTAGATCCCGGCGTTGATCTCCCGGATCGCCCGCTGCGCCTCGGTGGCGTCGCGCTGCTCGACGATCTGCTCCAGCCGACCGTCGGCGTCGCGCACGATCCGGCCCAGACCGGCCGGGTCGGGCACCTCGGCCGCCAGCACGGTCGCCGCCGAGCCGGCACCCTCGTGCGCCTCCACCAGCGCGGTCACCGTCTCCGGGCGGAGCAGCGGCACGTCGCCGTTGAGCACCACGACGGTGCCGGTCACGTCCGGCACGGCGTCCAGCGCGATGCGGACCGCGTGACCGGTGCCGAGCTGCTCGGCCTGGAGCACAGGCGTGGCGTCGGGCGTGATCTCGGCCAGGTGGGCCCGCACCTGGTCGGCGCCGTGGCCGACCACGACCACGGTGCGATTCGCGGCCAGCGGCGCGGCCGCGGTCAGCACGTGACCGACGAGCGTACGACCGAGCAGCGGGTGCAGCACCTTGGGCAGGGCCGACTTCATGCGCTTGCCCTCACCGGCGGCGAGCACGACAACGGTGCGGAGGTGGGGCTGGGACACGACGTGGCTCCAGTCGGGACGGCGACAGTCTCGCCGTCATGCTAACCACGCCACTGGGCAACCCTGCCCATTACCCCAGGGAACGAATCGGACTTCTGGGGACAGCTCGGCCGCCAGGGTTCGAACCTGAAATACGGGTACCAAAGACCCGGGTGTTGCCAATTACACCACGGCCGAAGGATCGTCAACAGCTTAGCGCCTACCCCGAGAGGACACGAAGTTCGTTTCCACGCCGCCTGTCGAAGCGGACGCCGCGCGGTAAAGCGGAGGCTCGTCGGCGAGGTTACCTGGCAGTATGGCCGGGTGACCGGCAAGATCCCACGACCGGGCGTCATCGAGCGCCCACGAGGTGACGACATGGCGGATGGTTCCGGCGACGAGAGCACCCCGCGCCGGCGCCGTGCCGGCCCGCCAGCGGCCAAGACACCGCCCCGCGTACGCATGTCCGCGACGCAGCGCCGCGAGCAGTTGATCTCGATCGCCCGGCAGATCTTCGCCGAACGCGGCTTCGACGCCACGTCGATCGAGGAGGTGGCGGCACGCGCGAAGGTGTCCAAGCCGGTGGTGTACGAGCACTTCGGCGGCAAGGAGGGCCTGTACGCGGTCGTGGTGGACCGGGAGGTGCGCAGCCTGCTGGACCGGATCAGCACCGCGCTGACCGCCGGGCATCCCCGTGAGCTGCTGGAGCAGGCCGCGCTGACCCTCCTGACGTACATCGAGGAGGAGACCAGCGGTTTCCGGGTGCTGGTGCGGGAGTCACCGCTGCTGTCGGCGACGGGCAACTTCAGCAGCGTGATGAACGACGTGGCGCACCAGGTCGAGCACATCCTGGGTGCCGAGTTCTCCAGCCGGGGGTACGACCCGAAGCTGGCGGAGTTGTACTCGCAGGCGCTGGTGGGGATGGTGGCGTTGACCGGCCGGTGGTGGCTGGAGGTCCGCAAGCCGCGCAAGGAGACGGTCGCCGCGCACCTGGTCAACCTGGCGTGGAACGGGCTGTCGCACCTGGAGGCGAAGCCGGGCCTGATCACGGTGCGGGGGCGCTGACGCGCCGGGCGGTGCCCCTCAGCGGGCCTGGGCCTCCCTGACCGGGTGGTTGCGGTTGCGCCGTTCGGCCTCGGCGTGCTCCTCGGGACCGACCTTGTCGTACAGGCCGGTGCCGAGCAGGACCAGCCCGAAGATCATCGACACGATGACGGTCGACATCGAGAAGTTGAGGAAGTTGGCCGACGTCTGGAGCACGGACATCATCAGGATGCTGGTGGCCAGGAAGACGATGCCGGCGGTCAGGTTCATGTAGTGGCCGAGGTTGCCCCGGCGGGACGCCCCGACCATCAGGACGATCCCGAAGGCCACGGAGGCCAGCGAGAACGCGAGGTTGGTGCGGAGCCCGAGCGCCCAGTTGTCGCCCCGGTCGAAGAGCGGGTCGCCGACCGTCAGAGCGACGCCCCACACGCCGAAGACCAGGATGTAGAGGCCGATGAGTCCGGCGAGGACCCGGTAGATCGGCCGCGCCGGGTGGTTGACCGGAAAGTGCGCCATGACGCCTCCGCCCCAGTGATGGCAATTGAGGGGATTGTCCCTCGGAAGCGTTGCCGGTGTCGGCCGAATCGCCGGAGCCCGACCCGCGCGGTGGTCAGCGGACCACCCGGCGCGCGGGTCGGGCTCGGCGAAGGAACGGGGACCGGGAAGGCTCAGAGCACGAGGCGGGCCTTCTGCCAGGCCTCCTTCTCGTCCTCCGTGCCGACCTTGCCGTACATGCCGACCATCAGCAGGACCAGGCCGATCACCATCAGCACGATCACGGTGACGACGCTGAAGTTGAAGATGTTCGCCTCGGTGCGGATGAAGGCCAGGCCGGCCAGGCTGACCGCCATGATGGCGTACGCCAGCCACTGGTTGATCAGCACGTCGAGGTTGCGGCCGATCGCGGTGCCGGCGAGGATCACGCCGCCGAGCAGGATGCTGAGCAGCGAGAAGCCGAGGTTCGTCCCCTGGCCGAGGACCTGGGTGTCGTCCTGGGCGAGGAGGTCGTTCCCGGCGCTCGCGATGACGCCGAGCCCGCCGAAGGCCACCAGGTACAGACCGGTCAGCCCGCCGATCGCCCGGTAGATCGGCCGCGCGGGGTGGTTCACGGGGGTGTGGGCCATGTCTGAGTCTCCAACGCCGTTCGGGTGAGGGGTCGGGCACGATTGTCCCGCATGTCGAGGTGTGACGCCGCACACGGGCCCCCAGCCCGGCGCCACCGCCGGATCAGACCGGCGGGATCTCGTCGGCGAGCGCCAGCCAGGTCTCCTCGGTGCGTTCCCGCTCG
This sequence comes from Micromonospora sp. NPDC049497, assembly GCF_044465805.1. Classification (NCBI taxonomy): domain Bacteria; kingdom Bacillati; phylum Actinomycetota; class Actinomycetes; order Micromonosporales; family Micromonosporaceae; genus Micromonospora; species Micromonospora sp. NPDC049497. Next base: position 74,113 of record NZ_JBITMC010000005.1, on the reverse strand, counting down.
GCGCGTACCTCCTTGAGCTGCGCGTCGAGGTCGGCGACCTTCGCGTAGTCGGTGGCGTTCGCGGCCAGCTGGTCCAGCAGCGCGGTCTCCTTCTGCTCCAGCTTTCCGATCTGCCGTTCCAGCCTGGTCAGCTCCTTGCGGGCCTGGCGTGCCTCGGCGGCGGACATGCCGGTGGCGGCCGGCGCGTCCGCCGTCGCGGCCGGAGCCGCCGTGGTGGGTGCCGGGCCGGGCCGGCCGGCCGCGCGGGCCAGGTACTCGTCGACGCCGCCGGGCAGGTGCACCAGCCGGCCGTCGCCGAACATCCCGAACACCGACTCGGTGACCCGCTCGATCAGGTAGCGGTCGTGGCTGGCCACGATGATCGTGCCGGGCCACGAGTCGAGCAGGTCCTCCAGCGAGGCGAGGGTGTCGGTGTCCAGGTCGTTGGTCGGCTCGTCGAAGAGGAGCACGTTCGGCTCGGTGGCGAGCAGCCGGAGCATCTGGAGCCGTCGCCGCTCACCGCCGGACAGGTCGCTGACCGGGGTCCAGAGCCGCCGGTCTTCGAAGCCGAAGACCTCGGCGAGCTGGGCGGCCGAGATCTCCCGGTCGCCGAGCTGCACCCGCCGGGCGACCTCCTCGACGGCTTCGAGGACCCGCAGGTGGCCGGGAAGTTCGCCCAGCTCCTGGGAGAGGAATGCGGGACGGACCGTGGAGCCGACGGCGAACCGGCCGCCGTCCGGGCGGGTGACACCCGCGAGCATCCGCAGCAGGGTGGTCTTGCCAGCCCCGTTGGCGCCGAGGATGGCGATCCGGTCGCCCGGCCCGACCTGCCAGGTGGTGTCGTCGAGGATGGTCTTCGGGCCGGCGTGCAGGCGGACGTGCTCCAGGTCGTACACCTGCTTGCCGAGCCGGGCGGTGGCGAGCCGTTGCAGCGACATGGTGTCGCGCGGCGGCGGCACGTCGGCGATGAGGGCGTTGGCGGCGTCGATGCGGAAGCGCGGCTTGGAGGTCCGGGCCGGCGGGCCGCGCCGCAGCCAGGCGATCTCCTTGCGGAGCAGGTTCTGACGGCGGGCCTCGGTGGCCGCGGCGACGCGTTCCCGCTCGACACGCGCCAGGGTCCACGCCGCGAAGCCGCCCTCGTACGCGCGGACGGCCTGGTCGCCGACCTCCCAGGTGGTGGTGCAGACCGCGTCGAGGAACCACCGGTCGTGGGTGACCACGACGAGGGCGCCCTTGCGTGACAGGAGGTGCTTCGCGAGCCAGTCCACACCGCCGACGTCGAGGTGGTTGGTGGGCTCGTCGAGGATCAGCAGGTCGGACTCGCGGACGAGCAGTGCGGCGAGGGCCACCCGGCGGCGCTCGCCGCCGGACATCGGGCCGATCGGCTGGTCGAGGCCGAGGTGGGGCATACCGAGGCCGTCGAGGATCGCGCGGACCCCCGCGTCGCCGGCCCACTCGTGCTCGGCGCCCATGCTCTCGGCGAGCCACTCGGTGCCGAGGACCACGTCCCGGACGGTGGCGTCCGGGGACAGGTGCAGGGTCTGCGGCAACCAGGCGACGCGCAGGTCACGGCGGTGGGTGACCCGGCCGTCGTCCGGCTCCTCGCCGCGGGTCAGCAACCGCAGCAGGGTGGACTTCCCGGCGCCGTTGAGGCCGACCACGCCGATGCGGTCGGCGTCGTCGAGCCCGAGCGAGACGTCGGTGAGCAGCGGCCCGGCGGCGCCGTAGCCCTTGGACACCCGGTCCAGGTTGACGATGTTGGCCACTGCACCCCTCCCATGATCAAGGCGTCCCGGTGCCGGCGGGCACCTGGGGACGCCTGGCCTTCCAGCGTACGCGCGCCGCGCGGACGCCGACCGACGACCTCGGTGATCATGAAGTCGCTGCGGCGACGGCGCCGACGGGCCAGGCAACAACGTCATGATCGACTGCCCGGGGCGGGTGGATGGGGCCGGGGCGGGTGGAGGGGGGTTAGACGATGCGGGCGCCGGCTACCGGGCCGTGGGCGACGCGGGCCTCCCGGCACACCCCGGCCGCGTCCAGTTCCGCGGCGACCCGATCCGCGTCGGCCTCGTTCGCGACGAGGAAGACGCAGGTGGGCCCCGAGCCGGAGACGAGGCCGGCCAGGGCACCGGCCGACTCCCCCGCCTTGAGGGTCGCCGCCAGGGACGGGCGCATGGCGAGCGCCGCGTCCTGGAGGTCGTTGCCGAGGGTGGCGGCGAGCACCCGGGGGTCCCGCTGGCGCAGCGCGGCGAAGAGCGCGTCGGTGCTGCCCAGCGGCTCACCGGCGGCGCCGGTCTCGCGGAGCCGGTCGAGTTCCGCGTACGCCGCCGGGGTGGAGAGCCCGCCGTCGGCGATGGCGACCACCCAGTGCCAGGAGGTGGGCCGGGCCAGGACCGGGCTGACCGCCTCCCCCCGGCCGGTGCCGAGGGCGGTGCCGCCGTGGATCAGGAACGGCACGTCCGAGCCGAGGTCGGCGGCGATGCCCGCCAGCTCGTCCCGGGACAGGCCGGTGCCCCAGAGCGCGTCGCAGGCGACCAGCGCGGCGGCGGCGTCGGCGCTGCCCCCGGCCAGCCCGCCGGCGAGCGGGATCTGCTTGCGCAGGTGCAGGCGGGCGTGCGGGAGGACGCCCGCGTACCCGGCGAGGGCGTGGGCGGCCCGGATCACCAGGTTGGAGTCGTCCAGGGCCAGCTCGCCGGTGCCCTCGCCCTCCATCGTCAGGGTAAGGGTGTCGCCGCGCCGCGCGGTCAGCTCGTCGTGGATCGAGATCGCGTGGTAGACGGTGTTCAGCTCGTGGTACCCGTCGCGGCGCAGCGGACCCACCCCGAGGTGCAGGTTGACCTTGGCGGGCACCCGGACCTTCACCGGCCCGCTGGCCCCACGCGGCCGCTGGTCGTCCTCGTCGTCCGGTCGCCAGGCCTCGGTCACGGGGCGACGTCCCGCGGGCACCGGCGGATGTCGAACGGCTTGGTCACGGTCAGCTCCTCGGGGGGCGTCGGCGACCGGTCCGTACCGGCCGTCGACCAGGTCCTACGCGTACACGTGCGGTGGGCCCTCGGCGGGCACGGCGCCAGCCTAACCGGCGGTGGGTGCGGGGGCCGGAGCCGACGCGGCGATGGCGGCGAACTGCTCGACGGTGAGGGACTCGCCGCGGGCGCCGGGATCGACACCGGCGGCGGTGAGGGCGGCGGCGGCGCGGTCCGCGCCGCCGGCCCAGCCCGCCAGCGCGGCGCGCAGGGTCTTGCGCCGCTGCGCGAACGCCGCGTCCACCACGGCGAAGACCCGCTGCCGGGGTACGTCGGCGCGGGGCGGCTCGCGGCGGGTGAAGGCGACCAGGCCGGAGTCGACGTTCGGCACCGGCCAGAACACGTTCGGCGGGACGCGGCCGGCGGCGCGGGCGCGGGAGTACCAGGCGAGCTTCACCGACGGCACTCCGTACACCTTGGAGCCGGGACCGGCGACGAGCCGGTCGGCGACCTCCTTCTGCACCATGACCAGGCCGTGCCGCAGGGTGGGCAGCTCGGCCAGCAGATTGAGGACCACCGGCACGGCGACGTTGTACGGCAGGTTCGCCACCAGCGCGGTCGGCGCCGGGTCGGCCAGGTCGGCGGCGGTGATCCGCAGCGCGTCGGCGTGGTGCACGGTGAGCCGGGCGGCGTCCGGGCCGGCGTGCCGGGCGGCGGTCTCCGGCAGGGCACCGGCCAGCGTCCGGTCGATCTCCACGGCGTGCACGTGTGCGGCGACCGGGAGCAGGCCCAGCGTGAGCGACCCGAGGCCGGGGCCGACCTCCAGCGCCACGTCGTCCGGGCTGAGGCCGGCGGCGGTGACGATGCGGCGGACCGTGTTCGGGTCGTGCACGAAGTTCTGGCCGAGCTTCTTGGTGGGTGCCACGCCGAGTCGGGAGGCGAGGTCCCGGATCTCCGCCGGGCCGAGGAGACCGGTCACACCCCGTAGCGTATGCGGACCTCCTGCGGTGAAAGGAAGGGCCCCTTCTTAACGCCTGGCGTTAAGAAGGGGCCCTTCCTTTCACCAGGGGCCGAAGACGCGGTCGCCGGTCGCGGAGAGCGCGGCGCAGAGGGCGTCGAGGTCCGTGCCGGTGGTGGCGGCGAGCGACCGTACGGTCAGCGGGATCAGGTACGACGCGTTGGGCCTGCCCCGGTGCGGCATCGGGGTGAGGTACGGGGCGTCGGTCTCCACCAGCATCTGCTCGAGCGGCGTGACGGCGGCGGCCTCGCGCAGCGCGACGGCGCTGCCGAAGGTGACCGTCCCGGCGAAGCTCAGCACGTACCCCCGGCGGACGCACTCGGCGGCGAAGTCGGCGTCACCGGAGAAGCAGTGCAGGACCACGGTGTCCGGAGCGCCCTCGTCGTCGAGGATCCGCAGCACGTCGGCGTGCGCGTCCCGGTCGTGGATGACCAGGGCCTTGCCGTACCGCTTGGCGATGGCGATGTGCGCCCGGAAGCTCTCCTCCTGCGCGGCCCGCCCCTCGTCGCCGGTGCGGAAGAAGTCCATGCCGGTCTCGCCGACCCCGCGGACCCGGTCGCGGGCGGCGAGCGCCTCGATCTCGCGCAGCGCCTCGTCCAGGTCGGACAGCCGGGGTGCCTCGTTGGGGTGCAGGGCGACGGTCGCGACCACGGCGCCGTACTTCCCGGCGACGTCGGCACCCCACCGGGAGGAGTTCACGTCGACGCCCACCTGGACCAGCCGGTCGACACCGACCCGGGCGGCCACGTCGATCGCCGCCGCCACCGGGTCGTCGGCGGCCCCGCCGCCGGGCACGCCGGCCTCGCTGACCGTGATGTCGAGGTGGGTGTGGCTGTCCGGCACGGGACGGGGCAGCGCCTCCGGCGGGGGCGGGAACTCGCCGGCCCGGCGGGCGGCGCGCTGCTTGCGGGACTCGGTCTGCTCGCTCATCGCGGCAAGCATCACACATCGGGTTTGTCCATCCGGCGGCCATTCCTCGTTCACCCCGCCTACGCCGTACGCGCCTAGCGTCGCCCCGTGAGCGAGCCGAAAGGGTGAGGACGTGACCACCACTCCCCAGGCCAGCGGGTCCGCGGGCGAGCGGACCGGCCTGCACGTGGCGTACGGCGGCGCGGTGTACCCGGCCGAGGAGATCGCGCGCGGCGCGGCGTACGAGTTGTTCAGTGCGGACGAGGTGGCCGGCTTCGAGTGGGCGCCCCGGCCCGGCAGTGCTCTGCCCTGGCGAAGGTTCGTGCACGTCACCGAGGTCACCGCCGTGCACGGGGCGGTGGAGCCGGCCGAGGAGCCGGAGGCGGAACTGCTGGTGCCGCTGCACCGGGAGCGAGGCTGGACGCACGTGCACCAGCTCAGCCAGCAGCCCGGCGCGGCGGGCGACCGGCTGCTGCGCACGGTCCGCGCGTCGGCCACGATCCGGCCGGGCACCCGGATGGTGAAGGTGCTCTCCGCCCGGCAGCTCGGGGGCTACGTACGGGGGTGGCTGCCGCACGGCTTCTGCTACCGGGAGCACGACGTCGCGCACCTGCGTACCCCGGCCGGCACGGCGGTGCTGCGCAGTGACGGCGCGGGCGCCCGGGACGGCACCGATGTGACGTACGCGCTGCGCTGGCGGGCCGCGGACCCGTCCGACTACGACGTGCCGGCCGGCGCGGAGCACCACGGACTGACCCTGCTGGCGCCTCGCGACCGGCTCGGCGCGCCGGTGCTGGGCACCGGTTTCGTGCCGAGCAACAGCCAGCTGATCCCCGAGTTCGTCACCCGGGACTTCGCCGACCTGCCGATGCCGGCGAACGCCACCCTGATCGCCTACCCGACGGACGGGGTGGAGGTGGTGCTCTACACCTACCAGGCCGAGCAGCGCGGGTGGCTGCGCATGGTGGGTCCGCAGTGGCGGCACCTGTTGGCGGCGGTGCCGGGGCTCTCTCCCGACCAGGAGTACGTGCCCACCGGGGAGACGCCCCGCTCGACGCAGCTGGTCGGCGGCTACGCCGGCGGCGAGTACGAGGCGGTGGCGGACATGCCCGGCGGGTTCCGGGTACTGGCGATGACCCGGGCGGCCCGGTACCCGGTCGACTCGGCGGCCCGGCGGGTGCGCTTCGGCCAGTGGCGCGGCGTGCTCTGCCTGGTGCTGCGGGAGGAGGCCGGCTGGCTGCGGCTGCGGCTGTGCCGGCCGGATCCGGAGTCGGTGGCGACCACCGGGGCGCAGTGCCACGAGCGGGGCGTCTACGAGACCTGGGCACCGGGGACGGAGGTGGTCGACGACCGCGTGGTGGACCACCCGTACGCGCTGTAGAACCGCGGGACATATCGGCGGGCGAGGTGGGAATGCGGGCCGCGACCGATCAGGGAGCGCGACCTCGGGAGACACGCATGCCTTTCATCACCGTGGGGACGGAGAACTCCGCGCCGATCGACCTGTACTACGAGGACCACGGGTCCGGCCAGCCGATCGTGCTGATCCACGGATTCCCATTCAACGGGGCGAGCTGGGAGAAACAGACCATCGCCCTGCTCGACGCCGGATACCGGGTGATCACGTACGACCGGCGCGGCTTCGGCAGTTCCGCCCAGCCGACGTTCGGGTACGACTACAACACGTTCGCGGCCGACCTGGACGTGCTGATGACCGAGCTGGACCTGCGGGACACGGTCCTCGTCGGTCACTCGATGGGCACCGGTGAGGTGACCCGCTACCTGGGCACGTACGGCTCGCAGCGGGTGCAGCGGGCGGTGCTGCTCGCCCCGTTGGCGCCGTTTCTGTTGCAGACGGCGGACAACCCGGAAGGGGTCGAGAAGAGCCTCTTCCAGGGCTTCCAGGACGCGATCATCGCCGACCGGTTCGCCTACCTGACCCAGTTCTGCGAGGCGTTCTTCAACTACAAGGAGAACAAGGGCAAGCTGGTCAGCGAGGAGGCGTTCCGGGCGCACTGGGAGATCGGCGCCCGCGCCTCGGCGAAGGGCACCCACGACTGCGTCGACGCCTGGCAGACCGACTTCCGCGCCGACATGACCCGGATCGACGTGCCGGTGCTGATCGTGCAGGGCGACAAGGACGCGGTGCTGCCGTACCCGAAGACGGGCGCCCGGCTGCAGCCGATGCTGCCCGGCAGCCAGCTGATCACCCTGAAGGGCGCTCCGCACGGCACCCCGTGGACCAATGCCCGCGAGGTGAACCAGGCGATCCTGGAGTTCATCGGGTCGCCCACGATGGCCCGCGCCTGACCGCGCCACCGTACGCGCGACGGTCCGGGGGCTGACGCCCCCGGGACCGTCGCGGGTCAGGCGGTGAGGCGGGCCAGCTCCTCGTCGACGATCGACGGGTCGAGCTTGCGGAAGACCGGCTTCGGCGCCGCGAGGGGCCGGTCGACCTCCAGCGGAACCGACTCCCAGCGCGCGCCGACCGTGTAGTCACCGGTCAGCACCGGGTACGCGGGCCCGCCGTCGAGGTCGTCGACCTCCTGCACCACCGGCATCGGCGCGTGCACACCGGTGCCGCCGAGCAGCTCGTGGACCTTCTGCGCCGAGTGCGGCAGGAACGGGGTGAGCAGCGTGTTGGCGTCGCTGACCACCTGGAGGGCGACGTGCAGGATGGTGCCCATCCGCGGCTTGTCCGCCTCGTCCTTGAGCTTCCACGGGGCCTGCTCGGACAGGTAGCGGTTGGCCTCGGCGACCACCTTCATCGCCTCGCCGATCGCCTGCTTCTGCCGGTGCTTCCCGATCAGCTCGCCGACGGTCGCGAACCCGGCCCGGGCCACCGCCAGCAGCGCCTCGTCGGCCCCGGTGAGACCGGCGGGGTCCACCGGCGGGATCGCGCCGAAGTTCTTCGCCGCCATGGAGACCGACCGGTTGACCAGGTTGCCCCAGCCGGCGACCAGCTCGTCGTTGTTGCGCCGGAGGAACTCCGCCCAGGTGAAGTCCGTGTCGTTGCTCTCCGGGCCGGCCACGGCGATGAAGTAGCGCAGCGCGTCGGCGTCGTACCGCTCCAGGAAGTCCCGGACGTAGATGACGACCCGGCGGGACGAGGAGAACTTGCGGCCCTCCATGGTCAGGAACTCGCTGGAGACCACCTCGGTGGGCAGGTTGAGCCGTCCCAGCGCACCCGGCTCGCCGTCCTTCGCGCCCTCGCCCGAGTAGCCGGAGAGCAGCGCCGGCCAGATCACCGAGTGGAAGACGATGTTGTCCTTGCCCATGAAGTAGTAGGCGCGGGCGTCCTTGCCCTCACCGTCGGTGGACCACCACTTCCGCCAGGCCTCAGGGTCACCGGAGCGGCGGGCCCACTCGACGGACGCGGACAGGTAGCCGATCACCGCGTCGAACCAGACGTAGATCCGCTTGTCGCCGCGCTCCCGCCAGCCGTCGAGGGGGATCGGCACACCCCACTCCAGGTCCCGGGTGATGGCCCGGGGCTGGAGGTCGTCCAGCAGGTTCTTCGAGAACCGCAGCACGTTGGGCCGCCAGCCCTCGCGGTCGTCCAGCCACCGCCGCAGCACGTCGGCCAGCGCCGGCAGGTCGAGGAAGAAGTGCTCGGTCTCGACGAACTTCGGGGTCTCCCCGTTGATCTTCGACTTGGGGTTGATCAGGTCGATCGGATCGAGCTGGTTGCCGCAGTTGTCGCACTGGTCGCCGCGGGCGCTGTCGTACCCGCAGATGGGGCAGGTGCCCTCGATGTAGCGGTCGGGCAGGGTCCGGCCGGTGGACGGGGAGATCGCCCCCATGGTGGTCTTCGGCACGATGTATCCGTTGCGGTACATCCCCTCGAACAGCTCCTGCACCACCGCGTAGTGGTTGCGGGTGGTGGTCCGGGTGAACAGGTCGTAGGACAGGCCGAGGCCGCGGAGGTCCTCGACGATCACCCGGTTGTAACGGTCGGCCAGCTCGCGCGGGCTGACGCCCTCGGCGTCGGCCTGCACCTGGATGGGCGTGCCGTGCTCGTCGGTGCCGGAGACCATGAGCACGTCGTGGCCGGCCATGCGCATGTACCGGGCGAAGACGTCGGAGGGAACGCCGAAACCGGAGACATGGCCGATGTGGCGCGGGCCGTTGGCGTAGGGCCAGGCTACCGCGGCGAGAACGTGACTCATGACCAGCAAGCCTAGTGACCCGTCGGGGAGGGCCGCGAACCAATAGGCCGGGCGGGTCGACGGGTCGACCCCGACCGGGTCCGCCATCGGTCCGTTTTGTCGCCGACACGCGGCCTGAGCTGCGGGGCACCCGCCGCGTACCGGTGTGCAATGGTCACCGTGAGTAGCAGACGAGCGGCGCGGGACCACGACGAGCGTCCCACCGGGCCGTCGGCGGGCGGACGCCGGGACCCGGTCGGGCCGCCGGCGCGCGGCGGGACGGTGGCACCGCACCCCCGGCCGGTGCCGGCGGTCCCGCCGGATCGGCCGGTGGAGGCGCCCGAGCCGGAGGCCGCCGTCGAGGTCGAGCCGACGACGGGGGCGCCGGTCGACGCGCTGCCGCGCCGGGCCCCGCTACGCCAGCCGCGCCGGCTCCGCCGTGGGCGTTCCACCGACGGCGGTACGCCCACCGACGCCGACGAGGCGCCGTGGGCACCGATCGAGCAGGTGCACTGGGACGGTACGCCGGTGCGGGAGGAGCCACGCGGGGACCACTGGCTGACCCGGGTCCTGCGGTGGCGGCCCACCCGGCCCGCCCGTCGGGCCCACCCGCCGGATCCACTGCCCGGGCTCGCCGCGTTGGTGGCGCTCAGCCTGGCGGCGGCGTTCTTCGCCTGGGTCAGCGCGGCGCCGTTCTGGCTGGCGGTGGGGCACGCCACGCCGGGCCGGGTGGTCATCGACGACTGCACCGGGGGCGGGCTCGGCCAGCGGTGCCGGGGCACCTTCGTCGCCGAGCGGGAGCGGTTCTTCGCGCACGGCGTCGCGGTCAGCGGAGTGCCCCGGGAGCGGGCGACGCCGGGCGCGACGGTGGCCGCCCGGATGACCGGCCCGGACGGTGCCACCGCGTACGCGGACACCGGCGCGAAGGGGCACCTGCGCTGGCTGCTCGGCCTGGTGACGGTGCTGGGCTGCGCGGTGGGGATCGTCCGGTGGACCGGGGCGGCCCGACTCGCCGACCCGCGGGCCCGCCGCTGGGCGGTCGGCGCCGGGCTGGCCGGCCCGTTGCTGATCACCGTGGGCTTCCTCGCCGCCGCCTGGTGAGCGGTGAAAGGAGGGGCCCCTTCTTAACGCGCTGCGTTAAGAAGGGGCCCTTCCTCTACACCAGGCGTTAAGAAGGGGCCCTTCCTTTCACGTCAGCGGTGTACGACGCCGTAGACGTCGCGGCGGCGCAGCCCGTACGCCGTCGCGGCGTCGGTGATCGCGTCGCGCCGGGACATCCCGGCGGCCTCCCGGTCGGCGACCGCCGCGCGCAACGTGTCGTCGTCGGGGCGTTCCGCGGCGATCTCCGGTGCGCCCGCGACCACCAGGGTGATCTCTCCGCGCGGCTCCTGCGCCGCCGCCCAGTCGGCCAGGTCCCCGAGCGGCTTGCGGACGACCTCCTCGTACGTCTTGGTCAGCTCCCGGCACAGCGCGGCGGGCCGGTCCGGGCCGAACGTGGCGGCCAGGTCGGCGAGCGCGCCGGTGATCCGGTGCGGCGCCTCGAACAGGACCAGCGTGCGTTCCTCGGTGGCGAGGGCGCGCAGCCGGGACCGGCGGCCGCTCGGGGTGCGGGGGAGGAAGCCCTCGAAGCAGAACCGGTCGCTGGGCAGCCCGGACAGCGCGAGGGCGGTGGTCACCGCGCTCGGGCCGGGGGCGGAGGTGACCGGCACGCCGGCGTCCAGGGCGCCCCGGACCAGCCGGTAGCCGGGGTCGGAGACGCTCGGCATGCCGCCGTCGGTGACGAGGGCGACCACGTAACCGCCGACGAGGGCCTCGACCAGTTCCGGCGTACGACGCTCCTCGTTGCCCTCGAAGTAGGAGACGATCCGGCCCTCGACGGTGACGTCGAGGTCCCGGGCGAGCCGGGTGAGCCGTCGGGTGTCCTCGGCGGCCACCACGTCGGCGGTGGCGAGCACCTGCCGGAGTCGCGCGGAGGCGTCGGCGGGATTGCCGAGCGGCGCGCCCAGCAGGATCAGGCGCCCGGTGTCGGACATTTCACCCACGAGTTGGTGCTCCTTCATCGACGTTGGTTCCGGATTCGGGGACGACGGGCGCCACCGGTCACCTTCGCAGCCTACGATCGCCAGGTGACCCAGGCGTCCACAGCGCACAGCGCGGGCCCGGCCGGGCCGGAGCACTCCGGGCCCGACGGCGACGACCCGCAGCGGCCCACCGAGACCACCGCCGGAGATTCCGCCGCATCCGGTGGCGGCGTGCCCGACATCGTCCGGCGCCGCCTGGCCACGGTCGAGGCCCGACTCGACGGACGCTCCTGGCTCGCCACCGGGGTGATCGTCGCGATCGCGGCGATCCTGCGGTTCGTCGGCCTGAGCCACCCGCCCGGCAAGATCTTCGACGAGACCTACTACGCCCGCGACGCGTGGGCTCTGGTCGACAAGGGCGTCGAGTGGAACTACAAGGACGGTGGCCCGTCGTACGTGGTGCACCCGCCGCTGGGCAAGTGGCTCATCGGGCTCGGCGAGTGGGCCTTCGGCTACTCCGACACCGAGCACGGCATCTCGGTCCCCGGGCACATCGTCACCACCGCGCCGGAGTTCGGCTGGCGTTTCTCCGCCGCCCTGGTCGGCACCCTGTCGGTGCTGCTGCTGGTGCGCATCGGCCGGCGGCTGTTCCGGTCCACGCTTCTCGGCTGCACGGCCGGTCTGCTGCTCGCCCTGGACGGCTTCCACCTGGTGCTGTCACGCACCGCGCTGCTCGACATCTTCCTGCTGTTCTTCGTGCTCGCCGCGTTCGGCGCCCTCGTTCTCGACCGGGACTCCCGGCGGCGACGCTGGGCCCGCGCCCTGGACGCCGGGCTCGACCCGACCCGACCCGGCCGGGCCGGCCGCCCGGCCGGCGGCTGGCGGACCTGGCCGTGGTGGCGGCTCGCCGCCGGGGTGCTGCTGGGCTGTGCCTGCGCGGTGAAGTGGAGCGCGCTCTACTTCCTGCCGGCCTTCGCGCTGCTGGTGTTGCTCTGGGAGGTCGGGGTGCGCCGCTCCGCGGGGGTGCGCCGGCCGTGGCGGGACACCGCACTGGACGAGCTGCCCTGGATGGTGGTCGCCGGTCTGCTGCTGGTCGTCACCTACGTCGCCACCTGGTCCGGCTGGCTGCTCGGCGACGAGGGCTACTACCGGGTGCCCGACGCGCAGCGGTGGCCCACGGCCCCGCTCAGCGACACCCCGGTCATCGGTGCGCTGCACAACCTGTACGAGTATCACAAGGCCGCGTACGGCTTCCACTCGACGCTGGACGATCCGCACAAGTACCAGTCGTGGCCGTGGCAGTGGTTGCTGCTGGGCCGCCCGGTCGCCTTCTACTGGTCCGGGGAGGGCGCCTGCGGTGCACCGTCCTGCGCCTCGGAGATCCTGCTGCTCGGCACGCCGCTGCTCTGGTGGTCGTTCCTGCCGGCGCTGGCCGCGCTCGCCTGGCTCGGGCTCGCCCGGCGGGACTGGCGGGCGGGCGCGATCCTGCTCGTCGCCGGGGCCGGGCTGCTGCCCTGGTTCTGGTTCGCCCTCGACGGCGGCCGGACCATGTTCTCCTTCTACACCGCTCCGGCCCTGCCGTTCCTGGTGCTGGCGGTGACCTACGTGCTGGGTGCGATCGCCACGCCGGGCGGGCCACCCGACGACACCACCACCGCGCTGGCGGAGACCACCGCGGACCGCCGGCTGGTCGGCGGGGTCATCGCTGGGGCGTACGTGCTGCTGGTCGCGCTGTGCTTCGCGTACTTCTATCCGATCTTCGTGGCGGAGCTGATCCCGTACGACGAATGGTCGGCACGGATGTGGCTCGACGGCCGCTGGATCTGAGGGGCGGTGACCCGGCGCGGAGGCGGCCCGGCGTGGCCGCCTCCGCCCGGACCGCGACCCGATGGACGACCGGAAAAGGGCCCACACGCTGAAGCGTGTGGGCCCTTTTCACCGTTAGGGCGCGCCCCGATCGCCTGCCACGGGGGAAGCGGGCGATTGAGGCGCGCACGAGCAAGCTTAACCACAGTGCACGACCGGCACAACGGGTCGAGTTGGGTCAGATTTCCGACCGATGCCACGCCGGCCGGAAGGTTTACGTCGGGAAACTGACGGACGGCTATCGCCCGGAAACATGGCGGATCGGCGAAGGTGTCCCGACGATTCTCGACCGCGATCCGGGCTCTCGGGCACGTTCTCCGAACGTATCGACCAATTTCGCTCGCTGGCCATCCACCGTCGGATCAGTGGGAACCCGGCCCGACTGCACTGTCGGCATCCCCCGACGACCGATGGAGTCCGCGATGACCCGCACCCTCCGCTGGATCGGTGGCCTGCTGGCCGCCGTCACCCTCTCGACCCTCGGCCTGACCGCCCCCGCCGGGCCGCCAGCGTCTCGGTGCCGCTGCGCACCCTCATCGCCGACCTGCCGGTCGCGTCCGAGGTTCGCACCGGCTACTCCCGGGACCTGTTCCCGCACTGGATCGACGCCGACGGTGACGGCTGCAACGCCCGGTACGAGGTGCTGATCGCCGAGGCCACCACGGTGCCCTCGGTCGGCTCCGGCTGCTACCTCAGCGGCGGGCGCTGGTACTCCTACTACGACGCGGCCTCCTGGACCAACCCGTCGGACCTCGACATCGACCACGTGGTCGCACTCGCCGAGGCGTGGGACTCGGGCGCCCGCAACTGGACCACCTCGCGCCGACAGGCGTTCGCCAACGACCTCGGCGACGCGCGCTCGCTGGTCGCGGTCACCGACAACGTCAACCAGGCCAAGGGCGACCAGGACCCCACCACCTGGATGCCGACCCACGAGAAGTGCCGCTACGTCCGTGAGTGGACGGCGGTGAAGACCCGCTGGCGGCTGACCGTCGACAGCGCGGAGAAGAGCGCGCTGACCAGCTGGGGCAACTCCTGCTCGAACGTCACCGTCACGGTGACCCACGCGTACTGACCGACGAGGGACGGGTGGCGATATGCGACGGCACTCACCACCCGGACCGTCGGAGACATCGAACCTCCTGCGCCCTTTTGTCATACCTGATCCGGCCGTCACGTTCAGCCTTGCCTGCGCGGTCCTTCCGTATGTTCATCTTCTGTAAGCGCCAGCCGGACCACGATGACAACTTGGACATAAACCACTAATCACCTATCTAGCCTCGTCTGAGTGGCTACTCACACCCATCACGACGAGCCCTCGTCCGTCCTGAGTGGATCGCATCCGGTCCTCCACCCGCCGCTGGCACCGGTCTTCGTCGACGTCACCGGGCGACGGCATCGCCTGGTTCGCCGCTGGGGCCTTCTCGTCGCGTCCGGCTCCCTCGCCTACCTCCCGATCGTCGCCCTCGCCGCCCTGACCGGACCGGCGGTACCGATCGGCGGAACGCCGCACCTCGACGCCGCCCCGACGATGGAGATCGGCGATCAGCCCCCCGCCCTTCCGGGGGCGGTGGTGGCCCTGCCCATCGCTCCGCCGGCGGAGCCCGCCGGCGTCGAGGACGCACCGGGGCCGGAGGGCCGATCGGTCGCGAATCCGCCCAGCCACGGCGAGCCTGACGCCGACACGCTCGTCCCGCCCGCACCCGTTGTCGTCGGACCGATGCCGACACCGCTGCCCGCGCCCGGTCTGACGTCAGCGCCTCCGCCGCCCCGGCCGACCGGTGAGCCCACCGACACACCGTCCCCGACGGCTCCGCCGCCGACGCCGGATCCGGCCGTCACCAGCACCCCGTCCCCGGAGAACTGGACCGGTTCCGTGGTCACGGGCACCACTCTCACCGCTTTCACCGCGAGGTAACCCGCCTGATGCTCTTCTCCACCACACCGACGACCCCCGCACGCCACCACTCCGATCCACCCCGGTCCCGCCTCCGCATCGGCTGGATGGTCTGGACGACGCTTCTCGTCGTCGTGGCCAGCGTGCTGGCCGTGGAGGCGTACGCGAACTCGAAGTTCACCCCCGACCATGTGCGGGAGGTCGGCGACCAGAGCACGGTGCCCGCCGCGATCCTCTCGGGTGGTCCGGTGATCGACACCGTCGACGGACGGGCGACCTCCTACCGGGTGCCCCCGCGCACCATCGCGCTGACCTTCGACGACGGGCCGGATCCGGTGTGGACACCGCAGGTGCTCGACGTGCTACGCCGGCACCGGACGCCGGCCACCTTCTTCGTCGTCGGCTCCCAGGTCGCCCGTAACCCCCGCCTCACCGCACGGATCTCGGCCGAGGGCCACGAACTCGGGGTGCACACCTTCAGCCATCCCGACCCGACCGTGCTGCCCGGCTGGCAGCGGCGGCTGGAGTACGCGCAGACCCAGGCGGCCATCATGAGCACGGCGGGGGTCCGGACCAACCTGCTGCGCTTCCCGTACTCCTCGATGCCCGGAGCGATCGACGACGGCGCGTGGGCGGCCGTCCGGGAGGCCGGTCGGCAGGGCTACCTCACCGCGGTCAACGACGTCGACAGCAGGGACTGGGCCCGGCCCGGCACGGACGCCATCGTGCGGAACATGACTCCGCCCGCCGGACAGGGCGCCGTGGTGCTGCTGCACGACGCCGGCGGCGACCGGGCCCAGACCGTGGCTGCCCTGGACCTCTTCATCCCCGCGATGACCGCCCGCGGCTACACCTTCACCACGATCAGCGAAGGAGTGAACCGGGCCCGGGGAAGGGACGACGCGGCCCCGGCCCCGGCCCTGGCCGGCAACGTACCGGTCGGAACGGTCGACCGGTGGCGGGCCTCAGCGGTCGTGGTGGCGGTGCACGTCGCCGACCTGTTCGTCACGGCGCTGAAGGTGATGTTCCTGGTCGTCGGAGTGCTGATGCTGCTCCGCACACTGCTGCTGTTCGTCCTCGCCGTCCGGCACGCCCGGCGAAGACGGTCACCCCACTGGTCGTGGGGGCTACGCGTCACCGAGCCGGTGTCGATCATCGTGCCGGCGTACAACGAGCAGGCCGGCATCGTCACCAGCGTGCGGTCACTGGCCGGGTCGGACCACCGGGTCGAGGTGATCGTGGTGGACGACGGATCCACCGACGGGACTCCCGACCTGGTGGACGCGCTCGGACTACCCAACGTCCGCGTCGTCCGCAAGCCCAACGGCGGCAAGTCGAGCGCCCTCAACACCGGCATCATGTACGCCCGGCACGAGATCATCGTCATGGTCGACGGCGACACCGTCTTCGAACGCGACTCCGTCCGCCGGCTGGTGCAGCCGTTCGGGGATCCGTCGGTGGGGGCGGTGGCCGGCAACGTCAAGGTGGCCAACCGGCACGGCCTGCTCGGCCGCTGGCAGCACATCGAGTACGTCATCGGGTTCAACCTGGACCGCCGGCTCTACGAGACCCTCGGCTGCATGCCGACCGTGCCGGGGGCGATCGCGGCGTTCCGCCGTCGGGCGCTCCTCGCCGCCGGCGGCATGAGCGACGACACCCTCGCCGAGGACACCGACGTCACGATGGCCGTCCTACGGGCCGGCTGGCGCGTGGTGTACGAGGAGCAGGCCCGCGCCTGGACCGAGGTGCCCGGCACGGTGGGTCAGTTGTGGCGCCAGCGCTACCGGTGGAGCTACGGCACCATGCAGGCGATGTGGAAGCACCGCCGGGCGCTGGTCGACCGGGGTGCCTCCGGCCGGTTCGGCCGCCGGGGCCTGCCGCTGCTCGCCCTGTACGGCGTGCTGCTGCCGCTGCTCGGGCCGGTCCTGGACCTGATGGCCGTCTACGGGCTCTTCTTCCTCGGCTCGACCGAGACGGCGGTGGCGTGGGTGGCGATGCTCGCGCTCCAGGCGGTCACCGCGCTGATCGCTTTCCGGCTCGACCGGGAGCGCCTCGGTTCCCTGGTGACGCTCCCGTTGCAGCAGTTCGCGTACCGCCAGCTGATGTACCTGGTGCTGGTCCGGTCGGCGGTGACCGCGCTGACCGGCACCCGGCTGCGGTGGCGGAAGCTCAAGCGGGCGGGCGACCCGGCCACCGACCCGCGACAGCAGGTCGTCGGCGCCGCCGACCGCGCGGCGGGCCCGGACGGGGCGGGGGCCGGCCGGGACCGGTGGTTCGACGTGCTGCGGGCGGTCGCCCTCGCCCGGGTGGTCGCCTACCACATGTTCGGCGCGGCCTGGCTCAGCCTCGTCTTCCCGGCCATGGGGGTCATGTTCGCGCTGGGCGGCTCCCTGATGGCGCGGTCACTGGACCGGGCGCCGGGCGACGCCGTGAACTCCCGGCTCCGGCGCCTCCTGCCGGCCCTGTGGGCGATGGGCGCGGTGCTGGTGCCGGTCATGCTCTGGCACGGCTGGTCCGACCGTCCGGCGTGGCCGGCATTCCTCACCTGGCTGGTTCCCCTTGCCGAGCCACCGGGCAGCGAGTGGGCCCGGAACGTCACCGGAGTGCTGTGGTACCTGGTCACATACGTGTGGCTGGTGCTGCTCTCCCCCGTGCTGCTCGGCCTCTACCGTCGCTGGCCGGTGCCGACCGTGCTCCTCCCGCTGGCCACCATCGTGCTGCTGCAGACCGCGGCGCCGTCGCTCGGCCGCGTCGTCGTCGACTCCGCCGCCACCGATCTCGCCACCTTCGGTGCCTGCTGGATCGTCGGTTTCGCCCACCGCGACGGCCACCTGCGCCGGCTGCCCGTGGCGGTCCTGATGGTGCTGGCCGGGGCGTGCGCGGCGATGGGGGTCGGGTGGGTGCTCACCCACCCCGAGGGCGGGCTGGACCTGAACGAAATTCCGGTGGCCCAGGCGTTCTACTCCCTCGCCTTCGTGCTGCTGCTGCTCCGGGTCCGGCCCGCGATGGCGTGGCTGGCCCGGGCCCGCCTCCTCGACCGGCTGGTCACCGCACTCAACCGGCGCGCGCTGACGATCTACCTGTGGCACAACGCCGCGATCGCGGTCTGCTTCGTCGTGGGGGACCGCTTCGACGTCTGGCGGATCGGGCAGGTCGGATACCTCGCGGTGGCTCTGGTGATCCTCGCCGCGTTCGTGCTGCTGCTCGGGTGGATCGAGGATCTCAGTGCCGGTCGGCGGCCGAGTCTCGTGCCATGGACGCCACGCGTCCGCCCGGGTAGGACGCCCGACCGGCCGGCTCCGCCTCGGCCCGGCCAGCGGCCCGACCGGGTGGGTGCCGCGAGGTGACCCCCCAATGAGCGGCGCGGGCCGGGACGGACCGTCCGCCGTTCCGGCCCGCGCTCACGTCCGGGTCAGTGCATCCGGCGGGGGCGCGGCAGCCAGCCGATGAACCGGTCCTGCAGGTTCGTGCCCGGCAGGCCCTTCAGGTCCTCGGTGGCGGCGGCCAGACAGGACCCCAGGTAGACCGTGAGCATGGCGCGGTCCACCCCGTACTCGTGCAGCAGCTGGCTGCGTTTGGGCGGGCACGGCCAGTCCTCCCCGCACCGACCACAGGTCCAATCAGGCGTCAGCGGGATGTGGTCGTCCGCTCCGGACAACGAGGAATCCCCACCACCGTTCATCGCGCTCCCCCTTACGGATCCCCACACCGACGCAGGCCGGCCCGGGGTCGAGAGTGGATGGCGCCGATCCCCAGGAGACGCACAGTTCAGCGCGCTGGGACTCTCCGGCGTTACACGGTTGCGGTACGTTGACCGACCATGGCCACCGTTCCGACCCTGACCGTCGACCAGGTGCCGGCCCCGCGCACCGGCCGGCACCTGCCGCACCGGCCGCCCGGAACCGACCCGGTCGGCGTCGGGCGGGCGGGGCTGTCCGCGTACTCCTGGGGGGTTGTCGATGCGTGACCTGCTGCCGCCGGAGGTCGCGGTGGCCGTGGCCGCGGCCGGCGACTGGACCGGCGAGCTGCTCTCCGCCGAGGCTGTCTGCCTGGGCGAACGGGCGGTCGAGACCCGGCGCCGCGACTTCACCGCCGGGCGCGTCTGCGCCCGGCGGGCGATGGCCGCGCTCGGTCTGCCGCCGCTGCCGGTCACGTCGTCGCCCGACCGCTCGCCGGCCTGGCCGGCCGGCCTGGTCGGCACCATCACCCACACCCGCGGCTACTGCGCAGCCGCCGTGGCCCGCGCCGTGGAGGTCCGGTCCGTCGGCATCGACGCCGAGCGGCACAAACAGCTCGACCCGGGGGTACGCCGGTTGATCTGCTCCTCGCAGGAGGAGGAGCACTGTGCACGGCTACCCGTCGGGGTGTCCTGGCCGGTGGTGCTGTTCAGCGCGAAGGAGACCGTCTACAAGGTCTGGCATCCGATCGTGGGCAGCTGGCTGGACTTCCACGACGCGGTGGTGGAGTTGGACCCGTCCTCCGGAACCTTCGTCGCGCGGATCTCACCGGCGAAGGTCGCGGCGGCGCCGGTCGCGGACCCGCCCACGGTGATCACCGGACGGTTCGTGGTCGAGCCGGAGATGGTACGCACGGCCGCCGTGCTCCGACACCGCTGAGCCCGGTCACGCCGGATCGGCCTCCTCGACGGTCACCGCGACCGGCCCCACCCGCAGGACGCCGTCGTCCAGCGGTGTGCAGCGGACGCCGCCCCGGCGGCGCAGGGCCTTGAACGCACCCGGGCCGATGGTGACGTCCATCCAGGCGCACGGGTTCGCCGGGCGGTTGACCCGCAGCCGCACCGGGCCGTCCCCCGAGTCCAGGGTCAACACCGACCCGACCAGCTCGTCCACGGCGAGGCCGACGGTCAGGATGTTGCGGCGGACCTGCACCAGGTCGACACCGGGCGGCAGCGACTCCCGCGCGATGAGCGTGACGCTCGCGGCACGGTGCGCCGGCTTGCCGAAGTAGCGGTCACCCACGACGCCGAGGCCGGCCCGGATCGTGATCGCCTCGACCAGTTCGTTCGGCGGGGCCGGGGCGGGACCGTCCGCCGGCCGGCCCACGAGACGGTGGACGGGTGAGGCCAGCAGCTGGACGATCTCGGGCACGCCGTCGAGTCTAGGGAGCTGAGCTGCCCATCCGGGCTCGGCCTGTGGACAAGGTGCGAGTTGTCCACAGGCGGGCTCAGTCGAAGTCGAAGATGCTGTGACGGTCGTAGAAGTGCAGCACGTACCGGCAACGGCGGCAGATCATCAGGGTCATGCGGTGGCTCGTGAACCCCCACCGGCTGTCCTGGCGGGCCTCTTCCTGCTGGAACTCCGTGCCCCGACACAGCGGGCAGGAGAGCTGGGGTGCGGTCATGCCGGCGAGTGTAGGAAGCCGCCGCCATCGGGACGGCATCGCCGGACAGTGGGCTGGCATGATCCGCCCGCTCGTCGTCGCGCTGACCGCCTGTGGGTCGGTCGGTGAGATCCGTCCGGACAAGCGCTACCGGATGTCGTCGGCTTCGATGGAGCCGACGCTCAGCGAAGGCTCCACCACTTCGTCGCCGAGGTGGTGGAGCCGGGCAACTACCAGCCGCGTACCGGTGACGTCGTGGTGTTCACCCCACCGGAGACGTGGCCCTCCGGAGAGTTGGAGCGGTGCCGGTGGAGAACGTCATCGGCGTCGTCAAGCTCTGATCACCTGGTCGGGTGGCCAGCCCTAACCCAGGCTGAGGTTGTGCTGTTCCAGCGCGCTCTGGATGATCCCGAGTGCCTTCGGCCCGACGCCGTGCAGCCTGGCCAACTCTGCGCGCGGGGTGCCCGCAAGCTGCCGCAGCGTCGTGTAACCGGCGATGTTCAGCGCCCGCGTCGCCGGCGCGCCGATCTTGGGCAACGTGTCGAGGCTGGAGCTCATGCCCGTGATGCTAAACCGCAGCGCGGTGCGGCTGGCACCCGCTGGGGGCCTGTGTTGATCATGGTCGGCGTTCCCGCTCCATAGCCCAGCAGTCTGGGCGAAGCCGCAACCAGCCGACCAGCGACCGGGGCAGGATGCTGCCGATGCCGGACCGACCTGCCCGGCGACGTACGCGCCACCGTCTGCTGACCTGCTGCGCTTCGCCGCCCTGCAGGATCGAAAAGGCCGTCTCCGGCGAGCGGAAACGGCCTTCGAACTGGGTGGAGCTGAGGGGATTCGAACCCCTGACCCCCTCGATGCGAACGAGGTGCGCTACCGGACTGCGCCACAGCCCCTCCGCCGGCGAACCGGCATCGGTCCCACCCGGCTTTCACCGGGCGGGCCGGCGACAAGGCTAACAGGTCGCGCCCCTTCACCGCGAATCGCCCTCGGCGCGCCGCCACCCCACCGCGGGTCAAGATCCACTCGGTTTCACTGACGTCGCGGCATCCCACCGACCAGGACAGCCCGACATCAATGAAGTCGAGTCGATCAAGAAAGAAGACAGGCGGACCGTCAGGCCGAGTGGGAGCCCCGGCCGGACTGGTAGGGGCGCCCGCGCAGTCCGCCACCGGTCCGCCGGTAGGACACCGAGCCGCCGTTGGCCGCCGCCGGCAGGTCGGCCGGGCGGTCCAGGCCCATCGCGGCACGGCGTACCGCCTCGCGCTGGGCCGCCAGGCGGCGCTGCGCCTCCCGGCGGGCCGCCGCCCGGCGGGCCTGCTCCCGCCGGACCTCGGCCTGGCGTGCGGCCAACCACGCCGCCTCCCGGGCATGCGCGCGCCGCCGCCGGCCGTCCGCCAGGGCCCTCGACCGCAGGTGTACGACGTACACGACGAGCAGCATGCCGGTGACCGCGAAGCCGATCCAGAATCCGGGGCCGACCACCGCCACGCCGACCAGCTCGACGACGTTGAGCAGGAGAAGCGCGGCGAGGACCCGGCGCCGGCGGTACACGGCAGGGGTGTGCTGCCGACGGGGCGGTGGCCGCCGACGGGCGCGGTTGCGCGCGGGCGGTACGGCACGGAGCCGGCCGGAGCGGCGCACCTGCGCGGGCGGCGCGGAAACCGGCGGAGCGAGAGTCCCAGTGACGGGATCCTCACTGAGGGTGACGACGAGCGCGCGCGGCGGATGCAGGGGCTGGCGCCCCGGGACAGTACGACGCCGCCGGCGGCGCTGGAGCACCCGCGCCGTCGACAGCGCCCGCTCCGCCGCCAGTCGCTCGGTGGCGTCGTACCGACGAACCAGCGCCGGGGCGAGGGCGAGCAGACCGGCAGCGGCGAGGACGGCGAGGAGCACCGAGGTCGGCACCCTCACCCCTCCCGTCACCGAGTTCGGGGCAACCGCCGCCCGGCCGCAGGATCTTCCACGAGTCGCCCGGAGGCGCGTGGATCGTACGGTCAGGCAGCGCTTGCCGCAGCTTGCAGTTACTTGAGGTTACGGGCGGGCACACCGGATCCTGCCACGCCGCGCCGATCGTCACGCGTGGGACGATTCACCTGATGGTCGCGCGCACCCGGTGCCAGCGGGCCAGCAGACCGCCCTCGGCGGCGACCTCTTCGCTGGTCATCGCGTAGCCGATGTGGTCGCGCCAGGCGCCGTCGATATGCATGTAGCGCACGTGGTACGCCTCCTCGCGGAAGCCCAGCTTCTCCACGACCCGGCGGGACGGCCGGTTCTCCGGCCGGATGTTCACCTCGATCCGGTGCAGGCCGCCGGGCCCGAAGGCGTGGTCGACGGCGAGCGCCATCGCGGTCGGGATGACGCCCCGCCCGGCGACCCGGGAGTCCACCCAGTAGCCCACGTACCCGGAGCAGAACGCCCGCCGGACGATGCTGCCCACGTTGAGGTGCCCGACCAGCCGTTCCCGCCCGTGCTCGCGCAGGCAGACGGCGAAGGGCATCCCCTCACCGGTACGCGCCGAGCGGCGCTGGTCCCGGTACACCCAGCGGAACGCGGCCGGTGAGTTCAGCTCGTTCCAACTGCCCGGCAGGGTCGACTCCCACGGCGCCAGCCACGCCCGGTTGGCGCGGCGGATCTCCGACCACGCGGCGGCGTCGGACCGCCGGTACGGCCGCAGCACCACCGCACCGTCCACGAGCACCACCGGCCACCCGGGCGGCCGGCCCCGCAGGAGGCTCACCGGCGCCGGTCCAGGAGCAGGACGTCCACGGTGGACCCGGCGGCGGCGGTGGTGACCCGCTCACCGAGCACCAGCAGCCCGTTGGCCTCCGCCAGCCCGGAGAGCGTGAACGGCCCGCCGCTGAGCGGCTGGACGGTGTAGCCGCCGCCGCGCCGCTCGGCCACGTGCGCCGGGCGGAACTCGCGCAGCCCGCCGGGGGACGAGACGGTCTCCAGCAGGTGTGCGCGGACGCTGGGCCGGAACACCGGCTCCGCGCCGGCGAGCAGGTTGATCGCCGGCCGGGCCAGCACCTCGAAGCCGATCAGGGCGGCGCCGGGGTCGCCGGGCAGGCACACCACCGGCACCTCCTCCGCGCCGACCGTGCCGAAGCCGAGCGCGGTGCCGGGGTAGAGCGCCACCTCGGTGAAGGTGACCGGGCCGGCCCGGCTGCCCTCGCGGCGGGACAGGATCCGGCGGACCATGTCCCCCGGCCCGGTGCCGGTGCCGCCGGTGGTGATGATCAGGTCGGCGCGCAGGGTCTGGTCCTCCAGCAGCCCGCGCAGCCCCTCCGGGTCGTCGTCGCAGATGCCCACCCGGTACGCGTGCGCGCCCACCTCGGCCGCCGCGGCGGTGAGCGCGTGCGAGTTGGCGTCGACCACCTGGCCGGGCTGGCTGGCCCGGCCGACGTCGACGAGTTCGTCCCCGGTGGCCACGATGACCACCCGGGGGCTGGGCCGGACCACCACGTGCCCGATGCCGGTGGCGGCGAAGACGGCGACCAGGGCCGGGGAGACGTACGTGCCGGCGCGGGCGAGCAGCGTCCCGGCGGGCAGTTCGGTGCCAGCGCGGCGGACACCGTACCCGCGATTGGGCACGCGGTGGATCTCCACGGCGGCCATGCCCTGGTCGGTCCACTCCACGGGCACCACGACGTCGGCGGTGATCGGCAGCGGCGCGCCGGCGGCCACCGAGAAGCAGGCGCCGGGGGTGAGCCGGACCGGCCGCCAGCTCGCCGCGCCGAGGTCACCGACCACGTTGAGCCGGACGGCCCGTCCGCCCGGCCCGCCCGGCTGGGCCGGGACGTATCCCACGCCCCGGCCGCCGGGGGAGATGTCCTCCCAGCGGGCCGCGTACCCGTCGACGGCGGCCTGGTCGAAGGCCGGGAAGGAGTGCGGCGCCACGACATCCTCGGCGAGGACGTTCCCGTGCGCCTGGGTGAGGTCGAGGTCGAGTGGCGGCAGCGCGCGTAACCTGCGCAGCACACTGCCCAGGTAGTCGGCGAGCGGCGTCAACTCGTTCGCGGCCGCCTCGGCGTCGGCCGTCGCGGTCATGTACCGGTCACGCCCGACGCGTCGGTGTTGACGAACTCGGTCAGCCACTTGCGGAACTCGGCGCCCAGGTCGTCGCGCTCGGCGGCGATCTGCACGACGGTCTGGAGGTAGCCCAACGGCATGCCGGTGTCGTAGCGGGTGCCCCGGTAGACGATCGCGTGCACCGGAGTGCCCTCGTTGCGCAGCAGCTCCATCGCGTCGGTCAGCTGGATCTCGCCGCCGCTGCCCGGCTCCGTGCGACGGATCGCGTCGAAGACGGCGGCGGGCAGCACGTACCGGCCGAGGACCGCGAGGTTGCTCGGCGCGTCCTCCGGCTGGGGCTTCTCCACCATGCCGGTCACCCGGACGACCTCGCCGATGTCGGTCAGCTCGCCCTCCGCCGGCTCCACCGACGCGATGCCGTACCGGCTGGTCTCGGCCGGGTCCACCTCGAAGAAGGCGAGCACCACGCCGCCGGTGCGGGCCTGGAGCTCCAGCATGGCCGGCAGCAGCGGCTCGGAGGGCTTCACGAACTCGTCACCCAGCAGCACCGCGAAGGGCGCGTCGCCGACGTGCGACTCCGCGTACCCGACGGCGTGCCCCAGACCGAGCTGCTCGGGCTGCCGGCAGGTGTAGATGGCGGCCAGTTCCTCGGTCCGCTTGACCGCGGCGAGGATCTCGGGCTTCTTCGCGAGCCGCTCCTCCAGGTCGGGGCGCCGGTCGAAGTGGTCCACCATCGACGTCTTGCCGCGCCCGGTGATCAGCAGGACGTCGCCGATGCCGGCCTGGGTGGCCTCCTCGACGATGTACTGCAGGACCGGCCGGTCGACCACCGGAAGCAGCTCCTTGGGCACCGCCTTCGTGGCCGGCAGGAAGCGGGTGGCCAGGCCGGCGGCGGGGATGACGGCCTTGACCGCGCGGGGACGACCGGATGCGGCGGTCGTCGTTGAGGGCTTAGCTGAGTGCTCCGACATGTCGCGAGACTATCGGCCACGGCTCTGCCGTGGCGGGTGAGGACCGGAAGACGCGCCGCCGCCGGGGGCCGGAAACGGCGAGCCGGGGACCGGGATCTCCCGCGCCGGAGGGGCGGCCTGCGGCACGGTCGCGACCCGCCAGGTGTCCCGGCCGCCGGCCTTGGCGGCGTAGAGCGCGTCGTCGGCCGCGTCCAGCACCTCCTGCCCGGTGCCGGCGTGGTCCGGATAGACGGCGATGCCGATGGAGACGGTGACCCGCACCGGCAGCGACGTGCCGTGCACGTCCACGGTGATCGGGGTGTCCCGGATCGCTGCACCGAGCCGCTCGGCGACGATGACCGCGCCCCGGGCGTCGGTCTCCGGCAGCAGCAGCACGAACTCCTCTCCGCCCTGCCGGAACGCCAGGTCGACCTCGCGGATCTCGCCGCGGACCCGCCGGGCGAACTCGGCGAGGACGGTGTCGCCGGCCGTGTGGCCATGGGTGTCGTTGACGGCCTTGAAGCGGTCCAGGTCGAGGGCGAGGACGCTGAGCATCCGCCCGAACCGGCTGGCCCGCTCCACCTCCCGGCGGATCGACTCGCGCAGGTAGCGGTAGTTCCACAGCCCGGTCAGCGGGTCGGTCAGCGACAAGCGCTGCGCCTCCTCGTGCACCCGGACGTTGTCCACCGCCACCGCCGCATGCCCGGCGAAGGTGCGCAGGGTGATCAGGTCGTCGTCGTCGAACTCGTCCCCGCCGAGCCGGTCGTAGAGCGCCAGCACGCCGAGCGCCCCGGCCGGTGCCGCCTCGGTCCCGTCCCCGCGAGTTGGCGGCTCCGGAACGTCGGCGGGGGCCGGGGCGGCGAACGGCACCGCGACGTACGTCCGGCAGGGCGGCTCCCCCGGTGTCACCGCACCGGGCTCCACCCGCCCGCGCCGCGGCTCCCCGGTCACCGCGACCGCGCCAACCGGGCCGTTGCCGAGCGGCACCCGGTGCGGGCCGGGGCGGTCGTCCGCCGCGCCCGGCCCGTCGAGGCCCTCGGTGCACTGCGCGACGAGCGCACCGCCGGAGTCGACCAGCAGCACCGCGCCGGCCCGCGCGCCGGTCGCCGCTATCGCGCTGTGCAGGATGACCCGCAGGATCCGCTGCCGGTCGTGGGTGCTGGCCAGGGTGTCACCCAGCACCGCAAGGTGCCCGCGCAGCTGGTCGCGGCTGCTGGTCAACGCCGCCACGTACGTGCCGGTCTCCCGGGTCATCCGGTTGAAGGCGCCGGCGAGGCGGCCGATCTCGTCACGGGTGCGCACCGGCACGCGGGCGCTCAGGTCACCCCGGGCCACCCGGTCGACCGCGCCGGCCAGCTCCACGAGCGGCCGGGTGGTCACCCCGGCCAGTCGCCCGGCCGCCGCCACCGCGAGCAGCGCGGCCAGCAGAACGGCGATGGTCAGGGCGACGTAGAGGCCGGGCGGCTGGTCGCTGGGCACCGAGAGCACCAGGGGGAGGGGCTGCCCCACCGACGGGCCGACCCGCCGCACGTACCGGCCGTCGGCGGTCCCGGCGACCCGCTCGCCGTCGAGCGTGCCGGCGGCGGCCAGCACCGCGTCGCGTACGCCGGTCGACTCGGTGGTGTGCCGGAGCCGAACGGGCGCCCCGGCGCCGTCGAGAAGGGTGACCGCCACGCCGGTCACGGCCGCGAGTCGCGCCACGAAGGCCGGGTCGACGGGCTGCGCGGCGGTGACCGTGCCCAGCGCGGCGCCGGAGCGGTCGCGCAAATCGACGCGGACGGACAGGGCCCCGACCGGGCCGACCGGCGCGGCTGCGGAGCAGTCGCGCCACGGCGCGGGTGGCGCGGCGGGAGTCGCGTGGGTGACGCGGCCCGCGACGTCGGTGACCAGCACGGCGGAGGCCAGGCCCCGGCTGACCACCTGGGTCGCGGCGACGGCCCGGTCGTCGGCCAGGGCGACGGCGTCGGAGGCGGCGCGCAGCTGCTGGCAGAGGGCGTCGACCGAGGTCCGCACGGCCGCCGCGGCCACCGCCAGCCGCTCGGCGGAGCGGCTGCGGTCGGCCGCGGTCACGGTCGAGCCGACGAAGAACGCTCCGAGCAGCACCGGGCCGAGCACCACCGCGAGGAAGGCTGTGGTGAGCCGCCCGCGTAGCGTCACTCGGTCCCCCCGGAAGTTCCGCCGGCCGATGCTTGCGATGCTGACACAGCGCTACGACAGGATCGGCGTTGCGTCAGGAGTGTTGCGTGCCGGATTTTTCTGATGAAGCGGAAGTGACCAATGAGGCGAAGCGGGACACGCGGGCCGCGCTGCTCGCCGGCCGTCGGGCGCTGACCGCGCCGCGCCGGGCGGAAGCCGCCGCGCGCGTCCAGGCCGAGCTGGTCTCGGTCGTACGCCGGATGCGCCCCCGCCGCATGACCGCGTACGTCCCGGTGGGCTCAGAGCCCGGCGGCGCGGACCTGCCGGCGGTGCTGCACGCGGCGCTGCCGCCGGGCGGGGAACTTCTGTTACCGGTTCTCCTGGACGACCTGGATCTGGACTGGGCCGTCTGGACCGGCCCGGACGCGCTGGTCGCCGCCGGCCGGGGCATGCGCGAGCCGTCCGGCCCCCGGCTCGGGGTGGACGCGGTCGCCCGGGCGGAGCTGGTGGTGGTGCCCGCACTGGCGGTGGACCGTCGGGGACTGCGGCTGGGCCGGGGCGGCGGCTCGTACGACCGGGCCCTCGCCCGGGTGCCGGCCACCACGCTGACCGTGGTGCCGCTGCACGACGGTGAGCTGGTCGACGTGTTGCCGACCGAGCCGCACGACCGACCGGTGCGCGCGGTGGTCACCCCCACCGGCGGCCTGCGTACGCTGGACCCCGCACTCGCCGACGGTGAGGGTGTCGCGCCCCACACGTCCGCTGGACGAATCCGGGGGCGATGACGCACCATTGGCACTCGAAGTCGTCGAGTGCCAACCGGCCGTGCCAGATCCGGAGGAGAACGTGCCCACGTACCAGTACGCCTGCACCGCGTGCGGCCAGCAGCTCGAGGCGGTGCAGTCCTTCTCCGACGAGCCGCTGACCGAGTGCCCGGCCTGCGAGGGGCGGCTGCGGAAGGTCTTCAACTCCGTCGGCGTCGTCTTCAAGGGCTCCGGCTTCTACCGCACCGACTCGCGGTCCTCCTCCGGCGCGGAGACCAGCACCGGTGGTTCCAAGCCGGCGAAGTCCACCGGCGGTGACTCCGGCTCGTCGTCCAGCGGCTCGACCACGTCCCCGTCGACCTCGAACGGCTCCTCCGGGTCGTCGGCGTCGTCCGGCTCGACCGGCGGCGGTTCTTCCAAGGCCCCGGCGGCAACCGCCTCCTGACCTCGGCGTCAGTCCCAGTGCGGGGGGCGTTCGGCGAGCAGCCAGTCGTCGTTGCCGCCGCCGCGCTCGCCCCAACCTCGGTCGGTGTCGTCGGAGGTCTGCTCGGGCAGCACCACGAAGTCGTCGTCGGACAGGTCCACCGTCCGCTCGTCGTCGTGTACCCCCGGCACGCCCGGGTCCTCGGTGCTCACGAGCGGCAAGACTAGCGGCAGCGAGGGGAACGCGAGGCCCGACCCGGCTGCCCTGGCGCGGCGGCGTTGGTAGCGTCGGACGGCGTGACGACCCCCGGCACCGGCCCCGACCCGGACGACTACTGGCGGCGGCCCGACCCGGCCCGCGACAGGCCCGCCGGTCCGCCCGGCGACGAGGAGGGCGAAGCGGGCTACGCAGGTCCCCCGCCCACCACGCCGCCCCCGGCCGGCTGGCGACCGCCGGTGCACGTGCAACCCCCACCGCCCCGGCGGCTGCCGGCGCAGGACATGGCCGAGCTGGACCTGGCCGAGCAGCGCGCCCAGCGCCTCACCCAGGGGATCGGGGTGGGCGTGGCGGTGGTGGTGGTGATCCTCGTCTGCCTGCTCTGTTCCCGGCTCGTCTTCTGAGGGCCGGGTGGTCCGTCAGAGGGTGTTGCCCCAGACCGCCTCGGCGCCCGAGTGCCCGGTGAGGTAGACGTACACGAGGCTGGCGGCGGCCAGCGCGACCACCACCACCGACAGGGCCGGGGTCAGCCAGAACGGCAGCTTCGGCACCCGGGGGTGCCCGCTGGTCACCACGAGCAGCGCCACGGCCGCGACGCCGAGCGGCAGGGTGTAGCGGAAGAGCAGGTCGCCGTAGCGGGAGTGCTCGAAGATCTGGTCCACGATCGGCCCCTGCAGGCCGCGGGCCACGAAGACGTCGGTCAGCCGCTCGCCGGACTCCACCGCGAACCAGGCGGTCGGCGGCGCGACCACCGCCGCGCCGAGCACCGCCCAGTCCAGGCGGGACCGGAACCGGGGCAACGCCACGTACGCGACGGACAGCAGGGCCAGCAGCGGCACGAACACGACGACCGCATGCACCACCAGCACGTGCGCCGGTAGACCCAGGATCTCCTCGAACATCGAAACCTCCGGCGGTACGCGGTCGCGGGCTGCCAGCGTACGGTGCGTGGGCTGGCCCGCCCAGGGCTCTCACCGGGTCACACGCACCGCACCAGGGTCCGGTTCACCCCGTCGCGTGCACGTATCGGCTGTGGCCGGGGCCACCTGCGCGAGCACGTCGGTTGTCGGCCCCGGATCCGCGTGCTGTCATTGGCACATGTCCACCGGGGAGGACCTGCTCCGGTCGCGTGGCCTGCGGGTCACCCGACCGCGCCTCGCCGTGCTCGACGTGCTGGCCGCCGGCGGGCACCTCGAGGTGGACGAGATCACCCGGCGGGTCCGCGAGCGCCTCGACTCCGTCTCCACCCAGGCGGTGTACGACGTGCTCGGCGCGCTGTCCCGGGCCGGGCTCTCCCGGCGGATCGAGCCGGCCGGCAGCCCCGCCCGGTACGAGGCGCGGGCCGGGGACAACCACCACCACGTGGTGTGCCGGGGCTGCGGCGAGATCGCCGACATCGACTGCGCGGTCGGCAGCGCCCCCTGCCTCGACCCGCACACCGCCCACGGCTTCCAGGTGGACGAGGCGGAAGTGACCTTCTGGGGCCTCTGCCCCACCTGCCAGGCCCGTCGCGCCGCCGACGACTGACCCGCTCGGCCCCGTGCGCGCCGCCGCGCCGTGGCACTCTTGGTCGGTGGACTCCGATGACCTCGGCCTCTTCGGTCCGGGATCGGTCACGTGGAAGGTGCACGAGGAGCCGATCCTGATCGTCGCCGGCCTGCGCTCGCTCTACCTCCAGGCCCTGCACCCCCGCGCGATGGCCGGAGTGGCCCAGAACAGCAACTACCGCACCGACGCCTGGGGGCGCCTCGTTCGCACCGCCACCTACGTCGGGACCACCATCTACGGCACCACCGCCGAGGCGGAGGCGGCCGGGGCCCGGCTGCGCCGGCTGCACGCCCGACTGCGGGCCACCGACCCGTTCACCGGGGAGGAGTTCCGCGTCGACGACCCCGACCTGCTGCGCTGGGTGCACGTCACCGAGATCGAGTCGTTCCTCGACACCGCACGCCGGGCGGGGCTGTCCCTGACCGACGACGAGGTCGACGGCTACTACACCGAGCAGCGGCGGGCCGCCGCCCTGGTCGGCCTAGACCCGGAGACCGTGCCGGGCACCGCCGCCGAGGTGGCGGACTACTACCGGCGGGTCCGCCCCGAGCTGCGGATGACCCGCGAGGCGGCGGAGACGGCGCTCTTCCTCACCGCTCCCCCGCTGCCGTGGAAGCTGAGCCTCCCCGCCCGCATCGGGCTCAACCTGGGCCCGCCCCGCTGGGCGTACCTGGGCATCGCCGGCACCGCGTTCGCGCTGCAGCCCGGCTGGGCCCGGCGGATGTACGGCGGCCTCGGCCTGCCCACCACCGCGCTCTCCGCCGACCTGACCGTACGCACGCTCCGGTTGGCGCTCGGCACCCTGCCGCGCCGTTGGCGGGAGGGCCCCATGCAGATCGCGGCGAAGGAACGCGCCGCCCGACTGGCGCCCGCCCCGGTCACCGGCTGACCCGACTCAGGCCGGGGTCTCCCGGACCTCGGCCGGTCGGTCGACGGCGGCCCAGGGGTCCTTGCCCGGCGTCTGGGCGCCGACCGGACAGGTGCGCCGGTAGTCGCACCAGCCGCAGCGCGGCCCGGGTGCGGTCGGGAAGGCCTCGTCGGCGTCGGCGCCCCCGGCGACCGCCTTCTCGGCGGCCATGATGTCCCGGGCGGTCTCCTCGGCCCGGTCGAGCTGCCGGGCCAGCGACTCCGGGGTGTGGTCGTGCGCGGCGACCGTGCCGCTGGGCAGGTGGTGCAGCTCGACCCGGCGGCACGGGCGACGGAACGTCCGCTCCGCCGCGTACGCGTAGAGCGCCAACGCCTGGGAGCCCCGCGCGTCGTCGTTGTCCAACCCGGAGCGCCCGGTCTTGTAGTCGACGATGACCAGCTCGGGGCCGTCCGGCCCGGGACGGGAGTCGATCCGGTCGGTGCGACCGTTGAACGCCAGCACACCGGTCTTCACCGCCACCACCCGCTCGACCCCCAAGGGGTCGACGCCGGGCTCCAGCGTCTCGACGTACGCCTCCAGCCAGCCGAGGGCCCGCCGGTACGCGGCACGCTCCTGCTCGTCGTCACGGTAGCCCTCGCGGACCCAGGTGCCCTTCAGGAGCGCGGCGAGCGCCTCGGGCCGGCGGCGGTCCGCGGGCAACGCATACCAGTTCTTCAGGGCGGTGTGCACGCTGGCGCCGAGCGAGTTGTGCGCCCAGGGCGGCCCCTTGGGCGGGGCCGGACGGTCCACGTAGGAGTAGCGGTACCGCCGGGGGCAGTCTTCATAGGCCCCCAACTTGCTGGGTGTGCAGACGAACAGTCGCTCCGGCATGCCCTCGAAGCCGAGCTGCTCGGACTGCTCGTTCCGGGGTCGCGGCGCCCGCCCGCCGGTGGGGGCGGGTCGGCCGGAGGAGGAGGCTCGTCGCACGCCTGCGATCCTGCCACCCACCCCCGACAGCGTCCGCGGCGGCGCTCAGGTCATGTTCACGTACTGCGTCACGAACGCGGCGACCGCGTCGGCGATCAGCTGCACCGCGATGGCCGCCAGCAGGAGGCCGGCGATGCGGGTGAGCACCTCGATGCCGCCGGGCCGCAGGATCTTGACGATGCCGCCGGAGAAGCGCAGCACCACCCAGACCGCGACCATCACCGCGACGATCGCGGCGGCGATGGCGGTGACGTCGGCGGCACCGTCGGCCTGCTGCACGAACAGCATGGTGGCCACGATGGCGCCGGGACCGGCCAGCAGCGGCGTGCCGAGCGGCACCAGCGCGATGTTGGAGGTGACCTGCTGGCTGGGGTCGTCGGCCTTGCCGGTGAGCAGTTCCAGCGCGACGAGCACCAGCAGCAGTCCGCCGGCCGCCTGCAACGCGGGCAGGTCGACGTGCAGGTAGTCGAGCAGGGTCTGCCCGGCCACCGCGAAGATCACGATCACCCCGAGCGCCAACGCGACCGCCTGCCACGCCGCCCGGTTACGGTCGCGGGCCGCCAGCGGGCCGGTCAGCGCGAGGAAGATGGGCATCATGCCCGGCGGGTCGACGATCACCAGCAGGGTCACGAAAACCTCGCCGAAGAGCTTGAGATCCACGCGATCAACCTAGTCCTGCCGTCGAGAGGCGAAACGCGGATCAGCCGTAAGCGACACCGGTCACCCCGGAGGCCTCGGCCACGATCCGCTCGTACGCCTCCTCGGTCGTGGTGTGCGCGCCCAGCCGGACCGTCTTGTGCGTGCCGTGGAAGTCCGACGATCCGGTCACGACCAGGCCCAGCTCCCCGGCCAGGGCGCGGACGTGCGCCCGCTCGGCCGGCGAGTGGTCCTCGTGGTCGGCCTCCAGGCCGGCCAGGCCGACCGTCGCCAACTCGGCGATCAGCGCGTCCGGCACGATGCGTCCCCGTCGGGTGGCGCGCGGGTGGGCGAACACCGGCACGCCGCCGGCCGCCCGCACCAGCCGTACCGCGTGGAAGACCTCGATGTCCTCCTTCGGCAGCCGGTACCGCTCACCGAGCCAGTCCGGCCCGAACGCCTCGTTCGTGGTCGTGACCAGGCCGGCCCGGATGAGCGCCTGCGCGATGTGCGGTCGTCCCACGGTCCCGCCGGCGGCGCCGGCGAGGATCTCCGGCCAGCTCACGTCGATGCCGTCGGCCCGCAGCAGCGCCACGATCCGCTCGCCCCGTTCCTCCCGCGCGGCGCGCACCCGGGCCAGCTCGGCCACCAGCTCCGGGGCGTCCGGGTCGAAGAGGTACGCGAGCAGGTGCAGGGGCACCGCCGGTTCCGTGCCGAACCACCGGCAGGAGATCTCCGCACCGCGGACCAGGCGGAGACCCGGTGGCAGCGCCCGCACGGCGGACGCCCAGCCCGCGGTGGTGTCGTGGTCGGTGAGCGCCAGCACGTCCAGCCCGGCCTCGGCCGCCGCCCGGACCAGCTCGGCGGGGGTGAGCGTGCCGTCGCTGGCGGTCGAGTGGGTGTGCAGGTCGATCCGCGATCTCATCGCCCGACGCTACCGGGCGGGCCGCGGGGTTCCCATCAGGACCCGGCGTCCGTCACCGGCAGCGCGCGGTCTCCGGACGCGAGGCCGGCGACCGGGCTGGACGACACCTCGCGGCCGGCCACGACCGCGGCGGCCTCGACCTGGACCAGCATCCCGTCGGCGGTCACGTGGAGCGCCGTGTCCGGCGTCCACGCCACGTCGCCGACGACCGGGGGCCCGGCCGGGCGGCCGGTCGGGGTGGCGGCGGCGAGGTCCACCAGCAGCGCGGTGTCCCGGCCGTTCACCAGCAGCCAGCGCCCGTCCGGTGAGACCCCGCCGCGGCCGTCGCCGGTCAGCGCCGGGCCGCACGTGGTACGCGCGGGGGCCAGGTCCCGGGCGGGGTCGAGCAGCGCGAGGCAGGGCCGGCGGGGCGTGCCGGCGGAGACCTGGGCCACGACCAGACCGTCGGGACCGGGGCCGTGGACATGGGTGGTGGTCCGGTCCGGCCCGACGGACACCTGCCCGGTCGGGGGATGCCACAGCGCGTGGCCGGGCCGCTCGGGGTGGAGGCGGATCAGCACCCGGTCACCGGCGAACCCGACCGGGAACGCGGCGTCCGGCGCGGCCCGGCGGACGACGGCGACGACCTTGTTGTTGAGGATCCCGCCCTCGCCCAGTTGCGTCCCCTCCCGCCACGCCACCTGGCGGCCGTCCCCGCTGAGCACGATCTCGTCGGCACCGGAGAGCAGCACCTGCGGCGGGCCGGTGGGCCGGACGGCCCACAGGGAGCGGCCGGCGGCCGTGGGACCACCGACCACCAGCCAGCCGTCGCTGTCGCGGCTCCGCTGGACACGGTCGACGGGGCGCAGGCCGGCCAGCGTCAGCCGCCGCCCGTCGGCGGTGGCGAGCACGTCGCCCAGGACCAGGTCGACACCGACCGGCAGGTCGACCGCCGGCATGGAGGGAGCCACCGACTGCGTCGTGGGCGGGCGGCTCGAGGCGTACGGGTCGCCGAGCACGACGACCGCCTCGTTCGGCATCCTCGGCTCTCTGCCGAGCTGGACCATTCCGGTGCTGACCGCCACCGTGGTCACCGCGGCCATGGCCACCCCGGCCAGGGTGCGCCGTCGCTGGGACCGCGCGGCCCGCCGGATGGCCACACCGGCCGGGTCGGCGGTGAGTCGGGGCGGGACGGCGACCCGGCGCGCGAGCGTCTCCCGCAGCGCCTGCTCCAGCTCGTCCGGGCTCATGCTCCTTGAACGCGCCGGGGTGTCCGTGCGGTTGTCAGAAGGGCCCGCGAAACCGGTCACCGTCGCTCCCCGGTGGCGGCCGGCATCGCGGCGGCCCCGACGGGACGGTCGACCGTGGTCTTGCCGCCCGTTCCGGCGTCGGCGACGACCGGCGCCGTCGGCACCTGCCCGACCGACGGTCCACCGGTCGCCTCCGGCGCACCGGGTGGGGTGTCGACGGCGGGCGCCGGGGCGACGGCGGGTGCGTTCGGCCGGGAGCGGCCGGGAGCGGACCGGCCGCGACCGGTGGTGGCGGCCGTCCGCCCGTCGGCGCGGCGGTCACGCGGGGCGGGAGCCGTCGGCTCGACCGGCAGGTCGACCGTGGTGGCGTCGGCGCCCATCCGGCGGCGCAGCGTGGTCAGGGCCCGGGAGGTCTGGCTCTTCACCGTGCCGGGCGAGATGTCGAGCAGGGCGGCGGTCTGCGCCTCCGACATGTCCTCGTAGAAGCGCAGCACGAGCACCGCGCGCTGCCGCGCGGGCAGCGCGCTCAGGTGTCGCCAGAGCAGGTCCCGGTCGAGCTGCCGCTCGATCTCGTCGGCAGCCGCCCGCTCGGGCAGGACCTCGGTGGGCCGCTCACCGTGCCAGCGTCGGCGCCACCAGCTGGTCGACGTGTTGATCATGACCCGTCGGGCGTACGGCTCGACGGCCTCGATGCCGCCGAGCCGCCTCCACGCCAGGTACGTCTTGGTCAGGGCGGTCTGCAACAGGTCCTCGGCGGTGGCCCAGTCCCCGGCCAGCAGGTACGCGGTCCGCAGGAGCGCGCCGGAGCGAGCCGCTACGAACTCGCGGAACTCTTCCTCCCGCGGGTCCCTGCTCTGCACCGTGCACCTCCACGACCTGCCCTTCCTGGCAGGCTGTCACGGAAGATGGTGCGCTGTTGATCCGATGTTCGGTCAGAAAGTTTCAGGCACCGTCGTCGGCCTTGGCCTCGTCCGCTTCCTTGCCCAGCCGCGCCTCGACCGCCTGCGGCTCGTACATCTCCTCGACGACGCGCAGGTAGAGCTCGTTCGGGTTGGGCAGGTTCTTGATCTCGCGGAGCGCCTGGTCCTGGCCGGCGGACTCCAGCACGAAGGTGCCGTAGTTGAGGGCGCGGCCGCTCGGGCTCTGCTCGTACTTCATGTCGGTGACCCGGGCCAGCGGCATCATGGCCACCTTCCGGGTCACGATGCCGTTGACGACCATCACCCGCTTGTTGGTGAGGATGAAGCGGTCGTACCACCAGTCGGCGACCTTCCAGGCCACCCAGCCCATCACGGCGAACCAGAGCAGCACCGCGATCGTGGTGAGCGCTCCGACGTCCTGACCGGCGAGGAAGCCGGAGAGGTAGCCGAGCACGAAGGTGGCGGCGATCCCGACGGTCAGCGGGACGGCGAGGTGCACCCAGTGCCGCTTCCACTCGCCCCGGTAGCGCTCGGTGGGAAAGAGGTAGCGCGCCACCAGGGAGCTGGGCTCGTCCTCCAGGGGGAGCACCCGGCGGGGCGCCCCGCCGGCGGCGTCGGCCCGGAGGCCCGCCAGCTCGTCCTCGGAGATCTGCGGCGCCTGGTAGCCGGCCTGCGGATCGCGGATCCAGGCGCGACCCGAGCGATCCTCACCCGGGTATCCGCGCGGATCGCCGTAGCCGACGTCGTCGGAGAACAGCGAGCCGTCGGGGGCACCCGGGCCCGGACGGGGGCCCGGCCCGTCATCGGGCCCGACCCGCGGGATCGGCTCGGTGTCGCGTTCCCGGCGCTCCCGGTCGGGGTCGTCCGGGTCGAACGGTGGACCGGAGGGGCTTCCCATCGGCGGCTAGGCGACGAGACTGGTGAAGAAGTCGCCGAATCCCTGAGCGATGTCCATGATGCCGCCGCCCAGCGACTTGAACACGTCCGCCGCAGAGTTTGGCCGGTAGGCGACGAAGAAGATCAAGAATGCGATTCCGGCCCAGGTGAGGACCTTCTTGACCATGGCGGGCCATCCTCTCGCGCGGCGCCGGGTCCCATTACCGCAGCGGCACCCAGAGTATCAGTGTGATGTCGTACAGTGAATATCTGCTGCGTCCGTTCTCCGACATTCCGGCTCGGCTGTCAAGCCTTCCCGTGCAGATACGGAGATGGTGCGCCGTACACGAGCTCGGGTGGCGTCCACTCGGTGAGGTCGTGGAGCACCACGTCCTCGGCGAGCAGATGTCCCGCACTCGCCGGCCAGGCTATCGCATGCAGCCACATTCCCCGAGCCTCGCCGGCGTACGCGCTTCGATCCGCCGGGGAATTCACGAGCCACAGTGGAGTCGGGTGACCGCCCACCTTGATCCTGGCCTGGCCGACGTGCTCCGGGTGGCCCGGCCCGGGGTCGGTCAGGGCCTCGGCGAGCTCCGGTCCCGGGTCCGGGCCGACGATCCCCGCGAAGCGGGTGCCGAGCCCGACACCCGGCTCCTCGGCCACGAAGACCACGTCGGCGGGACCACCGCCGAACGGCTCCGGCCCGGCGCAGGCGACCGCCGTGGCGCGGACGCCGGTGCGGTCGTCACCGACGTACGCCACGCCGGTGACGGTCCACCCGGGCGGCAACGGCCAGGGACACCAGAGCGGAACCACCGGTCGATCCGGCGGATCGGCGGCGGCGGTGATCCGGTCGACCACACTGGCCACGATCTCCGCTCCGATGTGCTCGGGCACGTGTAGCGGGGGCACCGGTCCGCAGTCGAGGCAGCGCGACTCGGAGTGCATCAGGTCCGGCGGACGGATCTGACCCCCACATCTCGGACAACTCACCGCGACACTCACCTTCCCACCGTCGCCCTCCTCCGCCCCGACGTCAAGCGGAGCGGCGGTTTCGACGCCGGTCGGGAAACCGGTCAGGCCGGCGGCGGGCCGGCGTACGCGCGGATCCAGGCGTGCATGGCGATGCCGCTCGCCACGCCGGCGTTGATCGAACGGGTGGAGCCGTACTGGGCGATCGAGAAGAGCTCGTCGCACGCCGCACGGGCCGGTTCGGACAGACCCGGCCCCTCCTGGCCGAAGAGCAGGACGCAGCGCCGGGGCAGGGTGGTGGTCTCCAGCGGCCGGGAGCCGGGCAGGTTGTCGATGCCGACCACCGGCAGGTCCGCGCCGGCCGCCCAGGCGACGAACTCCTCGATCGTCTCGTGGTGACGGACGTGCTGGTAGCGGTCGGTCACCATCGCGCCCCGCCGGTTCCAGCGGCGCCGGCCGACGATGTGCACCTCGGCGGCGAGGAAGGCGTTGGCATTGCGGACGACCGTGCCGATGTTGAAGTCGTGCTGCCAGTTCTCGATCGCCACGTGGAACCCGTGGCGCCGCCGGTCCAGGTCGGCCACCACCGCCTCGCGCCGCCAGTAGCGGTAACGGTCGACGACGTTGCGCCGGTCGCCCTCCGCGAGCAGTTCCGGGTCGAATCGCGGGTCGTCCGGCGGGTCACCCGGCCAGGGGCCCACGCCGACGTCGAGCTGGTCACCGGTCACGGTCTCCAGAGGGTACGGCCCACCGGCGGAGTTCCCCGGGCCGGGCCGGGCCCTTCCTTTCTCCTCAGCGGAGGGCGAGGGCGGTACCGAGCCGTTCCAGGAGACGGCGGTCGGCGGGGGCCATCGTGCCGTCCGGAACAGCCCGGCAGACGCGGGCCGCCACCGACTGCACCCACTGGCGGTACGCCGCGGAGTCGGCCGGGTCGGCGCGCCGGTGCAGGACCCGCACGGCGGTCCGACACGCGGCCAGCAGGTCCACCAGGTCGGTGAGTCGACCGGCCGGTGGTGTCCCCTCGTCCCGGGCGTAGATGGCGGCGACGACGGCGCGGACCAGGTCGCTGTCGGAGGACCGCCCCGCCGCGACGGCGTCCAGTCCGGCCAGACCGGCGGCGACCGGACGCCCGGGGCGCCCCGGAGCGGGCGACACGGCGGCCACGAGGACCCGGCCGGGCAGGCTGGTCAGCAGATCCCACTCGGCGGCGGAGTAGACGGCGGTGGTCGCCGGTGCGGCGCGGCGCCCGGCAGAGGACGGCTCTCCGGCGACGGAGTGGCTCATGGGGACCTCCGGCGCCAGCATATGCCGGGCATCTACGGAAATGGGCCCCTTCCCACCGGAAGGGGCCCACCGTCGTACGTCGGATTCAGCGCGGCTCGGGAAAGCTCGGCCGCTCGGGATCGACGCCCTCGGGCACGGCCGCGGCCGCGTACTCCTTCTTGGGGACCATGACCTTGCGCCGGAAGACGCAGACCAGCGTGCCGTCCTGGTTGTAGCCGCGGGTCTCGACGGCGACCACGCCCCGGTCGGGCTTCGAGGACGACTCCCGCTTGTCCAGCACCGTGGTCTCGCCGTAGATGGTGTCGCCGTGGAACGTCGGGGCGACGTGCCGCAGCGACTCGATCTCCAGATTGGCGATCGCCTTGCCGCTGACGTCCGGCACCGACATGCCGAGGAGCAGCGAGTAGATGTAGTTGCCGACCACCACGTTGCGCTTGAACTGGCTCGACGTCTCGGCGTAGTGCGCGTCCATGTGCAGCGGGTGGTGGTTCATGGTGAGCAGGCAGAAGAGGTGGTCGTCGTACTCGGTGACCGTCTTACCGGGCCAGTGCCGGTAGACCGCGCCGACCTCGAACTCCTCGTAGTAGCGGCCGAACTGCATCCTTGTCCCCTTCGACGGGCGGCGATGGAGTTCGGCACAGCATGCCTTACCGCTGGTTAAGGAGAGCCCGGGGGCGCGCACCGTGGGGAAATGTCACACCGGCCGCACCTGGGGGGAGACGCAATGAGCGGCGGGGCCCTCCCCGGCACCCGCCGCCCACGCTCTGATGGGAAAGATTCTGCACGAGTGGACACGCGGTGGACAGAGACCAGGATCACAGTTATCTTTTTGTAACACTACTCTCGGTCACCATAAGTCGGGCCGACGGCGATCTCCGCAGCCCAAATAGCCGCTTGTCAAGGCGCAAGTTACCGATTCGTAGTCCGCACGGACGGTGATCTCCTTGGAAACGCTCCCATCACGTCTGGTCACGCAAATGCGACGTGCACTTGCGCTTCGCGGTTGCGCGGCCACCGACGACGGTCGATGGATGACCGGGCATGTGCCAGGCTCGACCGGACGTTTCGGTCCAGGGTGGGCGGGAATTCCACGAGGTACGCCCTGGTTCCACCAGACGTAGCTATTCCGCGTGATCGGAGAGATTCGCATGGCAACCGTTGAGCTGACCACGGCAAACTTCGACGAGGTAACCGGCAGCGAGGGCATCGTGCTCGTCGACTTCTGGGCCGAGTGGTGCGGCCCATGCAAGCGGTTCGCCCCGGTCTACGAGCGATCCTCGGAGAAGCACCAGGACATCGTGTTCGGCAAGGTCGACACCGAGGCGCAGCAGGAACTGGGCGCGAAGTTCGACATCCGCTCGATCCCGACGATCATGGCCATCCGCGACGGCGTG
The DNA here is from genome assembly GCF_044465805.1 of Micromonospora sp. NPDC049497. Taxonomy (NCBI): domain Bacteria; kingdom Bacillati; phylum Actinomycetota; class Actinomycetes; order Micromonosporales; family Micromonosporaceae; genus Micromonospora; species Micromonospora sp. NPDC049497. The sequence goes on along the minus strand of NZ_JBITMC010000005.1, from coordinate 33,832 downwards.
ATCGTCTTCGCCCAGCCGGGCGCCCTGCCCGAGTCCGCCCTGGAGAACCTCATCGAGCAGGTCCAGGCCCTCGACATGGACGACGTCCGCAAGAAGCTGTCCGAGCACAAGCACTGACGTGATTCCACGGCGGCCGGGCCCATTCGGGCCCGGCCGCCGTGCTGTCCGGGGCCCGCCACTCGACGACAGAGGGCGCAACCCGGCGGGCGCACCTCCGCGGGATCCACTCCGGGCTCTGCTTCCCGTACCGTCACGAGTCGATGGACACCTTGACCCCCCGCGGTCGCGCCGCCCGGCTCGCGGTCACCGCGCTCGGCCTGGCTCTGCTGCTGGCCGGCTCCGCCTGGGGAACCGACGACCACTTCCCGTTCGGTCCCTTCCGCATGTACTCGACCTCCAACCCGCCCGACTCCCCCGCTCCGGACACCCGGGTCGAGGGCGTCGACACCACCGGCGCGGTGGTCGACCTGGGCGAGCAGGCCACCGGCGTCCGCCGGGCCGAGATCGAGGGGCAGCAGGACCGCTACGCCGCCGACCCCTCGCTGCTCGCCGCGGTCGCCGACGCGTACGCCGAACGCCACGCAGGAGCCGCGGACCTGGTCGAGGTACGCATCGTCATCCGCTGGCACGGCATCCACGGCGGGCGCCCCACCGGCCGCTGGACCGACGAGACCGTGGTCGCCTGGCGGGTGCCCCGGTGATCCGCTGGTTGACCGAGCCGGTGCCGCGCGGCCGGGTCGCCGCCTTCCGGACGCTCATCTACCTCTTCGTCGCCGCCGACCTCGCCGTCTTCACCCCGTGGGTACGCGACCGGGCCGCCGTGCCGGGCGACCTGTACCAGCCACTGCTGGTCGGCCGGGTGCTGCCCCTGCCCACGCCCACCCCGGCGCTGGTCACCACCCTCTTCTGGGCACTGCTGCTGCTGGCCCTGCTCGCCGCGAGCGGTCGGGCACCCCGCCTGCTCGGCTGGTCGGTCTTCGCGCTCTACCTGGAGTGGATGATCGTCGCGATGAGCTACGGCAAGGTCGACCACGACCGCTTCGGTCTGCTCGTCGCCCTGGCCGTGCTACCCACCGCCGGCCGCGCCCGGCACGGCGACACCACTCGCACCGAGGCGGGTGGCTGGGCGCTGCGGGTCACCCAGACAGCGGTGATCTGCACCTACTTCCTCGCCGCCTGGGCCAAGCTGCGCTTCGGCGGACTGGACTGGCTGACCGGATCGGTGCTCGCCCGGGCGATCATCCGACGCGGCACCGAGCTGGCCGACGTGATCGCCTCCGTGCCGTACCTGCTGATCGTCGCCCAGTTCGGCATCGTCGCGTTCGAGCTGCTCAGCCCGGTGGTCTTCCTGCTGCGAAAGCGCTGGCAGCTGGCCACGGTGGGCTTCTTCTACTCCTTCCACCTGGTCACCATCGCCACCATCACCATCTCGTTCGCCCCGCACCTCGCGGCGATGGCGAGCTTCCTGCCGCTGGAACGGGTCCGTCCGGTTGTCTGGGCGCGCCAGTTGGCCGCCCGCCGGAGCATCGACGGTATGGCCGGCGGCGCCGCGACAGCGGACCACGGCAGCAGGGTGAGCTGGCCCGGACCTCGCCGGAGCACCGAGGACGAGGTGCCGGCCGGTCAGGACCCGGTGGTCGAGCGACCGGCGGGCCCGTAGAGGCGCTCCCGCGCCTCCCGGGGCAGGGAACACGCGGCCGTGCCGCCGGGGAGCCGATGCCGGTTGCGGGCGACCCAGCGGTACGCGGGCCAGGCTGCGGCGCGTACCGGCGGGAACCGCAGGCCGGTGCCGGCCACCCGCCAGAGCGGACCGCTGTCGCGGAGCAGCCGGGCGATCGCGTCCGGGCCGGCCGCGCGGGAGCCGTCTGCGCCCACCCACTGCACCGCCTCCTCGCACTGCGATTCGGTCAGGCCCAGGGCGTCGAGGTCGGCGAACTGCCAGGGCACCACCCGGGCTCCGGTGGGGACGCGCCGCTCGATGAACTCGGCACAGCGGGTGCAGAACGCGCAGTCCCCGTCGTAGACGAACGTCGACTTCTCCATGCCTCTCATCCTGCACCCGGCCCTTGCCGACCCGGCACGACGGTGGGGGGAAACACGCCAGCCGGCTTGCGCACCTATCGCACACGTGTTCGAATGATGGCCATGCGCTGGGACAACCTCTCCGCTCCCCCGGACGAGGGGCCTCCCGACGGGTCGGCGCCAGCGACTCCACCCCTGCCGCTGGCGCTGCCCGGCGCGGTCGTCCGCACCTTCGACACGCCCGGCTTCGCCGGGATGACCTTCTACGAGGTGCAGGCCAAGTCGATCATCAACAGGGTGGCCGGCACGTCCCAGGTGCCCTTCGAGTGGACGATCAACCCGTACCGCGGCTGTTCGCATGCCTGTAAATACTGTTTCGCGAGGAACACTCACACCTATCTGGACCTCGACGCGGGCGCGGACTTCGACCGCAAGGTGATCGTCAAGGTCAACGCGGGCGAGCTGGTCCGCCGAGAGCTGGCCGCACCCCGCTGGCGAGGGGCCCACATCGCGATGGGCACCAACGTCGACTGCTACCAGCGGGCCGAGGGGCGCTACCGGCTCATGCCGCAGATCATCGCCGCGCTGCGGGACTTCGCGAACCCGTTCTCGATCCTCACCAAAGGCACCCTGATCCTGCGGGACCTGCCGCTGCTGCGACAGGCCGCCGAGGTGACCCGGGTCGGGCTGTCGTACTCGGTGGGTTTCGTCGACGAGCGGCTGTGGCGTGCTGCCGAACCGGGAACGCCGAGTCCCCGCCGTCGCCTCGACGCGGTGCGCACCCTGACCGACGCGGGGTTCGAGGTGGGCGTGCTGATGGCGCCGATCCTGCCCGGCCTCAGCGACGACGACGAGTCGATCGACGCCACGGTCGCCGCGATCGCCGCCGCCGGGGCGGCCAGCGTCACGCCGATGGCTCTGCACCTGCGTCCTGGTGCCCGGGAGTGGTACGCGCACTGGATCGGCCGGGAGTTCCCCCACCTGGTGCCCCGCTACCGCGAGCTGTACCGGGCGGGAGCGTACGCGCCGCAGTCGTACCAGCGGGAGCTGACCGCACGGGTGCGGATCGCGGCCCGGCGACACGGCCTGCACCGGGGCGAGCACGGCGAGAACCGCCGCCTCCCCGAGCCGACACCCCCGCCACCCGCCGCCGAGCAGTTGAGCCTGCTGTAGCAATCCACGGCTACGCTGCCGCCCGTGCGGGAGACGATCGAGCGGGCACTGCGCCGGCAGCGGGTGGTGGTGGTCGTGGCCGTCGTGGCCGGTGTGCTCTGGGGCGTCCTCGGCACGCTGGCCGATCGAGGAGCGACCGGCGCCTTCGTGGCGCTGGCGCCGATCCTCCTGTGGCTCGGCTACTGGGGTCACGAGCTGTTCCGGTCACCCAGCCGGACGGGGCTGCGGGTGGCGCCGGAGCAGTCCGCGTTCTTCGCCCCGCCTCGCTGGCCAGTGACGTTGCCGGTCGTCATGACCGCGTGGCTGCCCCTTCAGCTGGTCACCTACTCGGCCCGCTGGGGCAGGGACGCCTTCTGGTGGTTCCTGCTGGTGGTCACGGCCGTCGCCGTCGCCATCGTGGTCCGGGAGCAGTGGCTGCGCCTGCCCCTGGTCGAGATCACGCCGGACGGGGTCGGCTACGGATGGCCCCGGCGCACGGTGTTCGTACCGTGGGCGGCGATGGACCGCGACGGGCCGTTGTGGGCGACACAGGGCGACACCTTCCTGCGGCTGCCCCTGGTCCGGCCGGATCTGGTGCGGCGGTCGCGCCTCGCCCGGCGGCGTGCCGAGCAGCGGTTCCGGGTGCGGAACGTCGACGTGGCACCGGTGTTCCTCGCCGCCGCCGTCCGGCACTACGCGCGGCACCCGGAGCACCGGACGGGGATCGGCACTCGGGAGGAGTACGCCCGGTTGTGCCGGACACTCACCGGCGGCGACTGACCAGCGGCGTTAGAGTCGGCGGGTGCGCTCCGCTCAGCAGATCCTCGCCGACTCCGCCGTGATCGCCGTCGTGGGCGCGTCCCGCGATCCCGGCAAGGCCGCGCACAGCGTGCCGTTGCAGATGCAGCGGTACGGGTGGCGCATCATCCCGGTCAACCCGACCGCCGACGAGCTGTTCAGTGAGCGGGTCTACCGGTCGCTGGCCGACATCCCGCACCCGGTCGACCTGGTGGACGTGTTCCGGCCGGCGCAGGACGCGGTCGAGGTGGTCCGCCAGGCCGTGGCGATCGGCGCGCCGGCCGTGTGGTTGCAGCTCGGCATCGTGTCGGCCGAGGCGCGGCGGATCGCCACCGAGGCCGGCATCGACTACGTCGAGGATCGGTGCCTGATCGTCGAACGCGCCGCCGCCGGCCTCACCCGGCTCGGCTGACGCCCCTCCCTTGTTGATCAAGGGGTTTGCGTCAGGTCTCAGGTGGAACCCGGCGCAAACCCCTTGATCAAGGGTGCGGGTGGACGGTGGTCGTGGTCTTCTAGTCTGCGGGCATGCGGGGAGTGTGGTTGCCCAGGGCCGGGGACGGGCTGTGGGCGCGGCGGGTGATCGCGCTGACGGCGGGGGCGGGTGTCGCGGCTCTGGTGGGCACCGGCCTGCTTCAGGTGCCGCCGTCCGATCAGTACGACCTCGCCTTCCCGATCTGGCTGCTCGCCGGCGCACGTCTGCTGTCGACGCGGTGGTGGCCCCGGCGCGACGGTCGCCTGGTGTGGCGGGTGCGCGTCGCGGGCCGGGACGGGGTCGAGTCGGGCCTGGTGGCCCGGCGGTCCATCGCCGGTTGGGTCGACCTGGTCGGGGGCGCGATCATGGCGGCAGCCCTGGGCGCGGGGCTGATCAGCACCCTCGCCGCGGAGCCGACCTGGGCGCGGGTCGTCCGGGGGGCGCTCGTGGCCGGGGTCGCGGTGGGCATCGGGTGGGTGGCCCACGAGGAGGTGCGGTTCACCGGACGGCTGGCGCTCACCGCCAGCGGCGTCCGGCACGGTCGCCGGGTGTACGGCTGGACGGCCATCGACCGCGCCACTCCGCATCGACACAACAGACGGGTCGACGGCGTGCGGCTGCGCCCCGTGGTGTGGGAGTCGCTCGAGCCGGCGCCCGTGGTGGGCGGACGGGACACGGCCGTGCCCGAGGATCGGCTGGTCGCCGCGATCGAGCACTACCGGAGGAGACCGGAGGTGCTCGGGGTCGGCCTGCCGGTCAGCGCTCCGGAACCCGCCGTGCCGGAGCCGACCGAGGGTGTGCGTTAAGAAGGGACCCCTCCTCTACCGGAGGCGTTAAGAAGGGGCCCTTCCTTGCACCGTCAGAGCTTGTATTCCTTGAGGAGGCCGCGGGAGATGATGGTCTTCTGGATCTCCGAGGTGCCCTCGCCGATGAGCAGGAACGGGGCCTCCCGCATGAGGCGCTCGATCTCGTACTCCTTGGAGTAGCCGTAGCCGCCGTGGATGCGGAACGCCTCCTGGACGACCTCGGCGCAGTACTCGGAGGCGAGCAGCTTCGCCATGCCGGCCTCGACGTCGTTGCGCTGGCCGGCGTCCTTGAGCCGGGCGGCGTTGACCATGAGGGCGTGCGCCGCCTCGATCCTGGTGCCCATCTCGGCGAGCTTGAAGGCGATCGCCTGGTGCTTGGCGAGGGGCTGGCCGAAGGTGCGCCGCTGCTGGGCGTACGCGACGGCGAGCTCGAAGGCGCGGATGGAGATGCCGCAGGCGCGGGCGGCGACGTTGACCCGGCCGACCTCGATGCCGTCCATCATCTGGTAGAAGCCGCGGCCGACCTTGTCCTCGCCGCCGAGCACGGCGGAGGCGGGAACGGTCACGCCGTCGAGGACCATCTCGGTGGTCTCGACGCCCTTGTAGCCCATCTTGTCGATCTTGCCGGGGATGGTCAGGCCGGGGGCGGTCTCGCCGAAGCCGGGCTCCTTCTCCAGCAGGAAGGTGCTCATGTTGCCGTAGACCGAGTCGGCCCCGGTGTCGGTCTTGACCAGGGTGGCGACCACCGAGGAGTAGGCCCCGTTGGTCAGCCACATCTTCTGGCCGTTGAGGACGTAGTTGTCGCCGTCTCGGACGGCCTTCGACTTGATCGCCGAGACGTCGGAGCCGCACTCCGGCTCAGACATCGAGAACGCGCCCCGGACCTCGCCGGTGGCCATCCTCGGCAGCAGGCGGGCCTTCTGCTCGGCGGAGCCGTGCTGGGAGACCAGGTACGCCACGATGAAGTGGGTGTTGACGATGCCGGAGATCGACATCCAGCCCCGGGACAGCTCCTCGACCACCAGGGCGTACGTCAGCAGGGACTCGCCCAGCCCGCCGTACTCCTCGTCGATGGTGAGACCGAACAGCCCCATCTCCTTCATCCCCTCGAGGATGTCGGCCGGGTACTCGTCCGCATGCTCCAGCCTCTGGGCGTGCGGGATGATCTCCTTGTCCGCGAACTCCCGGACGGTTTCCAGGATCGACCGCTGCACATCGGTCAGGCCGGGCGTCTGGGCGAGTCGGGCCATCTCAGCCTCCGGGGGATCGGCGCACTACTCGTGGGTAACTGAACGCTCGGTCAGTATCGACCTCACGACGGGCGAGGCCAAGGTGACCAGTCCACACAACCGCTGTGAAAAGGTTCACCGCTGGGGGTACCGTCCGGCAAGAGGACGAGTGCCCCCACCGGCAGGAGGACCAGTCGCGTGAGCCAGCCACCGCAGCCGCCGGGTCCGTCGGACCCGGACCGGACGCCGTCGCCCTGGGAGCAGCCCGCCGCCGGTCCCGAGCCGCCGACCTACGGGCAGCAGCCCGGCCAGGACCCGTACGGCCAGCAGCCCGCGTACGGGCAGCCCTCGTACGAGCATCCCGGCGAGCAGCCGCACGGGCAGCAGTGGGGTCACCAGCCCCCGTACACCCCGCAGCCGCCGTACGGCCAGTACGGCCCGCCGTCCGGCCCGGGCCAGCGACCCGGCGGCGGTATGAACGTGCTCGCGATCCTCTCGCTGGTGTTCGCCTTCGTCTTCGCCCCGGCCGGCATCGTCCTGGGCCACCTCGCCAAGCGGCAGATCCGCACCACCGGCGAGGACGGCGACCAGCTCGCCACCTGGGGCCTGATCCTCAGCTACGTCTTCACCGGGCTCGGCCTGCTGCTCTGCTGCGGCTGGATCGCGCTGGCCACCCTCGCCGGCAACGACGGGATGACGGGGTACTGACGGTCAGCGGAACTGGGCCTCGCGGACGCTGTTGCCCCCGTCCACCACGAGCATCTGGCCGGTGATGTACGACGCGGCGGGCGAACAGAGGAACGTGATGGCCGACGCCACCTCGTCCGGGGTCCCCGGTCGGCCGACCGGCGTGCCGAGGCCCTGCTTGATCTCCGCCATGGTGGACGCCGCCGTGTAGATGGTGCCCGGGGCCACCGCGTTGACGGTCACCCCGTCGGCCACCATCTCCATGGCCAGCGCCCGGGTGAGCCCGACCACACCCGCCTTGGCCGCCGCGTACGCCGCCTCGGTGGGCAGCGCGTTGACCGGCCCGGCGGTGGCCGCGAGGTTCACGATCCGGCCCCAGCCGCGCTCCGCCATGCCGCCGATGAACGCCCGGCTGCACAGGAAGGCGGTGGTCAGGTTCCGGTCGATCTCGCCGCGCCACTCGTCGTAACTCAGCTGGGCGACCGGGCGCAGCACCTCCGGGCTCGCCCGGCTGGCCAGCCCGGCGTTGTTGACCAACACCTCCACGTCACCGAGCTGCTCGGCGACCGCATCGGCGAGCGCGCCCACCTCCGACTCGTCGGTGAGGTCGGCGACGAAGCCGGTCACCCCCAGCTCGCCCGCCCGCTCGTGGATCCGGCGGGTGGTGGAGACGATGGCGACCCGGGCGCCCAGGTCGGCGAGCCGCCGGGCGGTCGCGTACCCGATGCCGTCCGGGCTGCCCGCACCGGTCACCAGGGCGACCTTCCCGTCGAGCCGCATGGTCACCGGCTCGGGGAGTGCCCGGCCGGAGGTGTCCGTGGCCCGCGCGTCATTCGCCATGCCAGGATCCTGCCCCCTCACCGTGGTCCGGGCAACGCGGCACCCGGTACGGGGATCTCCAAGTTTGGGCGCGGATGGCTACCCTGACGGCGCGCATCCCCAGCCGATGGAGAACAGACGATGACATACCCCCCGCCGTCCGGCGGTTGGTCCGACCCCTCGTGGTCGGGTCAGCAGTCCGGCCCTCCGGCCGATCCGACCCTCGCTGCCGGCAGCCCGATCCCCGCCCAGCCCGGTGGTGACCCGTACGCCCCTGCCAACCCGTACGTCGGGGCGCCGCAGCCCACCGACCCGTACGCCGCGCCGCACCTCGGCGGTCCGCACGCGGACGTGCACAAGGGCGCCGACCCGTACGCGGGCGGCTACCCGCCGCCGCCCTACGGCGTTCACGGCTACGGCTACGCCCCGCAGCAGAAGACCAACGGGCTGGCCATCGCCGCGCTCGTGCTGGCCCTGGTCGGCGTCGGGTCCTGCATCACCGCCCCGATCGGGGCGATCCTGGGTCACGTCGCGCGCAAGCAGATCCAGCAGACCGGTGAGGCCGGCGAGGGCATGGCGAAGGCCGCCATCATCGTCGGCTGGATCCTCACCGGGCTCCTCGGCCTGCTCATCGCCTTCTACGTCGTGGTCGCCGTCATCGCGGTCACGTCCGACGGTGGCAGCAGCAGCAGTAACAACTGGTGAGACGCGTCGTGCCGCCCCGGCCGGGCCGGGGCGGCACGATCCGGTACGGGCGGCGCTACTCGGCCGGCGGGGTGAACGTCGACGTCCGGGTCATCCCGGCCGCGCGACCCTTGGCCGCGATCACCAGCGCCATCTTGCGGGACGCCTCGTCGATCATCTCGTCGCCGAGCATCACCGCGCCCAGCTTCCCGCCGGCCTCCGAGGTGTAGTGCTCGTACGCGTCGAGGATCAGCTCGGCGTGGTCGTAGTCGGCCTGCGCCGGCTGGTACACCTCGTTGGCGGCGTCGATCTGGCCCGGGTGCAGCACCCACTTGCCGTCGAAGCCGAGCGCCGCCGACCGCTTGGCGACCTCGCGGAACGCGTCCACGTCGCGGATCTGCAGGAACGGGCCGTCGATGGCCTGCTTGTCGTGCATGCGGGCGGCCATGAGGATGCGCATCAGGATGTAGTGGTACGGGTCGCCCGGGTAGTCCGGGATCAGCGCGCCCACCACCAGCGACTTCATGTTGATCGAGGCCATGAAGTCGGCCGGGCCGAAGATGATCGTCTCCACCCGGGGCGACGCGGCGGCGATCGCGTCCACGTTGACCAGGCCGGCGGCGTTCTCGATCTGCGCCTCGATGCCGATCCGGCCGACCTCCAGGCCGAGGGTCTTCTCCAACTGGGTCAGCGTCATGTCCAGCCACTGCACCTGGGCGGCGTTCTGCACCTTCGGCAGCATGATGCAGTCGAGGTTCGCGCCCGCGCCCTCCACGACCTCGATGACGTCCCGGTAGGTCCACGGTGTGGTGAGGTCGTTGACCCGTACGACGCGGGTCTTGCCCGCCCAGTCGCCCTCGTTGAGAGTCGCCACGATGTTCTTGCGGGCGTCCGGCTTGGCCAGCGGCGCGACCGCGTCCTCCAGGTCGAGGAAGACCTGGTCGGCGGGCAGGCCCTGGGCCTTGCCGAGCATCTTGACGCTGGAACCCGGTACCGCGAGGCAGGACCGGCGGGGGCGACCGACTGCGGCCATGGATGCGCTCCTTCCAGCGTCCGGCGGACACGCCGACGCCAGCTGACGGACGTTTGCGGAAACTTAACGATCCCAAAGGGCGTTGTGACGCCACGGTAACCTCGTGCCGTGACCGGGGTGAATGGACCTGTGGAAGATCTCACTGAGCGTCGACTGGTGGTGGTGACCGGGGCCAGCTCCGGCATCGGCCTGGCGGCCGCCGTCGACCTGGCGTGCCGCGGCGACCAGGTGGTACTGGTCGGGCGTGACCCGGCCCGCCTCCAGGCGGCGGCGGAGCAGGTGCGGGAGGCCGCCGGGGAACGCCCGGAGCTGTTCCGGGCCGACTTCGCGGTCCTCGACGACGTACGGCGGCTGGCCGAACTGCTGCGGTCCGCGTACGACCGGATCGACGTGCTGGCCAACAACGCCGGGGCGATCGTGCTCCAGCCGATCACCACGGTGGACGGCTTCGAGCTGTCGATCCAGGCCAACCACCTGGCGCCGTTCCTGCTGACCAACCTGCTGCGGGACCGGATCGGGCGGATGGTCGTCACCGCCTCCGGCGCACACCGCAGCGGCACCCTCGACCCGGACGACCTGAACGCACCGCTGGGCCGGTACCGGCCGATGAACGCCTACGGCACCAGCAAGCAGGCGAACATCCTGTTCACCGCCGAGGCGGCCCGGCGCTGGCCCGGGATCCCCGCGTACTCCTTCCACCCCGGGGTGGTGCGGACCCGGTTCGGCAACGACAGCCGCCTGGTCGCCATCGGCATGCGGTTCCTGCCGTTCCGCAGCCCGGAAAAGGGCGCGGAGACGCTGGTGTGGCTCGCCAACCAGGACCCGTCCCGGCTCCAGACCGGCGGCTACTACGCGGACCGCCGGGTGCGCCGGCCGCTGCCGAAGGCGGCCGACCCGCAGCTCGCGGCGCGGCTCTGGGCGGCCAGCGCGAAGGCCGTCGGCATCGACGCCTGACCCGCTACTCGGTCAGGTGCACCGGGACGCTGGTGACGACCACCCCGGGCAGCGGCCGGAGCGCGGCGCGCAGCCGCTTCTCGGTGCGGCTGTGCAGGGGCCGGTGCCAGCGGCGGCGCACCATCACCTCGGGCACCACCACGGTCAGCACCAGGTCCGCCCGCCCGGCGTGCAGCGCCTCCAGGTAGTGCGCCAGCGGCCCGATCACCGCCCGGTACGGCGACACGATCGTCTCCAGCCGCACGTGGTCGCCCCACGCCCGCCACTGCTCCCGGAACCGGTCCGCCTCCGGTTCCTCCGGTGCGATGTGCACGGCCAGCGTCGGCTGGCTGAGTGAGGCCGCGTACGCCAGGCCGCGCAGCGACGCCCGGTTCAGCCGGGCGACCGGCACGACGACCAGGTGGCGTACCTCCTGGGGCAGTTCCTGCACCTCGGACGCGGCGGCGCCGGACGGCCCGGCGTCCGACGGTGGGCGCAGCGCGAGCGACCGGTGCAGGATGCGGTAGTGCCGGTGGATGGCGCGGAAGAGCAGGACCAGCAGCGGTACGGCGACGACCACCACCCACGCGCCCTCGGTGAACTTGCTGACCCCCGCCGTGACCAGCACCAGTCCGGACAGCGTCGCGCCGACGGCGTTCAGGGTCGCCCGTCGCCGCCAGCCCGGCCCCCGGTGGCGACGCCAGTGCACGACCATGCCAGCCTGCGACAGCGTGAAGGCGAGGAACACGCCCACCGCGTAGAGCGGGATCAGCGCCTCGGTGTGCCCGCGGAACGCGACCAGGATCACGGCGGCGGCCACGGCGAGCGCGAGCAGGCCGTTGCTGAAGGCCAGCCGGTCGCCCATGTGCAGGAACCGGCGGGGGGCGTGCCCGTCGCGGGCCATGAAGAAGAGCAGCCGGGGGAAGCCGTTGAAGGCGGTGTTCGCGGCGAGCAGGAGGATGGTCGCGGTGGCCGCCTGGACGAGCCCGTACCACGGGCCGCTCGGGAAGGTCACCCGGGCCAGTTGGGACAGCATCGTCTCGTCGGACGCCGGCACCAGCCCGGCCTGGTGGAACAGCAGGGTCAGACCCGCGAAGAGCACCACGAGCATGCCGATCATCCAGGTCAGCGTGGTGCGCGCGTTGCGCCACTCCGGCGTCCGGAAGGCGGTCACCGCGTTGGAGACGGCCTCGATGCCGGTCATCGACACCGCGCCGGAGGAGAACGCCCGCAACACCAGCAGCAGCGACAGGCCCTCGACCGCCGGCACCGGATCCGGCGGCACGGGCGTGAAACCCCGGGCCGCCGCCTGGAAGCCGCCGGCCAGCAGCAGCGCGACGACCGCGACCACGAAGGCGTACGTGGGCAGCACGAACAGGTTGCCGGCGACGCGTACGCCCCGGAGGTTGCCGGCGAGCAGCAGCGCGATCACCAGGACGCCGAGCGGCACGGCCAGCGGCGTCAGCGCCGGCAGCGCCGAGGTGACCGCCTGCACGCCGGCCGCGACGGACACCGCCACCGTCAGGACGTAGTCCAGGATCAGGCCGGCCGCGGCGACCAGGCCGGCCCGGGGACCGAGGTTGTCCCCGGCCACGATGTAGGAGCCGGCGCCGTGCGGGTACGCCGCGATGGTCTGGCGGTACGAGGCGCCGACCGCGACCATCAGCACCGCCAACCCGACGGCGAGCGGCAGGGACAGCCCGAGCGCCCCGCTGCCGGCGAGCACCAGCACGGCGAGCATGGCCTCCGGTCCGTACGCCACCGAGCTGAGCAGGTCCGAGGAGAGCACCGGCAGGGCGACCGTCTTGCGCATCCGCTCGTAGAGCACGGCGGCGCTGCTCAGCGGCGGCCCGAACAACGCCCGCCGGAGTCGGGTGACCGACCGGCCGAAGCGGCTGCCGGGGACGTTGGCCGGTTCGGCGGCGACCAGCTCGTCCGGCTTTTCCACCCGGAACATGGCGATCGGCGCGAGCCGCCCGAACCGGGTCGGCGCCGGTCGTTCCCCGTGCCGGCGCAACGTCGGGTCGACCGGCAGGGCGTCGGTACGCGACGCGCCGCCCCGCCACGCCTCCCCGATCCGGCGCAGCGCGCCCAACTCGTCCGGGCGCAGCGGCGGGAACTCGGCCGACGGCGTGACGACGGTGCCGCGCTCGGCACCACCCTCGTGCCCGTCCGCCCGGTCGTCCCCCGTCACGATCCCCCGCCCACTGTCCGCGTTCCCGCTTCCTCCCCTCGCACTTTCACGGAAAGCGGCCGTGTCGGCGGTCGAATGGCCACTCTTTCCGTGAACGTGCGGCTCTTCGCGGGCGGCGGCTCTTCGGTGGGCGGTGGGCCGCGGATCAGTCGCGCAGCGGGGCGGTGTCGGCCGGGACGGCGGTGGACACCGGCGGGACACGACGGGCCGCCCGGCCGCCGAGCACCACCACGGCGACGCCCGCCAGGAGCAGCGCCAGGCCGGGCAGGGCGAGCGGACGCGGCAGCTGGTCGAGCCACACCCAGCCGATCAGGGCGGCCCCCGGCGCCTCCAGCAGGATCAGGACGCTGATCGTGACGGCCGAGACGCGCCGCAGCGCGTAGTTGAACATGGAATGACCGAGCAGTTGGGCACCGACCACCAGGGCCAGCACGGCCGCCCAGGTGCCGGCGTCGAAGCCGGTCAGCGGCACCCGGCCGACCAGGCAGACCACGAGCAGCAGCAGCGCGCACACCCCGTAGCAGATGGTGGTGTACGTGGCCGTACTGATCGTGGCCCGGGCCCGCTCCCCCAGCGCCGAGTAGACCGCCGCGAACATGCCGCCCACGATCGCGAGCAGGTCACCGGCGAAGGCCCGGCCGGAGACCGCGAAGTCCGCGCCGGTGGCCAGGACGGCACCGACCACCGCCACACCGACACCGGCCCACACCGCGACGGGCAGCCGGCGTCCCTGGGCGCGGGCGATCAGTCCCTGCCAGACCGGCTGGGTGGCGCCCAGGGCCGTCGCGGCGGCGACAGACGTGAGCTGGGCGCTCGGCATCCACGTGGCGAAGTGCGCGGCCAGCGCCACGCCGGACAGGACGCAGAAGAGGCCCTCCCGCCGCCCGGCACCCACGGTCAGCGCGCGGAACTCGGCCCGCCGTCGGGCCAGCGAGAACGGGCCGAGCACGGCGGCCGAGAGCATGTTGCGCCAGAACGCCACGGCCAGGGCGGGTGCCGCGGCGAACGCGATCAGCGGTGCGGACGACGACACGGCGGCGACGGCGAGGACGAGCGCCCCGGTGGTCACCGGGTCGAGGGGCGGGCGGTGCGCGGCGGAGGACACGGGGAGCAATCCTCACACGTTCGAGCCACCACGCAACGTCAATGCTCCGTTACGATCACGATCGTCCCGCCGGCGACACCCTCGACCGCCCGGAGGCGCTCCCATGCCCACGTACCAGGCGGTGCTGTTCGACTTCTTCGGCACGCTGACCCGCTCCGTCCAGCGCGGCGCCGCCCACTCCGGCACCGCCGACCTGCTCGGCTGCCCCCGCGACGCCTTCATCGACGTGCTCGACCGCACCTTCTACCAGCGCGCCAGCGGGCGGCTGGGCGACGCCGAGGCCACCATGCGCTGGGTCTGCGACCAGGCCGGCGTCCACCCCTCCGACGAGGCGGTGCGCTGCGCGGTCGCCGCCCGCCACCGCGCCGTACGCGCCGACACCCGACTGCGCGACGAGGCGGTGCCCACGCTGGCCGCGCTACGCGCACGGGCCGTACGGACCGGGATCGTCAGCGACTGCACCCACGAGCTGCCGGCGTTCCTGCCGCAGTTGCCGATCGCGCCGCTGGTCGACGTACGGGTGTTCTCCGTCCAGGTGGGCCGCTGCAAGCCCGACCCCGCGCTCTACCTGACGGCGTGCCACCGGCTCGGGGTGGCGCCGGTGGACTGCCTGTTCGTCGGCGACGGCGGCAGCCAGGAGCTGACCGGGGCGCAGCGCACCGGGATGACGGCGGTCCGGCTGGCCGCACCGGACCTCGCCGGTCACATGGTGTTCAACGCCGACGACTCCTGGCACGGGCCGGTCCTGCACTCGCTCGCCGAGGTGGTCGGCCTGGTCGACGGCACGGCGACCCTCACCGACGCGGCGGTGCCGGCCGGCGCCACCTGACCGGCACGCCCCGGTCACGGCACCGCGCCCGACCCGGCGTCGGGCCGGCGTACCGCGCCGGTCAGCGACGGCGGACGCGGTGCAGGCGGAAGGGCTTGCGGGTGGCGCGCACGACCGGCGTCTCCCGGGGCACCTCGGCCAGTGACTCCGCCGGGAGCGCCGCCCCGGCGAGCGGGTCACCGGCCGGGGTGAGCTGGTTCAGCGCACACCCGTCGGCCGCCCACCGCGCCACCAGGTCGGCCGCCGTACCGCGGGCGTTCAGCCGCTTGGCGGCGACCAGCGGGGCGGTGGTGTCCCAGTGCTCGGTGCCCGGGGCCAGCCGGGTCACCCGGGCGGGCCAGGTGACGATCCGGCCGCCGTGGTCGCCGCGCAGGGTCACCTGCGCCTCCGTCGCGTCGGCCAGCCCCGGCGCGGACTGCTCGCCCGGCCCGCTGACCACGAACAGCGCCCCCTCCAGCGGGACGCACCACAGCCCGTACGCCGGGCCGCCGGGAACGTTCACCCAGGCCACGGCCGCCTTCTTCAGTGCCTCGTCGACCAGGGGTGTGCTGCGGGGATCCACTCCGGCATCCTCCCCCATCGCGGCCGGTCCTGTCAGCCGACGAACGGCGGCACCATGATCTCGCCGCGCGCCACCGGGACCACCTGACCCGCGACCGTCGCGCCGACGGCCTGGCCGCCCGCCGCGGTCACCGTGCACGACAGCGACGACGGCCGGCCCATCTCGACACCCTGCCGGACGGTGTACGCCGCGTGCCCGTCGCCCGGCAGCAGACCGCTGGCCACCAGCCACACACCCAGCCCGAGCGCCGCCGAGCCGGTCGCCGGGTCCTCCGGAACGCCGAGCCCCGGCACGAAGACACGGGCGTGCGCGGTTTGCGCGGTGGCGTCCCAGGAGAAGACGCTGACGTGCTCCACCCCGTACCGCTCCGCCGCCGCCGCGTTCATCCGGGCGCGGGCCACCGCGTCCGGACGCACCGGCAGGTACGGGAACTCCAGCCCGCAGCCGGCCACCCGGGGCGCGGGACCGGCGTGGTCGGCGGCGGTGAGTCCCGCCATCTCCAGCAGCGGCTCCGGATCCAGCTCCGGTCCGAGCGTGGGGGTGCCGCCGGTGAGGGTCGCCCCGGTCGGGGTCACCTCGATCGGCAGGACGCCGGCGACGCACTCCTGGGTGACCTGCCCCACACCGAACAGGCCCCGCCGGGCGGCGGTGAAGGCCGCACCGACACTCGGGTGCCCGGCGAACGGGATCTCGGCGGCGGGGGTGAAGATGCGGGCCCGGTAGGTGGCGCCAACCTGGGTGGCCGGGAGCACGAAGACCGTCTCGGAAAGGTTGAACTCCACCGCGAGCGCCTGCATCTGGTCGGTTGCCAGTGCTTCGGCACCGAACACCACCGCCAGGGGGTTGCCCGCGAAGGGGCGGTCGGTGAAGACGTCCACGATCTCGTAGGCCAAGGTCGACATGTTGATAAACACTAGGCGCTTAGGCTGGTGCCCGTGAGTACGCCGACCCGGGTCTACATCGCCCGCCTCGCCGGAGTCGCCGTGTTCGACCCCAACGGCGACCAGGTGGGGCGGGTCCGTGACGCGGTGGCGCGGCTGCGCTCGACCCAGCGCCCGCCGGAGGTGGTCGGCCTCGTCGCCGAGATGCCGATGCGGCGTCGGATCTTCCTCTCCATCAACCGCATCACCTCCATCGACGCCGACGCGGTGGTGCTCGGCAGCGGCACCCTCAACCTGCGGCGCTTCGAGAAGCGCCCCAACGAGCTGCTGGTGCTCCAGGAGCTGCTCGACCGGCGGGTGCAGATCGACCCGGGCGGCCAGTCCGGCGCGGTCGTCGACATCGCGATGGAGTGCAGCCGGGGCGGTGAGTGGTCGCTCAGCCGGGTGGCCGTACGCGAGCAGACCGGCCGGCTCACCCGGCGCGGCCACCTGCACCAGGTGGAGTGGGACAAGGTCCGTGGCCTGAGCGGCATCGCCACCACCCGGGGCACCGCCAACCTGCTCGCCGTCCTGGAGGACATGCGTCCCGCCGACCTGGCCAACGCGCTCCAGGACCTGCCCGACGCGCGCCGCAACGAGGTCGCGGCGGCCCTCGACGACGAGCGGCTGGCCGACGTGCTCAGCGAGCTGCCGGAGCACGACCAGGTGGAGATCCTGGTCGCGCTGGACCGGGAACGGGCCGCGGACGTGCTGGAGGAGATGGACCCGGACGACGCGGCCGACCTGCTCAACGAGCTGCCGCCGCCGGAGCAGGACGTGCTGCTCGACCTGATGGAGCCGGGCGAGGCGGACCCGGTACGCCAACTGCTGAAGTACATGCCGGGCACGGCCGGCGGCGTGATGACCTCCGAGCCGGTCATCCTGCCGCCGGACGCCACCGTCGCCGAGGCGCTGGCCCGGGTCCGGGAGGTGCAGCTCTCCCCCGCCGTGGCCGCCCAGGTCTTCGTGACGCGGGCGCCGATGACCACGCCCACCGGGCGGTACCTCGGCATGGTGCACTTCCAGCGCCTGCTCAGGGAGCCGCCGGCGGACATGCTGGGCGGCATCGTGGTCAACGACATCGACCCGTTGCGGCCGACCACCCCGCTGCCCGAGATCACCCGCCGCATGGCCACGTACGACCTGGTGGCCATGCCGGTGATCGACCGCAACAACCGGCTGGTCGGCGCCGTCACCGTGGACGACGTGCTGGACCACCTGCTGCCCCGGGACTGGCGTGACCGGGACGCCGTGACGGCGGTGTCCCCGCCCGGCGGGGCGCTGGACGGCGACGATGGCTGAGCAGCGCCGGCCACAGCGGCTCGACCAGCCGCGCGAGCCCCGACGGTTGACTCTGCCCCGGTTCGACCCGGAGGCCTTTGGTCGCTGGTCGGAGGGGATCGCCCGGGGGATGGGCACGGCGAACTTCATCGTCTACATGACGGTGGTCATCGCCGCCTGGTTCGTCTGGAACACCCTCGCTCCGGCGAACCTGCGCTTCGACCCGTACACCTTCACGTTCCTGACCTTGATCCTGTCCCTGCAGGCCAGCTACGCGGCGCCGCTGATCCTGCTCGCGCAGAACCGGCAGGCCGACCGGGACCGGGTGGCGCTGGAGGAGGACCGGCGCCGAGCCTCGATGCAGAAGGCGGACACCGAGTACCTGACCCGGGAGATCGCCGCGCTGCGCAACGCGATGGGCGAGGTGGCCACCCGGGACTTCCTCCGCTCCGAGCTGGCCCGGCTGGCCGAGGAGCTGGACGAGGCGAACCAGCGCCGGAGCCGGTTGGAACGCCGCCAGCAGGAACGGCCCGCCCAGCAGGGCGGCGACGGCCTGGACGAGCCGCGGGACGACCTGGACGGCGACTACAGCCGGGGCGGCCGGCCGGAGGGCCGGGAAGGCTGAGCGCCGCCCGTCCCAAGGGGCCGGGCGGGCGGCGTTCGTCGCGGATCGTCCCACTTCGGGACGTACGCCGTCCAGCCCTGGCCGGTCCATCGATTGGCTCACACCGGTCCCTGCTGAGCGCGGGGCACGATCGGCGCCGACGTAGCATTGCCGGCATGTCAGCACCCGTCAGCACCGTGTCCGACGCGATCCAGGCCGCGCTGGCCACCGTCAACGACCCGGAGATCCGCCGGCCCATCACCGAGCTGGGCATGGTCCGCTCCGCCGAGGTCGGCGACGACGGCGTGGTCCGGGTCGAGTTGCTGCTCACCGTGGCCGGCTGCCCGCTGAAGGACAAGCTGCGTTCCGACATCACCGCCGCCGTCGGCGCGGTGCCCGGCGTGACCGGCGTCGCGATCGAGTTCGGCGTGATGAGCCCCGAGCAGCGGCAGGAACTCCAGGCGAAGCTGCGCGGCGGCTCCGGCGCCGAGGAGCCCGTCATCCCGTTCGCCCAGCCCGGCTCCCGCACCCGCGTGTACGCGGTCGCCAGCGGCAAGGGCGGCGTCGGCAAGTCCAGCGTGACGGTCAACCTGGCTGCGGCGCTGGCCGCCCGGGGCCTCTCCGTCGGCGTGGTGGACGCGGACATCTACGGCCACTCGGTGCCCCGCATGCTGGGCGCGGACGGCCGTCCCACCCGCGTCGAGGACATGATCATGCCGCCGCAGTCGCACGGCGTGAAGGTGATCTCGATCGGCATGTTCACCGCCGGCAACGCCGCGGTGGTCTGGCGGGGCCCGATGCTGCACCGGGCGCTCCAGCAGTTCCTCGCCGACGTCTACTGGGGCGACCTCGACGTGCTCCTGCTCGACCTGCCCCCGGGCACCGGCGACGTGGCCATCTCCCTCGCCCAGCTCCTGCCGAACTCGGAGATCCTGGTCGTCACCACGCCGCAGGCCGCCGCCGCCGAGGTGGCGGAGCGGGCCGGCGCGATCGCGCTCCAGACCCACCAGCGGGTGGTCGGCGTCATCGAGAACATGTCCTGGCTGGAGCTGCCGGACGGTTCCCGGATGGAGATCTTCGGTGCCGGCGGCGGCCAGACGGTCGCGGACTCGCTGACCCAGACGATCGGCGCGCAGGTGCCGCTGCTCGGTCAGATCCCCCTCGACACCCGGGTCCGCGAGGCCGGCGACGAGGGCACCCCGATCGTGCTCGCCGAGCCGGAGTCGCCGGCCGCGAAGGCGCTGGGTCAGGTCGCCGACCGGCTCGCCCTGCGCCGCGAGTCCCTGCTCGGCAAGCCGCTGGGCCTCAAGCCCGCCGGCCGCTGACCCACTGACCGCCCCGGGTGGCCGGGCCCGCCCCGGGTGGCCGGGCCCGCCCCGGGTGGCCGGGCCCGCCCCGTCTGACGGGTCAGGGCGGCCGAATCGCAAGATCCACTCGATGTCCTTGATGTCGGGGTGTCCGGACGCCTCGGATACCCCGACATCATTCACGTCGAGTGGATCTTGCTTCCCGTTCCGGATGACGGATGGAACCGACCACATCCTGGGCACGCCGAGCGCGCGAGACCGACCCGGCGTGGAGGTGCGGTGCCCGGAGACCGACCCGCTTCGTAGGCCGCCCCGCGTGGGTCCCTGCCCGGCCTGGGCGCGCACGCCCTGAAGACCGAACAGGCCCGACCGGACGTCCCCCGATCCGCCCCGTCACAAGGCGAAAGACGAACCGGTGTCAGGTGGCGTCGTCGTAGCTGACGCGGGGGGCGGGAGCCGGGGTGGGTGCGCCGCCGTCGGTGGCCGTCGCCGGGCGGTGGCCGTTTCCGCGCAGGTCCGCCGCCGAGGCGACGTCCTTCAGCTCGTTGTGCACGCCGGTCACGTCCGCGCGAAGGTTGTCGTAGACGCCCTGCAGCGGCTTCCGGATCGCCGCCTCGTCCTCCTCGCTGAGGAGGTGCTTGCGGATGAACGCCTTCGGGTGCAGGTCCTCCAGCTGGATGTCCGTGCCCAGCTCGCGGCTCAGGTCGGTGGTGGCGTTACTGGCCATCCTGCGCAGGTTCCGCACCATCCGCAGGCCGTCGTTGATGACCGCGGGCAACCGGTCACCGAAGATCAACAGCGCCAGGAGCAGCAGCGCACCGATCTCCCACCAGTTCAGGTTGTCGAACACCGCACGGGCCTCCTCTCGGCGTCAGGGCAAGCCTACGCACGTCACCCCCGCACCGGGGAGGGGGTCGCGCCGCTCACTTCGCATCTGCGGCGAGGGTCACCGAGGCGTTCTGGCGGGCCGACCCGCGCCGGTACTCGACCGTCACCACCGACCCGGGCGCGAACTTCCGCACCAGGGCGATCAGGTCGGTCGGTTCCGTCATCGGGCGTCCGTTGAGCTTGAGGATGACGTCGCCGGCCTTCAGCCCGGCACCGGCCGCCGGGCCGGACGGCTCCACGGACGCCAGGCGTACGCCGGCGCCGCCGCCCAGGCCGGGACCACCGACCTGGGCCCCGATGACCGTACGGCGGGCCTTGCCGGTGCCGATGATGTCCTGGGTGACGCGCTTGGCCTGGTTGATGGGGATGGCGAAGGCGAGACCGATGTTGCCCGCCTCCTGCCCGTCCGCGACCAGTGACTTGATCGTCGAGTTGACGCCGATCACCCGGCCGGCTCCGTCGACCAGCGGGCCGCCCGAGTTGCCGTGGTTCACCGCCGCGTCGGTCTGGATCGCCGCGTAGTACCGCGTCGGCCCGCCCGGCTCACCCGCCTGCATGGTCCGGTCGAGGGCGCTCACGATGCCGGCGGTGACCGTGTTGGCCAGCGACAGCGGCGAGCCGATGGCCAGCACCGGGTCACCCACGGCCAGGGCGTCGGAATCGCCGAACTCGACGGGACGCAGGCCGGACTTGGCCACCTTGATCACCGCGATGTCCGATTCCGGATCCTGCCCCACGATCTCGGCGGGGGCCGAGCTGCCGTCGTTGAAGATCACCGCGGCCCGGCCGGTGGCGGTGGCCAGCACGTGGTCGTTCGTGATCACGTGGCCGTCGGCGCTGACGATGAAGCCCGAGCCCTCGCTGGTGCCGCCGAGGCTGGCCACCCGGACGGTGACCACGCTGGGCAGGACGCGTTCGGCCACCCCGGCCAGTGACTCGGGTCGCCGCTGGGCGAGACCCGGCGCCTCGGTGGCACCGGCACCGAGCACGGTGCCGACGCCCGCGCCGCCGCGCACCGCGAAGGCGTACCCGAGGGCACCGCCCAGGGCGCCCGCGAGCAACGCGGTGACCAGCGGGACGATCAGCAACTGCCGCAGGGTGGGCCGGCCGGGCGCGTCGGGGTCGACGACCGGCTCCGGATCCGTCCCGGTGCCGGCCGGAGCGGGCACCACGACCGCGGCCGGCGCCGCCGGGTCCCGCCACGGGTCGGCGAGTGCGTCACTCCACCACGGCGACGTACCGCCGCTGCCGGGGCCCTGCGACGCCGTCGGCGGCCCCGCCGGCGGATACGCCGACCCCGGCGGTCGCGCCGGTGCCGGGTGTCCCCCGGGCCGGCGCCAGTCCCAGCCGTCGGTCACGTCGGTGCCTCCCACTCCGTCCCCCGGTCCCCCGCTCCACGACCCGGGAGGGGCCGGGTGGCGATCGGCGGGACACCGCTTCCAGGATTACACGGATGCCACGCGTGGAGTCAGCGGTTGCCCCTCGTGATCGTCGGTGGCGGACGCGCGGCTGCGCCCTCCGGAGGCCGCCTCTAGGCTCACAGTGCCCACCCGCCCCGCACCACACGCGCCGCCCGGAGGTGTCCCATCGCCACGGTCGCCGGTTCCGGCAGTTCGACGAGCCCGGCTGTGCAGTTCGCCGAGTCGTACGTGACCGAGGACCTCGTCCTGCGGACGGCCCGCAGCCTCGCCCACGAGGTCGGCATCGAGGCGGTCACGCCCGGCTCGGGGGCCGCGCTGCGGCTGCTGGCCGCGGCCGGCAACGCCCGGGCGGTGGTGGAGATCGGCACCGGCACCGGGGTGAGCGGCGTGTGGCTGCTGCGCGGCATGCGGGCCGACGGCGTGCTCACCACCATCGACGTCGAGGTGGAGCACCAGCGGATCGCCCGCCGCATCTTCGTCGAGGCGGGCTTCCCCCCGGGGCGGACCCGGATCATCACCGGCCGCGCGCTGGACGTGCTGCCCCGGCTCGCGGACGGCGCGTACGACCTGGTCTTCGTCGACGCGGAGTCGACCGGCTTCGCCGCCTGCGTGGACGCCGCGCTGCGCCTGCTGCGGCCGGGGGGCGTCCTGGCCCTGAACGGCACGATGGCCGGCGGCCGGATCGGTGACCCGGCCGCCCGGGACGTCGAGACGGTCACCATCCGCGAGACGATCAAGGCGCTGCGGGAGTCCGAGCACTGGATCCCGGCGATGCTGCCCCTAGGCCACGGCCTGCTCGCCGCCGTCAAGTGCTGACCGCCCGGCCCTGACCTCTGCGCCGCGCAGTTTCACGGAACAAGTGGCCATCCGACACGGAATGGGCACGCTTTCGGTGAAACTGCGCGGACGCCGGGGGCACGCCGGGCGGCGCGCGGGGCGGCACGCCGGGGCGGCGCGCGGGGAACGTCAGCGGAGGGTTGCCAGCCAGCGGAGCAGGGAGCGTACGCCCCACCCGGTCGCGCCGCCGGTCAGTTCGGCGTCGTCGCCGTCGGCCCAGGACGGCGCGGACATGTCGATGTGCAGCCACCGGTCCCGCAGGTCACCGGTGAACTCCCGCAGGTACAGGGCGGCGGTCACCGACCCGGCGCCCCGGTCCGGGGAGCTGTGCAGGTCGGCGAGGTCGCTGCCGAGGTACTCGACGTAGTCGGCGGGCAGCGGCATCCGCCACGCCGCCTCGCCGGCCGCGTCGACCGCCGCCAGCACGTCGGCCGCGAGCCCGTCGTTCTCGCTGTACAGGGCGCCGTGACGTTTGCCGAGTGCCACCGCGTTCGCGCCGGTCAGCGTGGCCAGGTCGACCAGCAGGTCGGGCTTGAGTTCCCGCACGGCGTACGCGAGCGCGTCGGCGAGGACCAGCCGGCCCTCCGCGTCGGAGTTGGTGGTCTCGCTGGTCACACCGCCGTAGTGCCGGACGACGTCGCCGGGGCGGAACGCGGAGCCGCTGACCATGTTCTCGGCCAGCGGGGCGAGCGTGGTGACCCGTACGGGCAGGCGCAGCGCCGCCGCGCCGAGGGTGGCCCCGACGACCGCCGCGGCACCGGCCATGTCCTTGCGCATGAGCTTCATCGCCGGCACCGGCTTGATCGAGATGCCGCCGGTGTCGAAGGTGATGCCCTTACCGACGAGCACCACGTGGGTGGTCGCCCCGGCGGGGTGCCAGTCCAGCTCGACCAGGCGTGGACCGTTAACCGAGCCGGCGCCGACGGCGAGGATGCCGCCGAAGCCCTCGGCGGCCAGGTCGGCCGGCTCGCGTACCCGCAGGGTCAGGTCGGGCAGGTCGGCCGCGGCAGCGCGCACCTGCTCGGCGAACCACTGCGGGTTCTTCACAGAGGAGGGCATGTTGGTGAGGTCACGGGCCAGGGCGGTCATCCGGCCGGTGGTGCGGGCCGCCTCGACGGCGTCGGCGTGGGTGGCCGGATCGGCGACCACCAGGTCCACGTCGGTCAGCGACGGCGTCGGGCCGGCGTCGGTCAGGCGGAACCGGTACGACGCGAGCAGCAGCCCCTCGACGAGACCACGCACCGCCGCCGGGGAGGCGTCGTCCGGCAGGGCGAACGTGATGTACGTCTCATCCCGCGCCGCGCGGGCGAGGGCCGCGCCGGCGCGTCGCCAGGCCGCCTCGTCGCCGTCGCCGGTGCCGACCAGCAGCAGTCGGCCGGGGGTCCGTCCGGGCCGCAGGTGTGCGTACGTCTCGCCCGGCGCGCCGGTCAGCCGGGTGGCGGGGACCAGTGCGGCGACCTCCTCGACGACACCGGCCGGCAGTGCCGTGGTGACGGACACCGGCTCCGGTCGTGACTCCTCCCCGCGGGCCGGTCGGACGGGCAGGGCGAGGGTGTCGAGCCGCTCGGGCTCGGCGAGCAGACGGATGGCGAGCACGCGGGGCCGTACCTCCAGGAAGATCGCGGGGGTCGCGGACCCCGCGGGGACGTCGTGGGGCCCGGCCCCACGGAAACGAAGACCCTGAGCCACCGGCGTCGCCGGTGGCTCAGGGCTCGACGAACCGCCCGCGCCTGCGCGCGGACCGCTCCTTCATCAGCCGGCGGCCGCCTTCAGCGCGTCACCGAGTGCGTTGGCCTCGTCGGGAGTCATCTCGACGACGAGCCGGCCACCACCCTCCAGCGGGACCCGCATGACGATGCCCCGACCCTCCTTGGTGACTTCCAGCGGACCGTCGCCCGTCCGCGGCTTCATCGCCGCCATGTTGTCTCCCCTCAGACCTGAACCAGGGTCGGTGGGTTGCCCCACAGCCACTTCGCCATGACCACCCGCAACCGGTGCGGGGGTGTCGACCAACGATTTTCCCTGATGAACACCGCCGGACCCAAACCGAAGCAGCATTGATGTAACAGCATCTAGCTTATCTTGAGAAGGCCTGTCACAATGTGCGGTCATGCAGGCACGGTCGGCACTCTTCGACCTGTACGGCGACTACCTCCGACCGAGGGGTGGCCGGGCACCGGTCTCCGCCCTGGTCAAGTTGCTCGCACCGCTGGGCGTCGCCCCGCCGGCGGTGCGTACGGCGGTGTCCCGGATGGTGCGCCAGGGATGGCTCGAACCGCTCCGGCTCAGCTCCGGGCCGGGATATTCGATCACACCGAAAGCCGCGCGTCGCCTCGACGAGGCGGCCGCCCGGATCTACCGCACCGGCCGGATCACCTGGGACGGCCGGTTCGACCTGCTCGTCCTGGAGGCGCCCACCTCGCGCCGGGAGCGCCAGCGGCTCGCCGCGAACCTGACCTTCCTCGGCTACGGCACGCTGGACGAGTGCACCTGGGTCGCCACGCGGCCCGGTGAGGACGTCGACCTGCTGCTCGACGAGGCGGGCGTGCGCTACGAACGGTTCACCGCCGCCCACACCGCCGGCACGCCCGGCGCCATGGGCGTCGTCCGCCGGGCCTGGGACCTGGCCGAGATCGGCCGGGCGTACGAGCAGTTCGTCGCCGAGCAGCGTCCACTGCTGGGCGGCCTGACCACCCGCAGCCCGGACGAGGAGGCGTACGCGGCCCGGTTCCGGCTCGTGCACGCGTGGCGTACCTTCCTGTTCCGGGACCCGCAACTGCCACCGGCGCTGCTCCCCGAGCGCTGGCCCGGCACCGCCGCGGCCAGTTTCTTCGACCGCCACGCGGCCCGGCTCCGGCCGGCCGCCGACCGGTACGTCGAGTCGTGCCTCGACGCCGGTAACCGCCTCGCCCGACAGAAGGGTCGTTGACACCGTGACCGAGCCGCTGCTCGTCGACCGCACCGACGCCGTGGTCACCCTCACCCTGAACCGCCCGACCGCGATGAACGCCCTCGACGTGGCGCTCAAGGAGGCCCTCCGGGACACCCTCGCGGAGCTGGAGACCGACCGGTCGTGCCGCGCGGTGGTGCTCGCCGGGGCGGGCGGGTCGTTCAGCGCCGGGCAGGACCTGCGCGAGCACGTGCAGACCCTGGAGTCGACCACCGGCAACCCGCTGGACACGGTCCGGGCGCACTACAACCCGATCGCCGCCCGGCTGGCCAACCTACCCAAGCCGGTCGTCGCCGCCGTCCGGGGAATGGCCGCCGGGGCCGGCGCCTCGCTGGCCTTCCTGGCCGACATCCGCATCGGCGGGCCCTCGACCAGCTTCCTCATGGCGTTCGCCAAGGTGGGCCTCGCCGCGGACACCGGCGCCTCCTGGACGCTGCCCCGGCTGGTCGGCCACGCCAAGGCGGTCGAGCTGCTGATGCTCGCCGAGCCGGTACGCGCCGAGGAGGCCTGCCACCTGGGCCTGCTGAACCGCCTGGTGGCCGACGACGAGGAGGTGCTGCCGGCAGCGCAGGAGCTCGCCGCCCGGCTCGCCGCCGGTCCGACCATCGCGTACGGGGCGATCAAGCGGCAGCTCTCCATCGCCGACGCCGGCACCCTCGCCGACGCGCTCGCCGCCGAGGCGCAGGCGCAGTCCATCTGCGGAGGCACCGCCGACCACCGCTCCGCCACGATGGCCTTCGTGAACAAGCAGAAGCCGGTCTTCGAGGGGCACTGAGCGCGATCCGCTCCTGACCCACCCGCCGCGCGGCGGGTGGGTCAGTCGTCCTCCTCCGGGTCCTGGTTGGCCTCGGCGCCGAGCACGAACGCCTGCATGGCCAGCTCGTCACCGGACGGCGAAACGAAGGCGGGCAGCTCGCGCGGGCCCAGCTCCTGCACGTACGCCCAGAACAGCCGGACCGCCTCGGCCGGCGAGTCGGCCTCGATCGGCAGGTCGAGGCTGACCAGCCAGGACCGCCGCAGCGGCGGCGGGCCGACCCGGTCGGCCAGCTCGCGGAAGACGGCCGGGTCCAGTGCGGTGACCCGCCCGTCGAGCGTCAGCGCGTCGGCCGGCACCGGCTCGTCGAAGACCCGCCGGGTGTACGCCACCACCAGCGTCCCGCCGAACCGGTCGGACTCCGGGTCCTCCGGGTCCTCCCGCTGCTCCCCGCCGCCGGTCACGACCCGGCC
Organism: Micromonospora sp. NPDC049497; assembly: GCF_044465805.1. Taxonomy (NCBI): domain Bacteria; kingdom Bacillati; phylum Actinomycetota; class Actinomycetes; order Micromonosporales; family Micromonosporaceae; genus Micromonospora; species Micromonospora sp. NPDC049497. Next base: position 7,072 of record NZ_JBITMC010000005.1, on the reverse strand, counting down.
CAGCGCCACCAGGCGGGGCGGCGCGTCGGCCAGCACGGCGACCTCGTCGCCACGGCGGGGACGGGCGTCACCGTCCAGGCCGGTCAGCTCCAGCGTGTCGTGGTGGACGAGCCGCTCCGCCTCGTAGCGCCCCGCCGGCAGCAGCACGGCCCAGGCTCCCGTGCCCCCGGCGGGACGGATCGGGTCGGTCCGTGGCGCGGTGTCGGTGCTCATGCCCCCATCCCATCACGCCGCACCGGCCGACACGACGTGGCAGCCGGCAAGGTGATCGTCGACCATTCCGGTGGCCTGCATCAGCGCGTACGCCGTGGTGGGGCCCACGAACCGGAAGCCGCGCTTCTTCAGCGCCTTGGCCATCGCCGTGGACTCCGGGGTGAGCGCGGGCACCTCCGCGAACGAGGTGGGGTGGGTCGGCCGGGGCGGCGGCGCGAAGGACCAGAGCAGCGCCGAGAGCCCGTCGGGCAGCTCCAGGGCGGCACGGGCGTTGGCGACCGCCGCCTCGATCTTCGCGCGGTTGCGGACGATGCCGGCGTCGGCGAGCAGCCGGGCGGTGTCCGCCTCGGTGTAGGCGGCCACCGTCTCGATGTGGAACCCGTCGAAGGCGAGCCGGAACGCGGGACGCTTGCGCAGGATGGTCAGCCAGGACAGGCCGGACTGGAACGCCTCCAGGGTCATCCGCTCGTAGAGGGCGTCGTCGCCGCGCAACGGTCGCCCCCACTCGGCGTCGTGGTAGACGGCGTAGTCGGGGGTGCTCGCGCCCCAGGCGCAGCGGGACAGGCCGTCGGGGCCGATCACCAGGTCAGTCACTCCCCCACGCTAGGGCAACCCACCGACAGGCCATTGCCTCGGACCCGAACGCTGCCTAAGGTGCTGGTGGCATGAGGGAGTTCCCGGACGTCATCGCCTGGTCGATCCCGGCCTTCCTGCTGCTGGTCGTGCTGGAACGGGTGTCGTACCTGCTGCACCGCGACGACGACGAGGTCGGCTACTCGGCCGCCGACACCGCCACCAGCCTGGCCATGGGCCTGGGCAGCGTCTTCACCGACCTGCTGTGGAAGATCCCGATCGCGGCGGCGTACGCGCTGCTCTTCACGCTCACCCCGCTGCGCGTCGCGGAGGTGTGGTGGAGCTGGCCGCTGGTGCTGCTGGCGCAGGACTTCTTCTACTACTGGTCGCACCGCAGCCACCACGTGGTCCGCATCCTCTGGGCGTCGCACGTGGTGCACCACTCGTCGCAGCGGTTCAACCTCTCCACCGCCCTGCGCCAGCCGTGGACCGGCCTGACCAGCTGGGTCTTCTACGTCCCGCTGATCCTCGCCGGGGTGCACCCGGCGGTCCTCGCCTTCTGCGGCTCGGTCAACCTGCTCTACCAGTTCTGGATCCACACCGAGCGGATCGACCGGCTGCCCCGCTGGTACGAGTTCGTCTTCAACACGCCGTCGCACCACCGCGTGCACCACGCCTCGCAGGGCGGCTACCTGGACCGCAACTTCGGCGGCATCCTCATCGTCTGGGACCGGCTCTTCGGCTCGTTCGCGGCGGAGAAGGAGCGCTGTGTCTACGGGCTGACCAAGAACATCGGCACCTACAACCCGCTGCGCGTCGCCTTCCACGAGTACGTCTCGATCGCCCGGGACGTACGGGAGGCGGCCACCTGGCGCCAGCGGGCGGGGCACCTGCTCCGGGGCCCCGGCTGGCGACCCGAGCCGGAGCCGACGGCCCCGGTCGCGGCACCCGCCCCGAGGCCGGCCTCCGCGCCGGCCACCTGACCCGCTTCCGGGTCAGGGGATGCGGCCCTGCTCGACCATCCGGCCGAACTTCTTCAACGCCTGGGTGAGGCTGACCTTCGAGCCGGGCCAGAGCAGCGGCCAGGCGACCCGGCCGGCGGCACCACCGGGCACGTGGAACCACTCGTGCCAGACCACCTGCGTCCGGTCCCGTTCCAGCGGGGTGCAGCGCAGCACGCCGGGCCCGCGCAGGAGCCTGCCGCAGTGGACCACGCCGATCTCGTAGGGCGCGTCGACCCGGACGACCCGCATCTCGTCCCGGAGCACGGCCGGCCCGATCGCGGTGACCGCCTCGATGAGGCTGCCCTCACCGCCGTCGCCCTCGACGATCGTGACCTTCGTGAACGGAATCCAGTCCGACTGCCGTTCCCAGGCGATCAACGCCGCGAAGACCCGTTCGGCCGGCGCGTCGACGATCACCGTCGCGGTGACCTCGCCGGCACCGCGCCGGGCCACCTCGCCCAGGTCGTCGGCATGCCCCGGCCCGCTCACGCCGACTCCGACCGGACCGCCGGCCGGCGCTGCCCGGCCTCGTCCACCGGGTCCGCCGGGTCACCGGCCTCGGCGGGGACGTCGTCGTCCCGGTCCGGCCGACCGGCCGCGGGGATGTCGTCGCCGGCCGTGCCCGACACGGGGTGCAGGGTGCCGGTGGTGGACGGTGCGTCGGTGTCGCCGGGCGGTGCCGGTGCGTCGGTGCGGCCAGACGTGGAGGCGTCGGTGCGGTCGGTGGCGCCCGTGACGTCGACCGGGGCGACGTCCGACGTGCTGGCGGTGGCTCCGGCGGAGCGGTCGCGGGCGGCACGGAGCGCGTCCGCGTCCGCCGTCCGTCCCTCGCGCAACGCGGCGACCTCCGCCTCCAGCACGCCGATCAGCTCCGACTTGTAACCGATGTCGTAGGCCGCGCGGCGCATCGCCTGGTCGACCTGGGCCATCCGGTACCCGCGCAGCGCCGTGTCGAAGCGGACCTCACCGACGTCGGACTCGCGCAGCGGACGGGCGCCCGGCAGCGGCACGGCCCGACCGTCCGGCTCCGCCGGCGCCAGGCCGGGATCCCGGCCGGTGACCAGCACCGTCACACCGAACACGACCGCCGCGACGGTCAACGCCACGACCAGCAGGAGCAGAACCTGACCCATGTCACAGATCGTGGCACGTCCAACGGGCCGGAGCGAGCCCTCCACACACCCGGGTCTCGACCCGTCCACCCTGACCTGCGGCCCCGCCCCTGAGACCGGGCATGGTCAACTCGCGAACCCGGGACGCGCCGCGCCGCGGAACGCCGGGGAGCGCCGGCACGGGGCTGGCGGACCGGCCCGTGGGACCGGGCCGGTCGGGACGGGTTAGCGTCGTAGACCGGCCGGCGGTGGCGGATGCCGACGGTCAGGACCTTCGGGAGGCGGCATGGCCGGGGCGCTTCGGCTCGGTGGGCGGACGTTCGGCCCCGGCGAGCTGGCGGTGATGGCCATCGTCAACCGCACCCCCGACTCGTTCTTCGACCGTGGCGCGACCTTCGCACAGGACAGCGCGCTGCGGGCGGTGGAGCGGGCCGTCGAGGAGGGTGCCGAGATCATCGACATCGGCGGGGTCAAGGCCGGGCCGGGCGCCGAGGTCGACGTCACGGAGGAGATCGGCCGGACGGTCGACACCATCGCCGCGGTCCGGGCCGCCTTCCCCGACGTGGTCATCTCCATCGACACCTGGCGGGCGGAGGTGGCGACGGAGGCCGTCGCGGCGGGGGCGGACCTGCTCAACGACACGTGGTCCGGTGCCGATCCGGCGCTCGCCCGGGTCGCGGCGGAGACCGGGGCGGGGTTGGTCTGCTCGCACGCCGGCGGGCTCGCGCCTCGCACGAGGCCGCACCGCGCCGCCTTCGACGACGTCGTGGCGGACGTGGTCGCGACGGTGACCGGGCTCGCCGACCGTGCGGTCGCCCTGGGCGTACGCCCCGACGGCATCCTGATCGACCCGGCGCACGACTTCGGCAAGAACACCCGTCACTCGCTGGAGATCACCCGGCGGTTGGACGAGCTGTCCGGCACCGGCTGGCCGCTGCTGGTGGCCCTGTCGAACAAGGACTTCATCGGGGAGACCCTGGACCTGCCGGTCGCCGAGCGGCTGGAGGGCACCCTGGCAGCCACCGCCGTGTCGGCCTGGCTCGGTGCGCGGGTGTTCCGCGCCCACCAGGTCCGCCCGACCCGCCGGGTGCTGGACATGGTCGCCTCGATCCGGGGCGACCGTCCGCCCGTGGCGACCCGCCGGGGGCTCGCCTGAGCGCGCCGGGGTGACCGGTCAGGTCCAGCGGAGTATGTTCTTCCGCCAGGCGTAGAGGATGCCCAGCGCCAGCACGGCCACGAAGAGGGCCATCTCCACCACGGTGACCATCCCGAAGCCCGGCCGGTCGAAGACGACGGCCCACGGGAAGAGGAACACCGACTCCACCGCGAACAAGACGTAGAGATACGCGTACACGTAGTAACGGATCTGCATCTGCGCCCAGTCCCCGCCGACCGGGTCGAGCCCGCACTCGTACGCTGCTCGCTTGCCGAAAGGATCAGCCGGACGGGCAGGACGTAACACCCGATTGGCTGAGAACGCTGTAACGAAGAAGAGAACGCTGGCGAGCAGCAACAGCCCGAGTGTCGCGTACGAGCCCAGGTAACCGTTCACGGTCGGTCAGCCTACCGTCCGATCGGGTCGCCGGCTCCGAACACGTTACGAAGTTGTTTCCGCTCAGGACTAGTGCACTGGGGCAACGATTACCGAGTATGAGAACCTCACTCATCGTCACGGAGGACAGATGGCCCGCCTGGACCACCGACCCGGCCGTCGATCACGCCATCTGCGTACCGCCTCGATGCTGACGTTCTCCCTGGCGATCGGGCTGGCAGTGGCCGCCGCGCCGGAGCTGGCGGTCGCCGGGTCCGGCAACGGCGCGATCGTCACCGTGGCGAATCCGGTGGATCCCCCCGACGGGACGATCACCGACCCGGCGGAGGATCCGGCCGACGAGACACCGACACCGGACCCCACGGCCACCGAGCCGGTGCCGACGAGCCCGCCGCCGACGGAGCCGGAGACGTCACCGCCGGCGCCGCCGACCACCGCGCCGGCGCCGGTGCCGACGACGATCGCACCCGCGCCGGTCACCACCGCGCCCACCACCGCGGCTCCGACGACCGCGGCACCGCCACCGGCTCCTCCGGCCCCTCCGGCTCCGCCCCCGCCCCCGCCGGCCGCGCCGGCTCCGGGCGGCCCGGTGGCCAGCCCGGTCAGCGTCCAGGTCACCACGGGCGACGTGGCGCTCTCGTCCGCGTACTGGAACGCGCGGTCGACGGTGACCAGCCTGCGGGTCACGGTCACCAACACGGGCCGCGTCGCCGAGGAGATCCGCCTCGGCTACACGCTGCCCGCCGGCGTGACCGACGCCGGCACGAGGGGCTGCGCCGCGACCGGCGGCGGGGAGCACCGCTGCGGCGCGTGGACGAGCGAGCCGGGCGCGCGCTTCAGCACCACCCTGCGGGTCCGGGTCAGCGGTCAGGCCTGGCGGCAGATGCCCCTGAGCGGCTCGGTGCAGGTCACCGCGAGCGCGCTCGGCGGCGGCGGCACGGTGAGCGACAACGAGGGCTTCGCCGTCCTCTTCCCGCCCGGCCCCCCGGTTCCCGGGATCAAGCTCCAGGCCAACGAGGTCGCCTTCGACATCAGCGGCGCGGCCAGCAGTCTGGCCGTCCTCCTGGGCAACACCGGCGCGGTGGACGCCGCCGGTGTGGTGGAGGTCGTCCTGCCGGCCGGGGTGACCGTGCCGGCGCCCCCGTCCGGGTGCGTCCCGGTCGACCCGACCCGTACGCGCTGCGACCTCGGCTCGGTGCCGGCGGGGCGTACCGCCGAGGTGCGGCTGCCGGTGACCGCGACACCGGAGGCGCAGCGCAATGCGCCACTGGCCGGGGCGGTGGTCGGAAAGCTCGACCCGCTCAGCGGCCGGGCCCGGCAGGTGCAGATGAGCTTCCGGATCACCGCGGCGGCGGCACTGGCCACCCCGGCGGCGTCCGAGCCCGCGCCGACCGGGTCCACGGGGGTGCTGGCGGCCGGCGCCGGGGCGGGTGCCGGCGGCGGGATGTCGTCGGTCCAGCGCACCGCGGTCATCCTCATCGGGATCTCGACGGTGCTGGTGGTGCTGGCCCTCGCGCTCGCGACGACCTCGCTGCGCCGACGGATGACCGCCCCCACCGACTGAGGTGCAAGGAAGGGCCCCCCGTTAACGCCTGGCGTGGTACGGGGGGCCCTTCTTAACGCCGGTGCGAGGGCCGGCAGCGGTGGTCGTGATCTGGATTACGGCGCCCCGGGCAAAACACCGCAGAAGCGGATGAAAGCCGGCTGATAGCGATCCCAGCGGGCGGACCTCCCGGCAGGTTGACCGGTAGATCCGACGTAGGCTCTGAAGTGAGTAACGACAGCGGGCCGGACAGCCACGGGCGGTGCGGTTACAGGGTGCGTCAAGGAGGTCACGTGGCCGGGCAAGGCGAGGTCACCATCGGATTCGGCCGCCCGTGCGATCGCACCGGGCGAAGCGAGGTGCAGGCGTGACCAAGCAGATCCGTCAACTCGACCGGGTCGTGATCCGGTTCGCCGGTGACTCCGGTGATGGCATGCAGCTCACCGGTGATCGTTTCACGTCGGAGACGGCCCAGTTGGGTAATGACATCTCGACGTTGCCGAACTTCCCGGCGGAGATTCGGGCGCCTGCCGGCACCCTTCCGGGGGTGTCGAGTTTTCAGGTGCATTTCGCCGACTACGACATTTTGACTCCGGGGGATTCGCCGAACGTGTTGGTGGCGATGAATCCGGCGGCGTTGAAGGCGAATGTGGCTGATCTGCCGCGTGGTGCGGACATCATCGTGAACACCGACGAGTTCACGAAGCGGAATTTGGCGAAGGTGGGCTACCAGGTCAGCCCGCTGGACGATGATTCGCTGGCCGGGTATGCGGTGCATCCGGTGGCGTTGACGTCGATGACGGTGGGTGCTCTGGCGGAGTTGGCGGTGTCGAAGAAGGACGCCGAGCGGGCGAAGAACATGTTCGCGTTGGGTCTGCTGTCGTGGATGTATTCGCGGCCGTACGAGTCGACGTTGCGGTTTTTGGAGCGGAAGTTCGTCAAGCGTCCGGAGTTGGTGGCGGCGAACGTGGCGGCGTTCCGGGCCGGTTGGAACTTCGGGGAGACCACCGAGGATTTCGCGGTCCGGTACGAGGTGAAGCCGGCGAAGATGCCGGCGGGCACGTACCGCAACATC
>NZ_JBITMC010000004.1:239752-353683 GCF_044465805.1 Micromonospora sp. NPDC049497 | reverse complement strand
ACGGTTGGCTCGACACCACCGGACCTACCGAGGGCCTTCCCTTACCTCCAACACGACACGCCGCCGAACCAACCCACTTCTCAAACGCTCACTAATAAGGGGCCCTTCCTTACCGGCCCAGGTCGGCGAGGATGCGCCGGGCGGCGTTGTGACCGGCGGCGCCGATCACGCTGCCCGCCGGGTGGCAGCCGGCGCTGCCCGCGTACACGCCGTCGACCCCGGTCGCGTACGGCATGCGGTCGGTGAACGAGACGGTGTTGTCGACGTGGTGGATGTGCCCGCCGGTGATGCCGAAGTGCGCCTCGATACCGGGCGGGGGCAGCGGCACCGCGTCGGCGATCAGGTCGCCGGTGCCCGGGGCGTACCGCTCGCAGATGGCGATCAGCTTGTCCACGTACCCGGGCAGGGCCTCGTCCCACGTCGTGCCGGCCGGCGCGTACGGCACGGACTGCACGAACAGCGCCGACGAGTGGTGCCCGGCGGGGTCGGACAGCGACGGGTCGACGGTGGTGTGCAGGTACCACTCGATCGTCGGCTCCTCGGGCAGCCGCCCGGCCTGCACGTCGGCCCACATCGCGCGCAGTGCCGCCATCGGCGAGCCGCCGCCCGAGCCGACCAGGGACGCCGAGCCGGGCAGCAGGTGGATCGTCGAGCCGAAGGGGCTCGGGGCGTCGGCGGGCAGGCAGGAGAAGCGCGGCAGGCCGGTCAGCGCCAGGTTGAGCTTCAGCGTGGTGCCGGGGCGGCGGACCGCCGCCATCCGTTCGCCCAGGGGGGCCGGCAGCGCGCCGTCGGGCAGCAGCTCCATCAGCCGGTACGGGTCGCAGGCCCCGAGCACCACCTCGGCGGACACCTGCCGGCCGTCGGCCAGCACCACGCCGCCGGCCGCGCCGCCGTCCAGGGTGATCGCCTCAACCGGCGTACCGCTGAGGATCCGCGCGCCGGCGGCCCGGGCGGCGTCGGCGAAGGTGCCCGACACCGTGCCCATGCCGCCCCTGGCGATCATCCAGGTGCCGTCGGCGCCGGGCAGGCGGCACATGTTGTGCACCAGGAAGTTGTGCCCGGTGCCCGGGTCGTCGGGGCCGGCGTTGAGGCCGGAGAGGCCGTCGGTGACCGCGTACATGCTGACCAGCAGTTCGGAGCGGAACTCGAAGCGGGCCAGGTGGTCGGCGACCGACCCGCGGACCAGGTCGACGAAGACCTGCCGCAGCGCGGGTCGCACGTACCGCTCGGCGGTCTCCTCCACCGGCAGCGGCTCCGACAGCCAGGCGGGCGCGAGGTCCTCGCGGAGGGCGGCCAGCTCGGCCTGGAGCGCGTCGTCGGCGGCCACGTCGGCGGGGGAGAAGAACTCCGCGAGCTGGCGCCGGGTCGTGGCGTGGTCGCTGCCCATCAGCAGGTACGGCGACCCGGGGCCGCCCGGGGTGGGCAGGAAGTAGTGCGGGTCTCGCCGCAGCACCGGGATCGTCACGTCGAGCGTGGCGAGCAGTTCGGGCGGCATGAGGCCGAGCAGGTAGGAACCGGTGGAGTGGCGCAGCTCGGGCACCTTCGGGAACGGGTTCTCGGTGCGCGTCGCTCCGCCGATCACGTCGGCCGCCTCCAGCACCAGCACGTCCAACCCGGCGCGCGCGAGCATGATCGCGGACACCAGCCCGTTGTGCCCCGCACCGACGACGACGACGTCCACCCGCTCCGGCAGCCCCTGCTCACCCATGCCGCCGAACCTAACCCCTCCCCGCCCCTGGGTCACCCCCCGACGGACCGCTCGATCATGAAGTTGGCGGGTGTTCGATCTCTGCTCCACCCGTCAACTTCATGATCACCGGGTTGGAGCCTGGGGGTCAGGTGGGGTTGAGTTGGGTGGCGAAGGTGGTGAGTTCCAGTTCGAAGAGGTGTTCGGGGTCGTTCATCGCCCAGCTGATCTGGTCGAAGACCTCCATGGCGATGAGGCCGTAGATGCGGGTCCAGCCGGACAGGAACGCCCAGGCCACCTCCATCGGCACCGCACCGTGGCTCTGGCGCAGCGGTTCCAGCCGGCCGCCCAGGTGTCGTTCGAGGACCTCGGCCGGGGGAGTGGGGAACGGGGAGCGGTGCCACAGCTCGACCAGCGGCTGCACGAAAACCGCGCCGAAGCGGGCGCCGGGGTGGTCGGCGTCGGTGCAGTCGGCGACGAAGGTGGTCACGCCGGGCACCGGCGCACCGAAGATCAGCCCGAACTCGGCGGGATGTGCCACCGACCAGGCCCGGAAGGCGCGCGACATGGCGAGCAGTTGGGCCACCTCGTCCTCGCCGGCGCCGTCCCGGGCCGCCTTCAGGAGGGCGGTCAACTCCTCGTACAGGTCGCCGGCTAGCGCGCCGACCAGGGCCTCCAGGCTGGGGAAGTACCGGTAGATGGCCGGGGCGGTCATGCCCATGTCGCGGGCGATGGCGCGCAGCGAAACCGCCTCCACGCCGCCGTCGACCAGCAGCCGCCGGGCGCCACCCTTGATCTCGGCGACGGTCGCCGTACGCAGGCGCTCCCGGCGGGACGGTGCGGTCATCCGGCGAACCCCCTTGACTGGAGCGAACGCCGTTGCAATAGTTAACGGCGTTCACTTAAATGAGCGATGGTTACAGCTTAGCCGTCGGTGGAGGGGGAAGCGAATGTTCGCCTGGTGGGGACGGGTGGTGGTGCGGTTCCGCTGGGCGGTGCTGGCCGCCGCCCTGGTGCTGGTCGCGGTCGGGGCGACCTGGGGGGCCGGCGTCTTCGGTCAGCTGACCGGGGGCGGTTTCGACGACCCGGCGAGCGAGTCCAGCCGTGCCGCCGAGCGGATCACCGCCGAGCTGGGTCCGCAGGGCGCGGACCTGGTCGTGCTCTGGTCCAGCGACGCGACGACCGTGGACCAGCCGGCCTTCCGGGACCCGGTCGCCGCGACCGTCGCCGGGCTGCGCGGGCGGGCCGAGGTGACCAGCGTCGTCACCTGGTACGACACGCCGGCCCCCGGTCTGGTCTCGGCCGACCGCCGGGCCACCTACGCGGCGGTCCAGCTCCGCGCCTCCGACGAGGACGGCAAGGCCGAGGCGTACGAGGCGTTGCGCCCGGCACTCGACGCGCCCGGTCTGCGGACCGAGGTCGGCGGCACGGTGGCGTTCCTCCACGAGGCGAACACCCGCACCACCGAGGACATCACTCGGGCGGAGATCCTCTCCATGCCGGTGCTGCTGGTGCTGCTCGTGCTGATCTTCGGGGGCCTCGTCGCGGCAGCGACCCCGCTGCTGGTCGGCGGGTTGGCGATCCTCGGCGCGTTGGTCGCCGTCCGCCTGGTCAACCTCGTCACCGACGTGTCGATCTTCGCCATCAACATCATCACGCTGATCGGGCTCGGCATGGCCGTCGACTACGCCCTGTTCGTGGTCAGCCGCTTCCGCGAAGAGCTGGCCGCCGGCCACGACACCGCCGCCGCGATCCGGCGGACCATGGCCACCGCCGGTCGTACCGTCCTGGTCTCCGGCCTCACCATCGCGCTCGCCATGGGCAGCCTGCTGATCTTCCCGCAGGCGTTCCTGCGCTCGATGGGGCTGGGCGGGATGGCCGCCGTGCTGGTCGCCATGCTCGCGGCGCTCACCGTGCTGCCGGCCCTGCTCGCGGTGCTCGGCAGGAGGATCGACGCTGTCCGCGTACCGATGCCGTGGCGGCGTGGTGCGCGGAGCGGGCGGCCGGCGGCGGGGGAGACCGGCGGCGCCTGGGCCCGGATCGCGCGGAGCGTGATGCGGCGTCCGGTGCGCTACCTGGTCGGGGTCGTGCTCCTGCTCGGGCTGCTGGCGGTGCCGTCGCTGCGGATGGAGTTCGGTGGCTTCGACGAGCGGGTTCTGCCGGCGGACGCCGCGCCCCGGGTGGTCTCCGAGCGGATCGCCGACGAGTTCCCCGGCGCCACCGTCGCCCCGATCGACGTCCTGGTGTCCGGTGCCGACCCGACGCGGGCCCAGGGGTTCGCCGACCGGATCGCCGCGGTCCCGGGCGTCACCGGCGTGCAGGTGGTGGCCAGCCGCGACGCCTCGACGCTGCTGACCGTGGGCTATCCGGGCGAGCCGACCGGGGACGTGGCCCAGGACATCGTCCGCGCGGTGCGCGCGCTGCCCGCACCGGACGGGTCTGAGGTGCTCGTCGGGGGTCGGCCCGCCGCCGACCGGGACCTGCTGGACAGCCTCGGCGACCGGTTGCCCTGGATGGCCCTGCTGATGGCCGCCGCGACGCTGGTGCTGCTCTTCCTCGCGTTCGGTTCGGTGGTGCTGCCGGTCAAGGCGGTGCTGATGAACGTGATCTCGATCGGCGCGTCGTTCGGCGTGGTGGTCTGGATCTTCCAGGACGGGAACTTCGCCGACCTGCTCGGCTTCACCGCGACCGGCTTCATCGAACCCAGCAACCCGATCCTCATGCTGGCCCTGCTGTTCGGTCTGGCCACCGACTACGAGGTGTTCCTGCTGTCCCGGGTCCGCGAGGAGTGGGACCGCACCGGCGACAACACCGCCGCGGTGACCGCCGGCCTCCAGGCCACCGGCCGGATCATCACCGCCGCCGCGCTGCTGCTGATCATCGTGGTGGCCGGCTTCGCCACCGGCTCGATGTCGTACATCAAGCTGATCGGCGTCGGCATGATCGTGGCCATCGTGGTGGACGCGACGCTGGTCCGGGCGCTGCTGGTCCCGGCGACGATGCGGCTGCTCGGCCGGTGGAACTGGTGGGCGCCGGGGCCGCTGGGCCGCGTCTACCGCCGGTACGGCATCCGCGAGACCACCGAACCCCAGCCGGCCCCCCGCCACCCCGCGCTCACTGGATAGTGTCCCTCTTAGCCGGTTGATCAAGAGGTTTGCGTCAGCCGGCATGCTGCCTCTGACGCAAACCTCTTGATCAACCTTCGGTGGCGGAGGGCGGGGCGGGAGTGGCGCGGGCGGCGCGCCAGCGGGACAGGGCCAGGGTGGCGGAGTAGCCGGCCAGGACGATCACGTGGAACAGGTACAGCCAGAGCAGCACCGCCACCCCCGCCCCGATCTCGGTGAAGCCGCCGAACGGCACCCCCAGGTCGATCGGCAGCGACGCGAACAGCACGAAGCCGTGCAGGAAGCCGGACAGGTTCGCGGCCGTGAACGACCCCACGCCCAGGGTCGACAGCCAGTCCGGCGAGGCCGGCCCGACCACCCGGAACACCCACAGCAGCACCGGGGTGAGCACCAGCCACACCCCCAGGAACGACAGCACCACCCCGAGCGCGCCGATCCAGCCGCCCTGACGAACCAGCCCGGTCGTGGTGGGCAGCGCCAGCAGGATCGAGAACAGCAGCGCCGGGGCGGGTGCCAGGAGCGGGAGCAGCAGCAACCGGCCCCGCCAGCCCACCAGCGACTCGTCGCTGCGCGGCAGGGCCACCGAGACGAACGCCCGGCGCAGCCCCTCGCCGTAGAGCGACGCCGGCAGCAGCGACGCCAGCGCCAGCAGCGGGGTCAACCCCACTCCCGCCTCGACCAGCGCGGCCACCGCGTGCGGCGCACCGATCGCGTCCGGCAGCGTGTCCACCGCGTACGACGTGAGCCGGCGGACCCGGTCCCCGCCCGCCACCAGCGCGGTCAGCCAGATCGCCAGCAGCGCCACCGGCACCACGGCGATCGCCGCGTAGAAGGTGATCGCGGCGGCGTGCAGCGACAGGTCCCGTCCGCGTACCGGACGGAACGCGGCACTGGTGATCCGCTTCGTCCGCTGCCATCCGCTGCCCACCGCGTTCCTGTTCCCCCTCCCGTCGCCGGCCACTCATTAAGATCGCCCGCCATGACCGTAGTCACCACCGAACGCCTCGTGATCCGTGACTGGACCGACACTCCCGCCGACCTGGAGCGGATCTTCGACATCTACTCGCGGCCCGAGGTCATGCGCTGGCTGGGCGGCGGCAAGGGGCGGCTGACCGACCCGGCCGAGGCCGCCGAGCGGCTGAGCTCGTGGCGCGAGCGGTACGCGCCGTACGCCGGCCGGTATGGCATCTGGGCGGTCGAGGTGCGCGACGACGGGCCGGTCGTGGGGAGCGTGCTGGTGAAGCCCCTGCCGGGCGGCGACGGCGTGACATTCACGGAGGACATCGAGGTCGGGTGGCACCTGCACCCGGACTCCTGGGGACACGGGTACGCCACCGAGGCGGCGCGTGCGGTTCTCGACCGGGCGTTCGCCGCCGGCGATTCACGGGTGTACGCGGTGGTCGCGCCCGGCAACGAGGCGTCGATGGCGGTGTGCCGGCGGCTCGGGATGACGCACGTCGGCCGGCGCACCGACTGGTACGGCGGCACGGAGGTGGAGACGTTCGCCCTGGACGCGCCCCCTCGGGCATGATCCACTCGTCGTCATTGATGTCGGGCTGACGACCTCACCCGGACACCCCGACGTCACGGATGTCGAGTCGATCATGTCGGGCGCGGAAGCAGCGCCGGAAGCACCACACACCGAGGACTGAGGCTCCCGGCGGGCGTTCAGGACGCTGGGGAAGAATGGCCGCGTGACTTCTCCCCGGGACCTCGTCCTGCTCGGTTCCACCGGCTCGATCGGTACGCAGGCCATCGACATCGTGCGCCGCAACCCGGACCGGTTCCGGGTGGTGGCGCTCGGCGCCGGCGGCGGCAACGTCGAGCTGCTCGCCGCCCAGGCCCTCGAACTCGGCGTGGAGGCGGTCGGCGTGGCGAAGGCGTCCGCCGCGCAGGACCTGCAGCTCGCCTTCTACGCGGAGGCGAGCCGGCGCGGCTGGGCCACCGGCGACTTCAAGCTTCCCAAGATCGTGGCCGGGCCGGACGCGATGACCGAGTTGGCGCAGTGGCCCTGTGACGTCGTCCTCAACGGGGTGGTCGGCTCGCTCGGGCTCGCGCCGACGCTGGCGGCGCTGCGCGCCGGTCGTACGCTCGCGCTCGCCAACAAGGAGTCCCTCGTCGCGGGCGGCCCCCTGGTCAGGGCGGCGGTGACGCGGCCGGGGCAGATCGTCCCGGTGGACTCGGAGCACTCGGCGCTGGCCCAGTGCCTGCGTTCGGGCTCGCGGGCCGAGGTGCGGCGGTTGGTGGTCACCGCCAGCGGCGGGCCGTTCCGGGGGAAGCGGCGGGACGAGTTGACCCGGGTCACACCCGAGCAGGCGCTCGCGCACCCGACGTGGAACATGGGCCCGGTCGTCACGATCAACTCCGCGACCATGGTCAACAAGGCGCTGGAGGTGATCGAGGCGCACGAACTGTTCGACGTGCCGTACGCCGACATCACCGTGATGGTGCACCCGCAGTCGGTGATCCACTCGATGGTCGAGTTCGTCGACGGCTCCACCATCGCCCAGGCCAGCCCACCGGACATGCGCCTGCCGATCGCGCTCGGCATCGGCTGGCCGGACCGGGTGGCCGACGCCGCCTCGGCGGTGGACTGGACAAAGGCCCACACCTGGGAGTTCGCGCCCCTGGACGACGAGGCGTTCCCGGCCGTCGCGCTGGCCAAGGCGGCCGGCGAGGCGGGCCGGTGCCGGCCGGCGATCTACAACGCGGCGAACGAGGAGTGCGTGGCGGCGTTCGTGGCGGGCCGGCTGCCCTTCCTGGGCATCGTCGACACCCTCCAGCGCGTGGTGGAGGACGCTCCCGACTTCGCCGAACCAGGTACCGTCGAGGACGTGCTCGCGGCGGAGTCGTGGGCGCGCGCGCACGCTCAGGAGATCATCGCGGGTTCGGTGGAAGGAGCTTGATGGCATACCTGCTCGGGGTGACGCTCTTCGCCCTCGCGATCCTCATCTCGGTGAGCCTGCACGAGGCGGGGCACATGCTCACCGCGAAGGCCTTCGGCATGAAGGTCACCCGCTACTTCGTCGGCTTCGGCCCGACCCTGTGGTCGTTCCGGCGGGGCGAGACCGAGTACGGCGTCAAGGGCATCCCGCTCGGCGGCTTCTGCAAGATCGTCGGGATGACGCCGCAGGACGACGACGTCGACCCGGCCGACGAGCCCCGGGCGATGTGGCGCTACCCGGTCTGGAAGCGGACGATCGTGATGTCCGCGGGCTCGGTGACCCACTTCATCCTCGCCGTGGGCGCCCTGTGGATCATCGCGATCACCGCCGGCCTGCCGAATCCGAACTTCCCCAGCACCGAGGCGGAGATCCGCCAGGAGCCGGCGGTCATCCAGCTCTCGGAGTGCGTGGTCCCGGAGAACGCGGTGCGCGAGTGCACCGCCGCCGACGCGGCCAGCCCGGCCGCCCAGGCGCAGCTGCGCGCCGGCGACCGGATCACCTCGATCAACGGCACGCCGATCGCCAACTACGGCGAGCTGCTCACCACGCTGCGCTCGCTCAAGCCGGGCGACACCGCCAAGATCGCGTACGTCCGCGACGGCCAGTCGGCCACGACCAGCACGGTGCTCGCGCAGACCCAGCGCCCGCCGCTGGACGACCCCAAGGGCGCCGTCACGGCGGTCGCCGCGCTCGGCGTCGGCCTGGTTCCCAGCACCCCCACCCGGATCGAGTACGGCCCGGTCGCCGCCGTCGGCGCCACCGCCGACTTCACCGGTGACATGGCGGTCAACACGTACGAGGCGCTGAAGCGCATCCCGGAGAAGGTCCCCGCCCTGTGGACCGCCATCACCGGCGGCGAGCGTGACATCGACACCCCGATCAGCGTGGTCGGCGCCAGCCGGCTCGGCGGCGAGGCCGTCGAGAACGAGGCCTGGCTGCTGTTCTTCATGCTCTTCGTATCGCTGAACTTCTTCATCGGCGTGTTCAACCTGCTGCCGCTGCTCCCACTGGACGGCGGTCACATCGCCATCGCCTGGTTCGAGCGGGCCCGCTCCTGGCTCTACGCCCGGCTGCGCCGCCCCGACCCGGGGCGCGTCGACTACCTCAAGCTCATGCCCTTCACGTACGCGGTGATCCTGATCGGTGGCGCGTTCACGCTGCTGACCATCACCGCGGACGTCGTCAACCCCATCACGCTCTTCTCAAGGTGAGTGCCTGAAGTGACCGCTGTCAGTCTCGGTATCCCCGCCGTACCGCCCCCGCCGCTCGCGCCGCGCCGGGCGAGCCGCCAGATCATGGTCGGCTCGGTGCCGGTCGGCGGCGGCGCGCCGGTCTCCGTGCAGTCCATGACCACGACCCTCACCTCCGACGTCAACGCGACGCTCCAGCAGATCGCCGAGCTGACCGCGTCCGGCTGCCAGATCGTCCGGGTCGCCGTACCCAGCCAGGACGACGTGGAGGCGCTGCCGGCGATCGCGAAGAAGTCGCAGATCCCGGTCATCGCCGACATCCACTTCCAGCCGAAGTACGTCTTCGCCGCCATCGACGCGGGCTGCGCCGCCGTCCGGGTCAACCCGGGCAACATCCGGCAGTTCGACGACAAGGTCAAGGAGATCGCCAAGGCCGCCGGCGACGCGGGCGTGCCGATCCGCATCGGCGTCAACGCCGGCTCGCTGGACAAGCGGCTGCTCGCCAAGTACGGCAAGGCCACCGCCGAGGCGCTGGTCGAGTCGGCGCTGTGGGAGTGCTCGCTGTTCGAGGAGCACGGCTTCCGCGACATCAAGATCTCCGTGAAGCACAACGACCCGGTCGTGATGATCCGGGCGTACCGCCAGCTCGCCGCGCAGTGCGACTACCCGCTGCACCTGGGCGTCACCGAGGCGGGCCCCGCCTTCCAGGGCACCATCAAGTCGGCGGTCGCGTTCGGCGCGCTGCTGGCCGAGGGGATCGGCGACACCATCCGCGTGTCCCTCTCCGCCCCTCCGGTGGAGGAGATCAAGGTCGGCAACCAGATCCTGGAGTCGCTGGGCCTGCGGGAGCGCGGCCTGGAGATCGTCTCCTGCCCGTCCTGCGGCCGGGCCCAGGTGGACGTGTACAAGCTCGCCGAGGAGGTCACCGCCGGCCTCGAGGGGCTGCCGGTGCCGCTGCGCGTCGCCGTCATGGGCTGCGTCGTGAACGGCCCGGGCGAGGCCCGCGAGGCCGACCTCGGCGTCGCCTCCGGCAACGGCAAGGGCCAGATCTTCGTCAAGGGCCAGGTCGTCAAGACCGTCCCCGAGGCGCAGATCGTCGAGACGCTGATCGAGGAGGCGCTGCGGATCGCCGACGAGATGGGCGCCGAGATCCCCGAGGAGCTGCGGGACATGCTTCCCGGCGCCACCGTCACCGTGCACTGACCCACCCGGCGCACGTTCCGCGGCAGGAGGGGCTGTTCCGTACGGGACAGCCCCTCCTGCCGCGGGCAGCGGGGATCAGGCCGGTGGTGCCGGTCGGGGCACCGTGGCGAACCCGGAGAGCGTGAACCACCGGGGCAGGGCACGCCGGAGCGCCTCCGGGCCGGACACCTCCACCGCACCCCCACGCAACGCCTCCGACCAGGTCCGGTCACCCCGCCACACCTCCACCAGACCGCGCAGGCTCGCGGTCACCGTCACGGCGACGGCGTGCCCCGGGTCCACGTCGCAGACGTCGGCGTCGGCGCCGGTGATGACGAGCCACCAGTCCCGGGCGTTGGCCGGCACGCCCCGGAAGCGGAAGTGGACGACCGTCCGGCCGGCGGGCACGGCTCGGTGGTCGACATTGCGGTGCATGTCCCACAGCAGCAGCTTCGGGTCGAGGTCCTCGTCGCCCAGCTCACCGATCCATCGGACACCCCACGCGCCGAGCGCCTCGAGCACCGGCCGCAGCTCCCGACCGGCGGCGGTCGGGACGTACCGCACGTCGGTGCCGTCGACGTGCCGTTCCACCACGCCCGCCCGGACGAGTTGGTGCAGCCGCCGGGACAGCAGGGTGGGTGACATCCGGGGCAGGCCCCGGCGCAGCTCGTTGAAGCGCTCCGAGCCGCTCACCAACTCCCGCACGACCAGCAGCGTCCACCGTTCGTCGAGTAGTTCCATGGCCTTCGCAACCGGGCAGAACTGGTGGTACGAGGCGCCCATGGTCTGCACGTTATGCCCCCGCCGCCACCCTGACGAGGATCCAGGCCGCAGCGGTACACATCTCGTACTAGGTGTGCCCGTCGCCTTTTCCTACCGTCGGAGGCAACGGAGGACGACGCGGAGGAGACGTGATGACGGCACAGACCGAGGCCATGGAGATGGACCGTGCCGTGAAGGCCCGGCTCCGGCAGATGTGGGCGCTGGGAAGCTATCCGACGGTGGCCGAGGAGATCATCCCGGAGCTGGGCGCGATCCTGGTCCGGGCGGCCGGTGTGCAGCCGGGTGACCGGGTCCTGGACGTGGCCGCCGGCAGCGGCAACGCCGCCATCCCGGCGGCGCTCGCCGGAGCGCGGGTGGTGGCCTCGGACCTGACGCCCGAACTGTTGGCGGCCGGGGAGGAACGCGCCGCCGGGCGCGGCGCGCAGCTGCGGTGGGAGCAGGCCGACGCCGAGGCGCTGCCCTACGCCGACGGCGAGTTCGACCGGGTCCTGTCCTGCGTGGGCGTGATGTTCGCTCCCCGGCACCAGGCCAGCGCCGACGAGCTGGTCCGCGTCTGCCGTCCCGGCGGCACGGTCGGCCTGCTCAACTGGACACCGGAGGGATTCATCGGGCAGATGTTCGCGGCCATGAAGCCGTACGCTTCACCGCCGCCAGGTGCGCAGCCCGCGCCGCTGTGGGGCCGCGAGGACCATGTCCGGGCGCTGCTCTCCGACCGGGTCACCGACGTCGTCACGCGCCGCGAGACCGTCGTGGTGGATCAGTTCGCCAGCCCCGAGGCGTTCCGCGACTACTTCAAGACCCACTACGGGCCGACGGTCGCCGTGTACCGGGCGATCGCCGCTGATGCGGAACGGGCCGCCGCCCTCGACCGTGACCTCGCCGAGCTGGCCGGGCGGCATCTGAAGGCCGGGGTGATGCGGTGGGAGTACCTCCTCCTCGTCGCCCGCCGGAGCGTCTGACCACGCGCACACCCGCCGGGGCGCGGGATTCGAACCGTACGTACGGGCTGGCCGTCGGCTGTCCCCGCCCGGTTGGTGCGCCGGCGGCGGCCCGCCGCGAAGACGGCTGAGCCGGTCGTCAGGTCGACCGGCGCGCACCCCGCCCGTCTGGCAGGCTGGTAGTCGTGCTGACGGTGCCGGTACGGCAACTGGGGGAATCGGAGCGCCGCGCGGTCGAGCGTCTGCTCGACCTGGACCCGTTCGCGGGCGCGCAGGTCGCCGAGCGGATCGCCGCGCGTGGCCTCGCCTGGTGGCGTGCCGAGGGGCGGGTGCTGGGCTACGGCACCCGGCGCAACGTCGAGTCGCTCTGCTGGCTGGGCGGCAACCTCACCCCGGTGCTCGCCTCGGAACCGGCCGTCGCCGCCTTCGCCGACCTGCTCGCCAGCGAGGAACGGCTCTGCTCGTCGATCGTCGGCCGGGCCGACGCCGTGCTCGGCCTCTGGGACCGCCTCTCCGCGACCTGGGGGCCCGCCCGGGACGTACGCCCCAACCAGCCGTTGCTGGCGACGGACACCATGCCCGGCGTCACGCCCGACCCGGAGGTGCGCCGGGTGCGCGGCGGGGAGGTCGACCGGCTCTTCCCGGCGGCCGTCGCGATGTACACCGAGGAGGTCGGGGTGTCGCCGCTGGCCGAGGACGGCGGGCGCAGCTACCGGCGGCGGGTCACCGACCTGGTCCGGGCCGGTCGGGCGTACGCCCGGTTCGTCGACGGTCAGGTCGTGTTCAAGGCGGAGCTGGCGGTGGTCACCCGGCGGACCGCCCAGGTGCAGGGAGTCTGGGTGGCCCCGGAGTGGCGGGGGCGGGGGATGGCCACCGCGGCGATGGCCGCCGTGGTGCGCGACGCGCTCCAGCGGATCGCGCCGACGGTCAGCCTCTACGTCAACGACTTCAACTGGCCCGCCCGGCGGGTGTACGAGCGCTGCGGGTTCCGTCCCGTCGGCACCCTCGCCACCGTCCTGTTCTGACTGCGGAAAGGCCGCTGGCCGGCACCCGGTGTTCGGGTGCCGGCCAGCGGTGTGTTTCCGGGGTCAGCCGTTGCAGTGGTCAGCTGTTCCAGTGCTTGGCGACGAGGTCGGCGGCCTGCTGCTCCCACTGGGCGTAGTGGTCGGGGTAGGCCGAGACCTGGACGGTCTGGGCGGCCTTGGTCAGCGGCATGTCCTTCCAGCCGTCGACCTGCTTGAGGCCCTTCAGGAACGCCATCGTCGAGTACTCGGGGTCGGTGATCTGCTCGACGGTGCCCCAACCCGAGGTCGGGCGCTGCTGGAACAGGCCCTGCGAGTCGTGGTCGTTGCGCTCACCCAGGTGACCCAGGTTCTCCAGCTTCGACTCCTGCAGCGCGGTCGCGATCGACACCACGGCGGCGCGCTCGTCCATGTCGGCCTTCTTCGTCGCGGCGATGATCGCCTTGACGTTGCCGACCTGCTCGTCGGTGAGGTCGATGCGGGACTGCTTGCCCTGCACACCGTGCGGGATCAGCTTGCCGGTGTCGGTCTTGTCGGCCTGCACCACGGCGACCGGGGTCGACTCCACGGCCGGGGCGGTGGCGGTGGCGGGGCCGGCGAAGATGCCACCGGCGAAGGCGATACCAGCGATACCGAGAACGCTCTTACGCATGATCGTGTTCATGGGGAAGCTCCTTCGGGGGTCAGCACCCTGGGCCGAGGGGGATCGGCCGTACGGGGTGCGAGGCACCATCCGGCGCTCAGAAGATGTCGGGGGATCGGCACACGCTCGTCGAGCAGGGGGTTGCTCGTCCGCGGTGCCAGGGGGATGTAACGACCGGCTACCCGCCGTCATTCCCGGGGGGCCGGGGACCCGCATGTCGGCGGTCCCGTGTTCGTCGAGGGGATTCAACGACCGGCCGGCCACCATCATTCCCGGGCCGGGCGACCCACGCCCGAGGGCTGCGCGTCCTGCTCGATCGTCCACCAATGTAACGACCCCCGACCGGCCACGATTCCGCCGCCAGGATGCCCCCGGTCACACCCCAGAACGGACACCCGGTCCGATAACGGACGCCGAGACCAGGGAGCCGGGCGGAGATCCACTCGACTTCACTGAAACCGGGGCATCGATCGCACCCGGACACCCCGACTTCACAGAACCCGAGTCGATCAACGGGGGTGGTGGTGGATTGGCTCGTGTTCCAGCCGGACCGGCCCATCGCGGACGTGGAGGAGGCGCTGCTCGGCATCGTCCGCCGGGCGGCCCGCACCTGAGTCGCGGGTGGAGGAGCACGTCGACAGGCGTCGCATCGACGCGTAAATACGTTGAGCGGCCGGGCCGTGACGGCGAGGCTGGTTGTTCCGCCACCGTCGTGCCGTAAGGGGTCACCATGCGTCTGCTCCGTGACATGTGGGCCACCTCGCCCCGCCGGATGACCCTCGTGGCCTGCCTGATCGTGCTCGGCGGGGCAGGACAGGCGGCGGCGTCCGCGCTGGCCGGGCCGGTCCTCGTACACCGGTCGGTGGGCTTCTTCACGCTGCTCGCGGTGGCGCTGGTCGCCGCCGTGGCCACCGACCTCGTGGTCAGCCTGGTCATGGCCGGGGTGACCGCCGACTGGTCCGCCGACGTCCGCCGACGGCTGTGCCGGGTCGCCTTCGGCCAGGACCTGCCGACGCTGGAGACCACCCCGGTCGGCGAGCTGCTCGACCGCATCGACGGCGACGTCTACCAGGTGGCGTCGGCGGTGCGCGCCCAGGGCGTACGCATCGCGCAGATGCTGGCGGTCGGTGTGCTGTCGGTCTTCGTCGCCCTCGCCGTCTGGTGGCCGGCGGGCGTCGCGATGCTGGTGCTCGCGGTGACGCTCGCGATCGGCCTGCGCCGGCCCACCGCCCGCATCGTCCCGGCCCGGATGGCCGAGGAGGAGGCCTGGTCCGACCTGGCCGCGGTGATGGAGGAGGCGATCCACGGCCAGGACGACGTCCGCACCAGCCTGGCCCGCCCGTACGTCCTGCGCCTCTACGCCCGACGCGCGGCGGCCGTGCTCTCCCGCGGCCTGGTGGTGTGGCGGATGTCGGCGAAGGTGACCACGATCGCCGGCGCGGTCAACCGCGGCGGCATCGCGGTGGTCGTGCTCGGCGGCGCGTGGGCGCTGGCCGCCGGCCGCATCGACGGCGCGCGGCTGACCGCGGTGTGGCTGCTCGCGCTCGCGTTCGGCGCGACCGTCGAGCACGTGAGCCGGATGGTGCCCGAACTCCAGTACGCGCTCGGCGCCTGGGGGCGGGTGCAGCTGCTCCAGGACTCGCCGCAGGAGCCCACCGGCGGCGTCCCGCCCAGCGACGGCGACCTGGTGGTGCGGGGGTTGACCTTCCACTACCCGAGCACCGACGGCGTGCGGCGGGCCGCGCTGCGCGACGTCGACCTGACGTTCCGCCGCGGGCTGTCGTACGCGCTGGTCGGCCGGACCGGATCCGGCAAGTCGACCCTGACCAAGGTGCTCACCCGGGCCGTCGACCTGCCCCGCGGGACGGTGTTCCTCGCCGGGCGGGACCTGCTCGACCTCGACGTGGAGGAGCTGCGCCGCTGGATCGCCGTGGTGCCCCAACGCACCGAGATCCTCGCCGGCACGCTCGCCGAGAACGTCGCGCTGTTCGACCCGGACCTGCTCGACCACGCCGCCCGGGCTCTCGACGAGTTGGGCCTGACCGTCTGGGTCGACGAGCTGCCCGACGGTCTGCGGACCCGGCTCGGCGAGGGTGGGCACGCGCTGTCGGCGGGCCAGGAGCAGCTCGTCGCGTTCGCCCGGATCCTCGTGCGTGACCCGCGCGTGGTGATCCTCGACGAGGCCACCGCGCGGCTCGACCCGGTGACCGAGGCACGGGTGCAGCGGGCCACCGAACGCCTGCTGCGCGACCGGATCGGCATCGTCATCGCCCACCGTCTCTCCTCGGTGCGGCACTGTGACGAGGTCGTGGTGATGGCCGACGGCGCGGTGGTCGAGGCGGGGCCGCTGCGCGAGTCGGAGCGGTTCGCCGAGCTGCTGGCCACCAGCCACGCCGGCGCGCTGGCCGGCGCCGGTGCACCGGGCCGGTCCGTGGTGGGCGTGGACCTTCTGCACGACCCCTGGTCGTCCGTACCGGGATCGTCCGACGGTGAGCCCGACGTGGCGACGCCGGCCGGGCCGGTCGCGGACGCCGCGCCGGCCGGGCCGGCGACCGACCGGACCGACGACGGCCCGCCGCCGACCGCGACGCTCGGCCGGACGCTGCGGGAGATCGCGCGGCTGGTCTTCAACGACCCGCGGTACGGGCTGTGCGCGCTCGCGCTGTTCCTCGTCATGGTCCTCGTCGGCCTGGACGGTCCGCTGCTGCCCTGGTTGTGGGCCGACCTGGTCGACGGGGTCGGCGAGCCGTGGCTGCCGGCGGCCGGGATCGTCGCCGGGTTGCTGGTCACGCTGCCGCTGCCCTGGTACACGAGCATCTGGTTCCCCCAGTGGTGGGTGCGGCAGATGCTGCGGATCAGCCTGCGTCTGGTGCACGGGCAGACCGGCCCGCGCCGGGTCGGCCGGTACACGCCGGCCGAGGTCGTGGCCCAGGGCGGCGACACCGAACGGGTGGTGCAGCTCGCCGACAACGTGCTGGACCAGTTCGCGGCGGTCCTCCTGGCGGTGGCGATGACGGCGGTCACCGGCAGCATCGTCCCGGCGCTGTTCTTCGCCGGGACGATGGTGGTCTCCGGCCTGGTGGCGACCCTGTTCGGCCCACGGTTGGAACGCTCCGCCCGGGCCACCGTCACCGCCCGCGCCGCGTTCGCCACCGCCCTGGTCTCCGCGCTGTCCGCGGCCCGCACCGTCAAGCTGGCCGGTGCCACCCGACCGGTGCTGGCGCACCTCGCGGCCCTCGACGTGGTCCGCAGCGACCGGCAGCGGCGGGAGATCTCCGTCCAGGTGTGGTCCCGATCCACGCCGTCGGTGGTCAGCGGCCTGCTCCCGATCGGCGCGTGGGCGCTCCTGCTCTCCGGTGGGCTCTCCGCCGGCGCCACGCTGGTCGCGGTCGCCACCCTGGCCGCGGCGCGCTGGTTCGCGTGGACGACGGCGTCGCTGATCTCGCAGGTCCCGTCGGCCCGGGTGTGGACCCACCGCACGGCCGCGATGACCGGCAGGACGGCCTACTCGGCGGCGGTGCCCGACGTGGACCTCGGCGCCGGGACCGCGCCCGCGCCGGCCGTGCCGCCCCGGCACCCGCTGCGGCGGCTGGAGCTGACCGGCTTCGGCGTACGGCACACCGACGGCATGACGGCCGTCCGGGACGTCGACCTGACGGTGACCCGGGGGCAGTTGGTGCTGGTGGTCGGGCCGGTCGGGTCGGGCAAGTCGTCGCTGCTGCGCGCCCTGGCCGGCATCGCCCCGCACACCGGCCTGCTCACCTGGAACGGCGAGCCGGTCACCGAGCCGGAGCTGTTCCTGCGCCCGCAGCAGGTGGGGTACGTCGGGCAGCTGCCCCGGGTGCTCTCCGGGACGGTCGCCGACAACGTCACCCTCGGCCACCAGGTGGACGCGGCGGCGGCGGTGTCGACCGCCCAGCTCGACCACGACCTGGCGGCCACCGGGGGCGGGCTCGGGCTGCTCATCGGGCACAAGGGCACCCGGCTCTCCGGCGGTCAGTTGCAGCGCCTGGCGCTGGCCCGGGCCCTCGCCCCGCGTACCGAGCTGCTGGTCGCCGACGACGTGTCCTCGGCGCTGGACGTGACCACCGAGCTGGCGCTGTGGCAGGCGCTGCGCGAGCACGGGGTGACGGTGGTCGGCTCCACCTCGAAACGGGCGGCGCTGGTCCGCGCCGACCACGTGGTGGTGCTCCAGTCCGGCCGCGTCGCCGCCCAGGGCCCCTGGCGCGACCTGGAGGGAAGCTGGTCCCACCTCGCCGGCTGATGCGTGTAAGGAAGGGCCCCCCGTTAACGCCTGGCGTTGTACGGGGGGCCCTTCTTAACGCGGGAGCCGAGCGGCCTCACAGGGCCCGGGTGTACGGGGCGGGCCAGGTGGCGGCGGCACCGAGCTTCGCGGCGGCGCGGTGCGGCCAGTACGGGTCGCGGAGCAGTTCGCGGCCGAGCAGCACCAGGTCGGCCTCGCCGGCGGCGACGATCGCCTCGGCCTGCTCCGGCTCCACGATCAGGCCGACCGCGCCGGTGGCCACGCCGGCCTCCCGGCGTACGCGGGCGGCGAGCGGCACCTGGTAGCCGGGGCCGACGGGGACACTCGCCGTTGCCGACGCGCCGCCCGAGGAGCAGTCCACCAGGTCCACGCCGGCACCGGCCAACTCGGCGGCGAGCGCGACGCTGTCCTCCACCGTCCAGCCGCCGTCGACCCAGTCGGTGGCGGAGATCCGGGCCAGCACCGGGACGTCCTCGCCGACCGCCGCGCGTACCGCCCGGGCGACCTCCAGGGTGAGCCGCATGCGTCCGGCCCGGTCGCCGCCCCAGGCGTCGTCGCGGTGGTTGGTCAGCGGGGACAGGAACTCGTGCAGCAGGTAGCCGTGCGCGGCGTGGATCTCCACCGCCGCGAAGCCGGCGTCGACCGCCCGGGCGGCCGCCGTACCGAACGACTCCACCACGCCGGCGATGCCGGCCTCGTCGAGGGCGGCCGGCACGCGGTAGTCGGGCACGAACGGCGCGGCACCGGGGCCGACGGGCGTCCAGCCGCCCTCGGTGTCGGGCACGCCGCCCCGGCGGGGCGCCCACGGTCGGTACGTCGAAGCCTTGAACCCGGCGTGCGCCAACTGCACCGCCGGCACCGCCCCGTGGGCGGCGACGAACGCGGTCACCGGTCGCCAGGCGTCCACGTGCGCGTCGGACCACAGGCCGGTGTCCTGGGGGGTGATCCGTCCCTCGGGCACGACGGCGGTCGCCTCGGTCAGGACCAGCCCGGCGCCGCCGACGGCGCGGGTGCCGAGGTGCACCAGGTGCCAGTCGGTGGGCAGTCCGTCCGGCCCGGCCGAGTACTGGCACATCGGGGCCAGGGCGACGCGGTT
Organism: Micromonospora sp. NPDC049497; assembly: GCF_044465805.1. NCBI lineage: Bacteria > Bacillati > Actinomycetota > Actinomycetes > Micromonosporales > Micromonosporaceae > Micromonospora > Micromonospora sp. NPDC049497. The sequence continues at coordinate 334,808 of NZ_JBITMC010000004.1, read as the reverse complement.
CGGCAGCGTCACGGTGCGCAGCGCGAGGGGGGTGAACAGGGTGCTCATCTCGTCATCCTCTCGACACGGCCGCGGCGGGACCCACCGGCCCCGCCGCAGCCGTGGATCGTCAGGCCGGTACGGGGGCGAGGTCCTCGTCACGGCTCGGCCGACGGTCGGTCGGGACGGGTTCGGTGACGTCCCGCCGGCCGGCCGCGTCGTACGCCTCCCGGTCGAGGGTGCCCTCCCGGGCGGCGACCAGGGTCGGGACGAGCGCCTGCCCGGCCACGTTCGTGGCGGTGCGGACCATGTCCAGGATCGGGTCGATGGCCAGCAGCAGGCCGGCGCCGGCCAGCGGGAGACCCAGCGTGCTCAGGGTCAGGGTGAGCATGACGATCGCCCCGGTCAGGCCGGCGGTGGCGGCCGAGCCGACCACCGAGACGAAGGCGATGAGCAGGTAGTCGGTGACGCCCAGGTCGACCCCGAAGACCTGCGCCACGAAGATCGCGGCGAGGGCCGGGTAGATGGCGGCGCAGCCGTCCATCTTCGTGGTGGCGCCGAACGGCACCGCGAAGGAGGCGTACTCGCGGGGGACGCCGAGGCGCTCGACGGAGCGCTGGGTCACCGGCATGGTGCCCACCGAGGAGCGGGAGACGAACGCCAGCTCGATGGCCGGCCAGGCACCGGCGAAGAAGCGCAGCGGGTTGAGCCGGCCGGCCAGCACGAGCAGCAGCGGGTAGACGACGAACAGCACGATCGCGCAGCCGACGTACACGGCGGTGGTGAACTTCGCGAGCGGGGCCACCAGGTCCCAGCCGTACGAGGCGACGGCGTTGCCGATCAGGCCGAGCGTGCCGATCGGGGCGAGCCGGATCACCCACCACAGCGCCTTCTGCACGATGGCGAGAACCGAGCGGTTGAACGCGACGAACGGCTCGGCGGCCTCCCCGACCAGCAGCGCGGCGGCGCCGACCACCAGGGCGAGGAAGACGATCTGGAGGACGTTGCCCTCGACGAACGCGCCGACCGGGTTGGTCGGGACGATGCCGGTGAGGAAGTCGGTCCAGGAGCCGGTCTTCTGCGGGGCGGTGGCGCCGGCGGTGTCCAGGGTGACGCCCCGGCCCGGGTCGGTGAGCAGGCCGAGGCCGATGCCGATGCTCACCGCGATCAGCGCGGTGACGCCGAACCACACCAGGGTCTTGAGCGCGAGCCGGGCGGCGTTGGCGACGCCGCGCAGGCTCACCACGCTGACCACGATCGCGGTGAAGACCAGCGGCGGCACGGCCAGCTTGAGCAGTTGGACGAAGAGGCCACCGACGGTGTCGAGGGTGCTGGTCAGCCAGCTGAGGTCGTTGGCGCGGGCCAGGAAGCCGAGCGCCACACCGAGGACGAGGCCGAGCAGGATTTGCACGGAGAAGGGGATCTTGCGCAGGGCGGAAGGCATGAGAGCGTGTCCAGTGTCTGGGGGTCGGAACGGGGCAGCGTCAGGAGAGCGGCTGCGCCGGACAGACGCCGCTGGCCTGCAGTCGAAGGTCGACGTACAGGCGCACGGTGAGGTGCCAGACATTGGTCATCGCCGACCGAAACTACTCCTCGCGACCGGAGAGGTGGAAGGAGCGCCGGTCGTGACGCTCCTTACAGGCGGTGTTAAGCGGGGGCCCTTCCTCTACCGCAGGCGTTAAGCGGGGGCCCTTCCTTACCGGCGGAGGGCGACGGCTGTGGCGGTGGCGACGCCCCAGAGCACGCAGACCAGGAGCAGCAGCCGCTCCAGGGCGGCGGTCAGGCCGCCCCGGCCGACGGCCAGCAGGGCCAGGGCTGTGGCGGCGGACAGCGGCAACGCCACACCGGCCCCCACGGCGGCGATCCGCCGCAGCGCCGCCGGAGCGCCGGGCGTGAGGACGATCCCCACCATCGCGAGCACGAGCGCGGCCACCGCCGCGATGCTCGCCCCGCCGTGCACCAGGTCCGCGGTCGTGGCCTGCTCGTAGGGCGGCAGCGGACACCCCGCGCTGCATGCCACGGCGCCGGAGACCAGCGCGAGGACGCTGCCGGCGGCGAGCAGCCCCGCCACCACCCGCAGCACCGGGGGCAGGGCCGCGGCCAGCAGCAGCACCCCGGCGGCCAGGGCGAAGACCCCGATCCGGTACGCGGCCGCATACGGGCTGTCGGTGACGCCCGCCTCGCTCACGTACCCGGTCAGACCCGGCCCCGGACCGGCGACCACCGCGACCGTCACCGCCACCGCGCCGGCCAGGGTGCTGCCGGCGGCGGCCGACGCGGCGGCGACCCGGGGCGCGCCCGTGCCGGCCGGTGGCGTGGTGGTCGTGGCTGACCGGCGCCGGTCAGCCACGCCCGTGCGGCGTGGTCCAGCCGGACAGGTCCGGGCCGAGCGGCACGACGCCGGTCGGGTTGATCTCTGTGTGCGTGCCGTAGTAGTGCCGCTTGATGTGGTCGAAGTCGACGGTCTCCCCGAACCCCGGCGTCTGGAACAGGTCCCGCGCGTACGCCCACAGCACCGGCAGCTCGGTCAGCTTGTGCCGGTTGCACTTGAAGTGCCCGTGGTACGCCACGTCGAAGCGGACCAGGGTGGTGAAGAGCCGGACGTCGGCCTCGGTGATCGTGTCCCCCATCAGGTAGCGGCGGCCGGACAGCCGCTCGGACAGCGCGTCCAGCCGGGCGAACAGCGCCCGGAACGCCTCGTCGTACGCCTCCTGGGAGGTGGCGAAGCCGCACCGGTAGCCGCCGTTGTTGACGTCGCGGTGGATCTCGGTCATCAGCGCGTCCATCTCCGGGCGCAGCTCGACCGGGTAGAGGTCCGGCGCGTCGGGGGAGTGGAACCGCCGCCACTCGGTGGACAGGTCGAGGGTGAGCTGCGGGTAGTCGTTCGTGACCACCCGGCCGGTGACCGTGTCGACAAGTGCCGGCACGGTGACCCGGCCGGTGTAGTCGGGATCCGTCGCCAGGTACGCCTCGGAGAGGTAGCCGATGCCGAGCACCGGGTCGAACGCGTCCGGATCGAGGCTGAACCGCCAGCCCCGCTCGTCCCGGATCGGGTCGACGGTGCCCAGCGAGATCACGTCCTCCAGGCCGAGCAGGGTGCGCACGATCCGTGCCCGGTGCGCCCACGGGCACGCCCGGCACCAGATCAGCCGGTAGCGGCCCGCCTCCAGCGGCCAGCGCCCCTCGTCGTCCGGTCCGCCCCCGGGCGGGGAGGTCGAGTGCGGGGTGACCCGACCGGTGAACCGGTTGGGTTGTCGCACGAACGCTCCGCCGCCGCTGGTCTCTGCGCTGAACTGGGCCCCGGCCATGTGGCCAACCTATCGGCTGCCGGCGCGGATATCCTGGCGGCCGGGCGTCCCCCGCGACCCGGTGGCCGCTTCCGACCCCACCCTTCCCACCCCCCGCGAAGGACCTGACGATGACCGTGGCATACCTGGTGGCCGGTGTCCGCACCCCGTTCGGCCGGTACGGCGGCGCCCTGGCCGGCGTACGCCCCGACGACCTGGCCGCCCACGTGATCCGTGAGCTGATCGCCCGCCACCCCTCGGTGGACTGGGCCCGGGTGGACGACGTGGTGCTGGGCTGCGCCAACCAGGCCGGCGAGGACAACCGCAACGTCGCCCGCATGGCGGCGCTGCTCGGTGGCCTGCCCGAGGAGGTTCCGGGCAGCACGGTCAACCGGCTCTGCGGCTCCGGCCTGGACGCCCTCGCCTCCGCCGCCCGGTCCATCGTGGCCGGCGAGGCCGACCTGATGGTGGCCGGTGGCGTGGAGAGCATGAGCCGGGCGCCGTTCGTGGTGCCCAAGGCGACGACCGCGTTCTCCCGCGCCGCCGAGATGTACGACACCACCATCGGCTGGCGGCTGGTCAACCCGCTCATGGAGAAGGGGTGGGGCATCGACTCGATGCCGGAGACCGCCGAGAACGTCGCCGCCGAGTACGGCGTCGGCCGGGCCGAGCAGGACGGGTTCGCGTACCGGTCGCAGCAGCGCGCGGCGAAGGCACAGGCCGACGGCCGCCTCGCCGAGGAGATCGTGCCGGTGACCGTGCCGGCCGGGCGGCGCGGGACGGCGCTCGTCGAGGTCGACGAGCACCCCCGGGAGACCTCGCTGGAGAAGCTCGCCGCGCTGCCCACCCCGTTCCGCGCCGGGGGCACGGTGACCGCCGGCAACTCCTCCGGCGTCAACGACGGCGCGGTCGCGCTGCTGGTCGCCTCCGAGGCGGCCGTCGCGCGGTACGGCCTGACGCCGCTGGCCCGGATCGGCGGTGCGGCGGCGGCCGGTGTGCCCCCGCGGGTCATGGGGATGGGACCGGTGCCGGCCACCCGGAAGCTGCTCGACCGGCGCGGTCTCTCGGTCGCCGACGTCGACGTGGTCGAGCTGAACGAGGCGTTCGCGGCGCAGGCCGTCGCGGTGCTGCGCGAGCTGGGCCTGCCGGAGGACGCGGAGCACGTCAACGCCAACGGCGGCGCGATCGCGCTGGGGCACCCGCTCGGCGCGAGCGGCGCCCGGCTGGCGCTGACCGCCGCGCTGGAGCTGCGCCGGCGCGGTGGCCGGCGGGCCCTCGCGACCATGTGCGTCGGGGTCGGCCAGGGCATCTCGCTGCTGTTGGAGAGCGCCTCCTGACGACCGCCGTGTGCCGACCCAACGCCGCGGGCCGTCATCGATGGGTGACGGCCCGGTCTCGGAGTGTCATCGTCCGCCCGCGGGGGTAGGAAAGTGGAGGAAGGGGATCTCCCGCAGCGCTGCGCGGCGGGCCTAGAGTGGTGACCACCACACGATCCGCGGGTCGGCCGGTCGGTCGTCGCGTGCCCGCACGCGCCGTCGCCGGTTCCCTCCCGCACCGCGGCGAGACATGGGGTAAAGAAGTGCAGATGCCGGACGGACTTCCCGCCGAGATCGATCTCTCCCGGCCCAGCGCGGCCCGGGTGTACGACTACTTCCTCGGCGGTGCGCACAACTTCGAGATCGACCGGCAGCTCGCCGAGCAGATCGCCGGCATGACCCCGAACCTGGCGGCCACCATGCGGGCCGGTCGCGAGTTCCTGCGCCGGGCCGTGCGGGTGCTGCTGGAAGACGGCATCGACCAGTTCCTCGACATCGGCTCCGGCATCCCGACCGTCGGCAACGTCCACGAGGTCGCGCAGAACGCCAACCCCAAGGCGCGGGTGATCTACGTCGACATCGATCCGGTGGCGGTGGCCCACAGCCGGGAGCTGCTGGCGGGCAACGACCTGACCGGCGTGATCCACGCCGACCTGCGGGAGCCCGAGCGCATCCTGGCCGAGGCCCGCCAGCTGGGCCTGCTCGACTTCAACCGGCCCATGGGCATCCTCCTCGCCGGTGTCGTGCACTTCATCCCGGCGGCGGACCGGCCCGGCGACATCCTGGCGACCCTGCGGGCCGCCGCCGCGCCCGGCAGCTACCTGGTCGTCTCGCACTCCACCTTCGAGGACCAGCCGCAGGAGATGCTGGACGCGCAGCGGCTCTCCGCGCGTACCGACACCGAGATCACCCTGCGGTCCCGGGCCGAGATCACCAGCTTCTTCGGCGACTGGACGATCCTGGAGCCCGGTGTGGTGCACATGCCGCTGTGGCGTCCCGACTCCCCGTCGGACGTGGACGACAACCCGGAGCGGTTCGGCGCGTTCGGCGGCGTCGCCCGGTACGACGAGTCCGCCGGCTGATCCCATGGCCGCCCTCCCCGATCCCGGCGGAAACGAGGTCAGCCGGGCGGGCGTCCAGGGGTACGCGGCCGAGTGGGCCCGCGCCGTACGCCGACTCGGTTTCGTGCCGCTCGGCGCGGTCGAGACCGAGCGGCTGCTGCACCTGCACACCGTCCGGTTGGCCCGGGCGCTCCTCGCCGAGCCGTTCTCGGCGGGGCCGGCGGAGGAGGTCGGCCGTGCCCTGGTGCAGGCGCACCTGACCGACCCCGCCATGCTGGACTGGTCGGTGTGCGCGCTCGGCGACGGCTTCCTCACCCGGGTCCTGCCCGACCGCGTGCACGACGACGCCCTGGCGGAGCGGGTGGCGGCGCTGCAGGGCGGTCTCGCCGCCGGCTACGCCCGTGCCCTGCGAGACCGCACCTTCGCGCAGCAGGAACGCATCGCGCGGTCGGCGTGGCAGGCGCGGGACGAGGTCGAGCAGGCGCTGCGGGACAGCGAGGCCCGCTTCCGGGCGGTCTTCAGCGGCGCGGCCATCGGCATCGGCATCGCCGGCATCGACGGGCAGGTCATCGACGTCAACCAGGCGTTCGCCGACATGCTCGGCTACACCATGGAGGAGTTGCGCCGGATCAACGTCGCCGCCCTGTTCCACCCGGACGACGCGCTCGGCATGTGGGAGCTGTACCAGGAGCTGATCGAGGGCAAGCACGACAGCGCGCGGGTCGAGAAGCGCTACTACCGCAAGGACGGCACCGTCGTCTGGACCGACCTGGCGGTGTCGCTGGTCCGTTACGACGACGGCCGGCCCCGCTTCACGGTGGCGATGATCGAGGACATCACCGAGCGGTACGAACTCCAGCAGCGGTTGCGCTTCCAGGCGCTGCACGACCCGCTCACCGGGCTGCCCAACCGCACCCTGTTCTTCGAGACCCTGGGCCTGGTCCTCGACACCGCCGGCCCCGCACGCCGGGTCGGGGTCTGCTTCCTGGACCTGGACGGGTTCAAGGCGGTCAACGACAGCCTCGGCCACGACCTCGGTGACCGGCTGCTGGTCGTCATCGCCCAGCGGCTCGCCGAGTGCGTGGCCGCCAGCGGCCACCTGGTGGCGCGGATGGGCGGCGACGAGTTCGTCATCCTGGTCGACGACGGCGCGGGCATCGACGACGTGGTGGCCGTCGCGGAGGCGGCCCTCGCCGCGGTGTCCGCCCCGGTGCGGGTCGGCGACAAGCAGCTCACCGTCTCGGCCAGCGTCGGCGTCGTCGAGTGCCCGGTGAGCGAGACCAGCGCCTCCGACCTGATGAAGGCCGCCGACACCACCCTCTACTGGGCCAAGGCGGAGGGCCGCGGCCGGTGGGCGGTGTACGACCCGGAACGCAGCGCCCGCGACATCGCCCGGTCGGCGTTGGTCGCCGGGCTCCCGGCGGCCCTGGACCGGGGCGAGTTCGTGCTGCACTACCAGCCCATCGTGTCCTTGCTGGGCGGCACCATGCTCGCCGTCGAGGCGCTGGTCCGCTGGCAGCACCCCGAGCTGGGGCTGATCGGCCCGGACCGGTTCATCGGGCTGGCCGAGGAGACCGGGCTCATCGTCCGGCTCGGCGAGTGGGTGCTGCGGCGGGCCTGCCACGACGCCGAGGAGTGGCGGCGGCAGTTCCCGCAGGCCCGCCTGGTCGTCAGCGTCAACCTCGCCGCCCGCCAGGCCGACGACCCGGCCATCGTGGACGTCGTCGCCGACGCGCTGGAGTGCAGTGGCCTCCCCGCCGACCTGCTGCAGCTGGAGCTGACCGAGAGCGCCGTGATGGGCACCGCCGGGGAACCGCTGCGGTCGCTGCACCGGCTGGCCGCGCTCGGCGTACGGCTGGCGATCGACGACTTCGGCACCGGCTACTCGAACCTGGCGTACCTGCGCCGGTTGCCGATCCACTGCCTGAAGCTGGCCGGGCCGTTCGTGGAGGGGATCCGCGGTGACGGTCCGGATCCGTCCACCGACCACCGGGACGAGCGGATCGTGGACGCGTTGGTCCGGCTGGCGCACGCGCTGGAGCTGTGGGTCACCGCCGAGGCGGTGGAGACGGGGACACAGGCGGAGCGGCTGCGCGCGTTGCGCTGCGACACCGGCCAGGGGCGCTGGTTCGGTGCGCCGGCCCCGGCCGCCGACATCACGGCCCGACTGCGCGCGGCGGAGGCACCGGGATGAGCGTGACCGATTCGCAGGCGGTGGTCTCGGTGGTCGCCGCGCTGGCCATCCTCGCCGGGCTGGCCGGTGTGGTGGTCCCCGGCCTGCCCGCGCTTCCGCTCTGCTGGGGCGGGGTGCTGGTCTGGGCGGTCTTCGGCGGCGCGGGCCCCGGCCGCTGGGCGGTGCTCGCCGCCGCCACCGTGGTCGCCGCCGGCGGCACCGTCGTCAAGTACGCCTGGCCGGGGCGGAACCTCAAGCGCACGGGGGTCCCCACCTCGTCGCTCCTGGCCGGCGGGCTGCTGGGGCTGGTCGGGTTCTTCGTCGTCCCGGTGGTGGGGCTGGTGCTCGGCTTCGTCGCCGGGGTGTGGGCGGCGGAGCGCCTGCGTCTCGGTGACTCCCGGCTGGCCTGGCCGGCCACGAAGCAGGCGGTCGCCGCCGCCGGCCTGGCCATGCTGGTCGAGTTCTTCGCCGGCGCGGTCATCGCCGGCGTGTGGGTGCTGGGCCTGCTGTTCGCCTGAGCCCTGCGAGGTGTGGCGGCGCGGGGACCCGTCGGATTCGGGTGAGAGAGAGGTGACGTGCCCCGCGCCGCCGCGGTGCCGGGCGTTGCCGAGCGCCCGGCCGGTGGCCCGTCGCGATCGGGCCTGGTCACGAGGTCAAGGATGCGGCCGCAGGGCTTTGCCCGGCAATGCAATTAGCTGCGTGACGTCGATGTCGCGCATGGCGTACGCCTTCAGTCGGGACCGGGCGGTGCCCGGCTGGCGGCTGTGGTCGAAGGTGGACCGCAACGGCACGCCGGTCAACGCGATCATCGGCGCCACCGTCGCCGGGCTGGTGCTCACCCTGCCGGCGCTCTTCCCGAACGCGGCCGGCATCCCGGTCGCCTTCTACGCGGTGGTCTCCGTGGCGGTGATCGGCCTGTACCTGTCGTTCTTCATCCCGATCGCGCTGCGGCCGCGGATCGGCGACCGCTTCGAGCCGGGGCCGTGGACGCTGGGCCGCCGGTACAAGCTGCTCGGCTGGATCGCGGTGATCGAGATCGCGGTGATCTCGGTCTACTTCGTCCTGCCGATCGTCCCCGCCGGGGTGCCCGGCAACCCGGACTTCACGTGGTCGGCGGTCAACTACGCGCCGATCGCGGTGGGCGGGGTGCTGCTCGGCGTGGGGCTGTGGTGGTGGCTGTCGGCGCGGAAGTGGTTCACCGGGCCGGTGCGTACCGTCGACCTGCCGAGCCCCCGCTCGGCGGAGGCCGCGCGCGCCGACGAGCCGGCCTGACCCGCGCCCGCCGCCGGCCCCGCACCGCGCGGGGCCGGCGGCCGGGCTCAGCGTGCGGCGGGCGCCGGCAACACCGGAGGCTGCGGCGTCCGCCCGCCGGGCGTGAAGCGCAGGACACGGTCGTCGTCCGGCCCCGGCGGGGTGCGGCCGTCGCGGTTGCTGGTGGCCACCCACAGCGATCCGTCCGGTGCCAGCTCGACCGTCCGGAGCCGGCCGAACGCCCCGACCAGCTCGGCGGTCGGTACGCCCACCCGACCGGCGTCGTCGACGGGTACGGCCCACAGCCGGGTGCCCCGCAGGGCGGCGACGTAGAGGATGCCGGCGGCGAAGGTCGCGCCACTCGGGGACGCCTCGGCCGGCGACCAGACCACCACCGGGTTCCGGAAACGGGGGTCGGTGCCGATCCCCTCCACGACCGGCCAGCCGTAGTTGCCGCCGGGGACGATCCGGTTCACCTCGTCCCACCGGCCCGCCCCCAGCTCGGTGGCGAACAACCGGCCCCGCGCGTCCCAGGCGAGCCCCTGCACGTTGCGGTGGCCGTAGCTGTAGACCGGCGACCCGGGGAACGGGTTGTCCGCCGGCACGCCACCGTCCGGGCGGATCCGCAGGATCTTGCCGTTGCGGCTGGTCAGGTCCTGTGCCAGACCCGGCACCAGGGCGTCACCGGTGCCGACGTAGAGCATGCCGTCGGGGCCGAACGCGAGGCGACCCCCGTCGTGGGCGGTGGCCCGGGTGACGCCGCTGAGGATCACCTGGGCGGACGACGGCCGGCCCAGCCGGAACCGGACGACCCGCAGGTCCGAGGTGGTGGTGAAGCAGACGTAGACCAGTCTGTCCCGACCGAAGGTGGGGGAGACGGCCAGGCCCAGCAGACCGGCCTCCCCGCCGGCGACGACACCGGGGATCCGGGCCACCTCGCGGGGCGGGCGGCCGGGCCGGATCCGCAGGACGCTGCCCTGGTTCCGCTCGGCGACCAGCGCGCTGCCGTCCGGTAGGAAGTCCAGCCCCCAGGGCACCTCCAGACCGGTGGCGACGACCTGCGGCCGGCCGAAGTCGTACCCGCCGGCCTCCGCCGGGGCGACGCGACCCGGCGCGGGCGGTGGCTGCGCGTCCACCCGGGCCGGCGTGGGTGGTCGGTCGGTCGCCTGGGCGTGGGCGGTGCCCAGGCCGAGCGCGAGGGCGGTGACGACGGCGAGGACGGCGTGTCGGCGCATGGGAACTCCTCCGTGGGGGACGACCGGTGACGGGCATTGACGGTGATCGCGGGAGCGAGTAGACCTTGGTGATGGAGACCCGCTGATGAGCAGAACGCCGTTGACGCTGGAACAGTTGCGGGTCGCCGTCGCCGAGGGCGAGATCGACACCGTGGTGCTCGCCCTGGTCGACATGCAGGGGCGGATGCAGGGCAAACGCTTCCACGCCCCCTACTTCCTGGATCAGGTCGTCGCCCACGGCAGCGAGGGCTGCAACTACCTGCTCGCCGTCGACGTCGACATGAACACGGTCGACGGGTACGACATGTCGAGTTGGGAACGCGGCTACGGCGACTTCGCGATGGTGCCGGACCTCGGCACGCTGCGCCGGGTGCCGTGGCAGCCGGGCACGGCCCTGCTCCTGGCCGACCTGGAGTGGCTGGACGGCTCCGGTCCGGTGGTCGCCTCGCCCCGGCAGGTCCTCCGCCGCCAGCTGGACCGGCTCGCCGCGCACGGCCTGACCGCGTACGCGGGCACCGAGCTGGAGTTCGTGCTCTTCCGCGACTCGTACGAGGACGCCTGGCGCAGTGGCTACCGGGACCTGACCCCGGCCAACCAGTACAACGTGGACTACTCGCTGCTGGGCACCGCCCGGGTCGAGCCGCTGCTGCGCCGGATCCGCACCGAGATGGCCGGTGCCGGGCTGACGCCGGAGAGCGCCAAGGGGGAGTGCAATCTCGGCCAGCACGAGATCGCCTTCCGGTACGACGAGGCGGTGACCTGCGCCGACCACCACGTCATCTACAAGAACGGGTCGAAGGAGATCGCCGCCCAGGAGGGCGTGTCCATCACCTTCATGGCCAAGCCGAACGCGCGGGAGGGCAACTCCTGCCACATCCACTTCTCGCTGCGGGACGCCGCCGGCTCCTCGGCGATGCTCGGCGACGGGCCGGCGCACCTGAGCGTGACCGGGCAGCGGGTGCTGGCCGGGCTGCTCGCCACGATGCGCGAGTTCAGCCTGCTCTTCGCCCCGAACGTCAACTCCTACAAGCGGTACCAGCCGGGCTCGTTCGCCCCGACCGCGCTGCGCTGGGGCACCGACAACCGCACCTGCGCGCTGCGGCTGGTCGGTCACGGGCAGGGTATGCGGGTGGAGAACCGGGTGCCCGGCGCCGACGTCAACCCGTACCTGGCCATCGCGGGCCTGGTCGCGGGGGCGGTGCACGGCGTCGAGCGGGAGCTGGAGCTGGGCGACGAGTGCACCGGCAACGCGTACGACGACGCCACGGCCGAGCGGGTCCCGGGAACCCTCCGCGACGCCCTCACCCTCTGGGAGTCCTCTCAGGTGGCGCAGGAGGCGTTCGGCCCCGAGGTGGCCGCCCACTACGCCAACGCCGCCCGCGTGGAACTCGCCGCCTTCGACGCGGCCGTGACCGACTGGGAACTCTTCCGTGGCTTCGAACGCCTCTAACCCCCCGCGCGTGACGGACGTGGTGAACCCGGCCACGGGGGAGGTTGTCGCGCGCGTTGCGGCGACCTCGCTCGGGGAGACCGACGCGGCCATCGCGCGGGCGGCGCGGGCGTACGAGTCGTGGCGGAACGTCGCGCCGGGGGACCGGGCCCGGTTGCTGCGGCGGTTCGCGGCCGTGGTCGACGACCACGTCGAGGAGTTGGCGGCGCTGGAGGTGCGCAACTCCGGGCACACCGTCGGCAACGCGCGCTGGGAGGCGGGCAACGTCCGCGACGTGCTCGACTACTACGCGGGTGCGCCGGAGCGGCTGACCGGCCGGCAGATCCCTGTGCCGGGGGGCCTCGACGTCACCTTCCACGAGCCGCTCGGCGTGGTCGGGGTGATCGTGCCGTGGAACTTCCCGATGCCGATCGCGGCCTGGGGCTTCGCTCCCGCCCTGGCGGCGGGCAACACGGTCGTGCTCAAGCCCGCCGAGCTGACTCCGCTCACCGCCCTGCGGCTGGCCGAGCTGGCCCGCGAGGCCGGCCTCCCGGAGGACGTGTTCACCGTGCTGCCCGGCGCGGGAAGTGTGGTGGGCGAGCGGTTCGTCACCCATCCCGCCGTCCGCAAGGTGTGCTTCACCGGTTCCACCGAGGTCGGCACCCGGATCATGGCCGGCTGCGCCGCACAGGTCAAGCGGGTGACGCTGGAGCTGGGCGGCAAGAGCGCCAACCTCGTCTTCGCCGACGCGGACCTGGCGAAGGCGGCGGCCACCGCGCCGTACGCCGTGTTCGACAACGCCGGCCAGGACTGCTGCGCCCGCTCCCGGATCCTGGTCCAGCGACCGGTGTACGACCGCTTCCTGGAGCTGCTCGAACCGGCCGTGCGCGCCCTGCGGGTGGAGGACCCGGCCGCCGAGACCGCCGAGATGGGCCCGCTGATCTCGGCGGGCCAGCGCGACCGGGTCGCCGGCTACGTCGACGACGCGACCGTCGCGTTCACCGGCTCCTGCCCGGACGGCTCCGGCTTCTGGTACGCCCCGACGGTCCTCCTCGCCGACTCGCCCGCGGACCGGCACTGGCGGGAGGAGGTCTTCGGCCCGGTCGTCTCGGTGCTGCCGTTCGACGACGAGGCCGAGGCGGTCCGGCTCGCCAACGACACGGAGTACGGGCTGTCCGGCTCGATCTGGACCCGGGACGTGGGCCGGGCGATCCGGGTGGCGCGGGCGGTCGAGTCCGGCAACCTCAGCGTCAACTCGCACTCCTCGGTGCGGTACTGGACTCCGTTCGGCGGGATGAAGCGCTCCGGGCTCGGCCGCGAACTGGGGCCGGACGCGCTGCACGCCTTCACCGACGTCAAGAACGTCTTCATCGCCACGGAGGAGTGAGCATCGTGCAGGGACGTCTGGAGGACCGGGTCGCCGTGGTGACCGGTGCGGGCAGCGGGATCGGGCTGGCGACCGTACGGCGGTTCGCGGCCGAGGGGGCGCGGGTGGTCTGCGTCGACATCGACACCGGGGCGGGCAGGCGGGCCGCCGACGAGGTGGGCGGCGAGTTCGTCGCGACCGACGTCGCCGACGAGGCGGCCGTGCGGGACCTCTTCGACGGGGTCGTCGCCCGGCACGGGCGGGTGGATGTCGCCTTCAACAACGCCGGCATCTCGCCCCCCGACGACGACTCCATCCTGGAGACGGGCCTGGACGCCTGGGAGCGCGTCCTGCGGGTCAACACCACCAGCGTCTACCTCTGCTGCAAGTACGTCATCCCGCACATGCGGCGGCAGGGGAGGGGCTCGATCATCAACACCGCGTCGTTCGTGGCCCTGATGGGGGCGGCAACCTCGCAGATCGCGTACACCGCCAGCAAGGGCGGGGTGCTGGCGATGACCCGGGAGCTGGGGGTGCAGTTCGCCCGGGAGGGCATCCGGGTCAACGCGCTCTGCCCCGGCCCGGTCGCCACGCCCCTGCTGCTGGAACTCTTCGCGGCCGATCCGGAGCGGGCCGCGCGCCGGCTGGTGCACGTGCCGATGGGGCGGTTCGGGGAGCCGGAGGAGATCGCCGCCGCGGTCGCCTTCCTGGCCAGCGACGACTCGTCGTTCATGACGGCCGCGCAGTTCGTGGTGGATGGGGGCATCACCGGCGCGTACGTCACGCCCCTATGAGCGCGAGGAGTGAGCCGGGCCTGCGAGCCCCGCAGTCGCGAACGGTGCCAGCGCTATGAAAAGGCCGGTCATCGGCATCACCGCGTACGTCGAGCCGGCAAGCTGGGCGGCGTGGCGGGACGTGCCGGCGGTGCTGGTTCCGGAGGCGTACGTCCGGGCGGTGACCGCGGCGGGCGGGCGGGCCGTGGTGCTGCCGCCCGACGACCGGGACCCCGGCGTGCTGGAGGTCGTCGACGGGCTGTTGCTGGCCGGCGGCGCCGACGTCGACCCTGCACGGTACGGCCAGCTTCCCGCCCCCCGCACCGAGAGCCGCCCGGTCCGGGACGCCGGTGAGCTGACGCTGGTCACCGGTGCTCTCGCCACCGACCTGCCGGTGCTCGGCGTCTGCCGGGGGATGCAGCTGCTCGCGGTCGCCACCGGCGGCGCCCTGCACCAGCACCTGCCCGACCTGGTCGGGCACGACCGGCACCGCCCGGCCCCTGGCGAGTACGGGGAGCACCCGGTGCGCTTCGCCGCGGGCAGCCTGGCGGGGCGGGTGATGGCCGGGGCGGACCGGGTCAACTCGTACCACCACCAGGCGATCGCCGACCCCGGCCGGTTCACCGTGACCGGCTGGTCCGACGACGGGGTGGTGGAGGCGCTGGAGGACCCGGACCGGCCCTTCCTCCTCGGGGTGCAGTGGCACCCGGAGAACGAGCCGGACCCGAGGCCGATCGCGGCCCTGGTGGACGCCGCCCGGGAGTGGACCGACCGGCGACCGGCCGGTCACCGGTCGGAGGTGGGGCGGGCGTAGGCCCCAGCAGGGCCCTGTGCTCCACATCACACTGTCATCCGGTCGATCGCGCGTATCCGGTCCGCACAGACGCCGGGGTGGTCGACCGGCCGGCAGGTTGCGGGTGGGTGACGTCCCGATGAGGCGGAGGTAAGCAGCGCATCCCGCGCCATATGCGTTACGTTGCTGGTCCGTCCGGGTAGAAGGCGGTCACGCCCGATCGATCTCGGCGGGACGTGCCCGGGTGACGATCGAGCCGGGGTGGACATGGCCGGAGCGGGAGGCTGCATGAGCTCGGCCCAGCAGGGCGCGGAGCGGGGAGGACCCTCTCTCGGCGCCGGTGACCGGGATCTGCCGCCGCTGCTCGCCGCGGCCTTCGCCGGTGGCGGCGAGATGGGCGGGCGGCTGCGGGCCTTCGACTGGTCGACCACCTCGCTCGGCACCCCGGACTCCTGGCCCTCGGCGCTGTGCCACGCAATCAGCACGATGCTCGCCTCGCGGTCGCAGATCGCGATGTTCTGGGGCCCGGACCATCTCACCTTCTACAACGACGCCTACCTCCCCACGATCGGCACCAAGCATCCCGCGGTGATCGGGCAGCCCGCGCGGGAGCACTGGGTGGAGACCTGGGACGTGCTGGGGCCGGTACTGGAGGGTGTCCGCCGCACCGGGGAGCCGTACCACGGCGAGGACCACCCGTTCGTCATCGACCGGTACGGCTTCCTCGAGGACGTCTACTTCGACGTCTCGTACGACCCCGTCCGGGACCTCGACGGCAGCGTCAACGGCGTCTTCTGCATCGTCTCCGAGACCACCGGGCGGGTGCTCGGCGAGCGCCGGCTGCGCGCCCTGGCCGAGCTGGGCGGCGAGCTCGCGGAGGTGGGCAGCACCGCCGAGCTGGGCCGGTCCGCGGCGCAGGTGTTCGACCGGCACCGGGCGGACGTGCCCTTCGCGTTGATCTACCTGCGGGACGCCGACGGCGGCTTCGGCCTCGCCGGTTCCAGCGGCCTCGGCCCGGGCACCGTCGTCGTGCCGTCGCCGGTGCTGCTCACCGAGATCGCGGTCGACGGCGCGACCGCCACCGTCGCCGCGACCGACCTGGTCGACGCCGTCCCCCCGGACGCCGACGAGCGGGCCCTCGTGCTGCCGATCACGGCCGCCAACGAGACGGTGGGCACGCTGGTGATGGGTGTCTCCCGCCGGCTCGCGCTCACCGACGACTACCGCAACTTCTTCGACCTGGCCGCCGCGCAGCTCTCCCGGGCCGTCGGCAAGCAGTTGGCGTACGAGCAGGAGCGGGCCCGGGCCGCGGAACTGGCCGCGCTGGACCGGGCGAAGACCAACTTCTTCGCCAACATCAGCCACGAGTTCCGGACCCCGCTGACCCTGGTGCTCGGCCCGCTGGAGGACCTGCTCGCCGATCCGGTGCTGCCCATGGCGTACACGGATCGGCTGACCATGATGCACCGCAACGCGCTGCGGCTGCTGAAGCTGGTCAACACGGTCCTCGACTTCTCCCGCCTGGAGTCCGGCCGGCTCGCCGCCCGTTACCAGCCGACCGACCTGGCCGGCTACACCGCCCGGCTGGCCAGCACGTTCCGGTCCGCCATCGAGCGGGCCGGCCTGCGACTGACGGTGGACTGCCCGCCGCTGCCCGCGCCGGTCCACGTGGACCGCGACATGTGGGAGAAGATCGTCCTCAACCTGGTGTCGAACGCGGTGAAGTTCACCTTCGACGGGGAGATCCGGGTGCGCGTGCGGGTGATCGACGGGTTGGCCCGGCTGGAGGTCACCGACACCGGCGTGGGCATCGTCGCGGAGGAGCTGCCGCACGTCTTCGAACGCTTCCACCGGGTGCCCGGGGTGCGCTCGCGGACGCACGAGGGCACCGGGATCGGCCTGGCGTTGGTGCGGGAGCTGGTCGAGATGCACGGCGGTCGGGCCGACGTGACCAGCCGGGTCGACGAGGGCAGCACCTTCACGGTGACCCTGCCGTTCGGCTCCGCGCACCTGCCGGCCGACCGGGTGAGCGACGTCTCCTCCGCGGGCGGGCACGAGCTGGCGCAGGCCGACCTGTACGTCGCGGAGACCGCGTTCTGGACCGACGACGAGCGGACCGACGCCGGTGCCGAAGGGGCCGCCGGAGCCGACGGCGCCGGACGTCCCGAGACCCTCGGTGCGACGTCCGCCCCGTCCGGGCGGATCCTCGTCGCCGACGACAACGTCGACCTGCGCGCGCACGTCACCCGGCTGCTCGCCCCGTCCTGGGAGGTCGTGACGGCCGCCGACGGGCTGGAGGCGCTGCGGCTCGCCGTCGAGAGCCCCTTCGACCTGGTGCTGACCGACGTGATGATGCCCCGGCTGGACGGATTCGGCCTGGTCGCGGCGCTGCGCACGGACCCGCGGACCCGGCACGTGCCGATCGTGCTGCTCTCCGCCCGGGCCGGCTCGGCCGAGGCGGTCGCCGGCCTCTCCGCGGGCGCGGACGACTACCTCACCAAGCCCTTCTCCGGCCAGGAGCTGATCGCCCGGGTCCGCGCGAACGTCGAGCTGGGCCAGCTGCGTGGCCAGATCATCCGCCGGCTGCGCGCGCTGGCCGACGCGGCGGTCGCGGTCAACACCGCCCGCTCCACCGCCGACGTGCTCCAGGTCGCCGCGCGGCACGCGCTGAACCTGGCCGAGGCGGCCCGGGTCGTGGTCGACTCCACCGGAGCGCGGTACGAGGCCGACGGCGGCGGGATCACCTCCATCGAGCCGTCTCTGGTGCTGCCGCTGACCGGCACCGCCGGGGAGCAGCTCGGCGAGCTGCGGGTCTGGCGATCGGAGTGTGACGGCGCGGACACCGACGAGGCGGCCCTCACCCAACTGGCCCGACTGGTCGGCGTACGGCTGGAGAACGCCCAGCTCTATGAGGCCGAGCACCGCATCGCCACCACGCTCCAGCACAGCCTGCTGCCCCGCTCGCTGCCGCAGCTGCCCGGCGCGGTGGTGGCCAGCCGCTACCTGCCGGGCAGTGCCGACGTGGAGGTGGGCGGCGACTGGTACGACGTCGTGGCGCTCGCCGACGACGAGCTGGTGCTGGTGATCGGCGACGTGGTCGGCAAGGGCGTCCGGGCCGCCGCCGCGATGGGTCAGCTCCGCAACGCGCTGCGGGCGTACATCCTGGAGGGCTTCGACCCCGGCGCGTCACTGACCCGGCTCAACCGGCTCGTCGGGTCCACCGAGGGTCGGTCCTTCGCCACGGTCGTGTGCCTCTGCTTCAGCCCCCGTACCGGCCGGCTGCGGTATGCCAGCGCCGGCCACCCGTCCCCACTTCTGATCCGAGGAGACGACGTGGCGTTCCTGCACGACCGAGCCCTCGGCCCGCCGGTCGGGGCGATCCCGGACGCCACCTACCGGACGGTCGAGGGGGAGCTGACACCGGGAAGCCGGCTGTTGCTCTTCACCGACGGCCTGATCGAGGACCGGCAGCAGGGCATCGACGAGGCGCTGGCGCAGTTGCGGTCCGACGCGGCGGGCTACGGCGACCACGTGGCGGATCTGGTCGACGCGGTCGTGGAACGCGTCGCCGGGCGGCCCCTGCGCGACGACGTGGCGGTGCTCGCCCTGGAGGCCGCCGAACTCAACCGGTTCGCGCTGCGGCTGCCCGCCGACCCGACCCGGCTGAGCGTGCTGCGCAAGCGGCTGGAGGGCTTCCTCGTGGCGCACGCCGTCGGCGAGACCGACCTGTTCGACCTCACCGTGGCGGTCTCCGAGGCCGCCGCCAACGCCATCGAGCACCCGGTCGACCCGGTCGAGCCGACGATCACCGTCGAGGTGACCATCGAGGACCGGACCGTGGTGGCCACGGTGCGGGACACCGGCCGGTGGCGGGAGTCCACCGGCACCGGCTTCCGGGGGCGCGGGCTCTCGCTGATCCGGGCGTTGGGGGAACTGTCGGTCCGTCGCACCGAGCAGGGGACGGACGTGACGTTGCGCCGGCGGCTGCGCGACTGAGCCGGACCCCGGCGGCGGTCGGCCGGGCCGGCGCGCGCGGACCGGTCAGACGGCGCGGAGCCAGGCCTGGTCGCCCAGGCCGGAGATCTCCAGCACCCGACCGACCTGGCGTGACGGCAGCACGTCGAGCGTGCCGGGGAACTGCTGGGCGAGCCGTACGACGGCGTGGATGGCGGCCGAGTCGAAGAAGGTGACCGCGCGCAGGTCGAGCGTGACCCGCCGGGCCGGCTCCCGCAGGGCGGTCTGCAACATCGTGTCGGCGGTGGCCATGTCCACCTCGCCGGTCACCACGACACGGAGGTGATCGCCGTCGAGCTCCGCGCTGGCGGAGAAGACGGGAGGTGCGCCCCCTTGATCCACGGAGACACCATGGCACAGCGGACCTGGCGGGGCAACAACCGCCGGCGGCGGGCGGTGGCGCCGGTCACCCGGATGGCCGGCGATAGGCTTGTGTCATGACCGTCCGTGCGCCGCTGACCCCAGGCACGCTCTCCCCGTTGCGGCCTGTGCCCGCCCACATCCCGCGACCGGAGTACGTGGGCAAGTCACGTCCCCGTGAGTGGCGTGGCTCGCACGTGCAGACGGCGGAGACCATCGAGAAGATGCGCGTGGCGGGGCGGCTCGCGGCGCGCGCCACCCAGCTCGCCGGGGAGTACTGCAAGCCGGGTGTGACCACCGACGAGATCGACCGGGTGGTGCACGAGTTCCTCTGCGACCACGGCGCGTACCCGTCGACGCTGGGCTACAAGGGCTTCCCCAAGTCCTGCTGCACCAGCCTCAACGAGGTGATCTGCCACGGCATCCCGGACTCCACCGTGCTGCAGGACGGCGACATCATCAACGTGGACGTCACGGCCTACCTCGACGGGGTGCACGGCGACACCGACGCCACCTTCTGCGTGGGCGAGGTGAGCGAGGAGGCGCGGCTGCTGGTCGAGCGCACCCACGAGGCGATGATGCGCGGCATCCGGGCGGTCGCGCCCGGTCGCCAGATCAACGTGATCGGCCGCGTGATCGAGTCGTACGCGAAGCGCTTCGGCTACGGCGTGGTCCGGGACTTCACCGGGCACGGCATCGGGGAGGCCTTCCACAGCGGGCTCTTCGTGCCGCACTACGACAGCCCGCGGCCCACCGACGTCATGGAACCGGGCATGACGTTCACCATCGAGCCGATGATCACCCTCGGCACCTACCAGTACGACATGTGGGACGACGGGTGGACCGTGGTGACCAAGGACCGGAAGTGGACCGCGCAGTTCGAGCACACGATCGTGGTGACCGAGGACGGCCACGAGATTCTGACCCTGCCGTGACCGACACCCCGGCGGCGCTGCGGGAGGCGCACCACGCGGACGTGTCCGGGGGCTGGCTGCGTCCGGCGGTGTTCGGCGCGATGGACGGTCTGGTCACCAACATCGCCCTGATCGCGGGCGTGGGCGGCGGCGGTGTCTCGCCCCGCAGCATCGTGCTCACCGGCACCGCGGGCCTGGTGGCCGGCGCGATCTCGATGGGCCTGGGGGAGTACACGAGCGTCCGGTCGGCCAACGAGCAGGTCGCCGCCGAGGTGGCCAAGGAGCGGCGGGAGCTGGAGCGGCACCCGGAGGCGGAGGCGCGTGAGCTGGCCGAGGCGTGGGTGGCACGGGGCCTCCCGCAGGACCTCGCCATGCAGGTCGCCCAGGCGGTGCGGCGCAACCCGGAGGAGGCCCTGCGGGTCCACGTCCGGGAGGAACTGGGCGTCGACCCCGACGACCAGCCCAGCCCGTGGGCGGCCGCGATCTCGTCGTTCCTGTTCTTCTCCGTCGGTGCCCTGGTGCCGCTGCTGACGTACCTGTTCGGCGCGACCAGCCTGTGGCTGGCGCTGGCCGTCGGCGGGGTGGGCCTGTTCGTCGCCGGTGCCGTCGTCGCCCGCTTCACCGCCCGGTCCTGGCTGCTCGGCGGCCTGCGTCAGCTGCTGCTCGGCGCGCTGGCCGCCGCCGCCACGTACGGGATCGGCGCCCTGATCGGCGTCCAGGGCGGGCTGTAGGCGCCGGTCAGCCGTCGAGCAGGTCGTCGACGGTGCCGTCCACCGGGCGGCCCCGGGCGGCCAGCTCCTCGGCCTGGCGGGCCAGCACCGCGCCCACCTCGGTCATGTCCGCGCCGGCCAGCCCGGTACGCCGTACCGCGTCACCGGGGTCGCGGAAGTAGGTGCGGCTGAGCAGGCCGTGCACCGTCGCCGCGGCCAGCCGTGCCTCGCCGAGCATCAGCAGCGCCTGGTCCGTCTCGTACCACTCGGCCAGCCGGGCGGCCCGGGCGTGCGCCGCGCTGCCCCGGTACCAGGCCCGGCGGGCGGCGGTGCTGAACTCGGCCGGTCGCGCCCGGGCCAGCCGGCCGAGGTGCTCGTCACGCAGCGTCCGCAGCCAGCCGGTCGGGTCGTGCAGGGCCCGGGTGGTGACGTACCGGTCGGCGGTCAGCGGCCACAGTGCCGTGATCACCTGTGCCTGCCGGAGGTAGTCGTCCGCGGCCGTCACGGTCAGGTCGACCAGGACACCGTCGACCCGCCGGGTCGACGCGGGCGGTCCGCCGCCCGGCCGGTAGGTCACCACCAGCAGCCCGACCTCACCGTCGCCACCGCCGTCGTCGTCGCCGTGGGCCAGCGGGCCGTGCACCGCCACGGCCAGCACGTCGGCGGGGAAACGCCGCTGTGCGGCGTTGGCGACCCGTTCCGCCACCGTCCACCGTGGATCGTCGAGGTACGCCTCGTCGGCCCCGTCCCGCACGTCCACGCCGCTCACCTCACGCCGGCTCGACCGAGGACTTCGACACAGACCCTAGCCGCGGCCGTCCGGTCCGGCCGGCACGCCGCGCCCGGTCGGCACCAGCCGGAAGATGCGGATCTCCCGGCCGCCGGCCCGCTCGACGTACGTGCGGTAGGCGGGCCACTCGCTGACCAGGAGCTGCCACAGCCGTTCCCGTTCGGCGCCGGTGGCCACCTCGGCGCGTACCGGGAGCCGGCGCCCCTTGACGTCCACCTCGGCGGTCGGGTCGGCGAGCAGGTTCATGGCCCACCCGGGCTGGTGCGTCTGGCCCCAGTTCGAGCCGATCACCACGTACGCGTCGCCGTCCGGCACGTACAGCAGGGGGTTGCTGCGCGGCAGCCCGGAGCGGCGGCCGGCCGTCGTGATGACCAGCGAGGGAATGAGCCCCAGGGCGACCACCCGACCCCGGGTGAGCCGGCCGACCATCCGGTCGGCGGGGACGAGCAGGCGGGCGGCGGCACCGAACCAGCGGTGGTGACCGACGCGGCGGGTGAGGGTTCCCAGTACGGACACGGAGTCAGTGTGCCGGCTGGCCGCCCCGCGCGGCACCCCCGGACCGGTCATCTCCCGACCTCAGTCGAGACGGCGCTCGACCGGCAGCCGGGAACGGGTGAACAGGCCGGCGCCGAACATGGCGACCAGCGGCACCACGACCAGGACGCCGAGCGTGCTCCACGGGACCACCAGCGGGAACGCGGGCTCGACCGGCCAGGTGCCGGCGTGGTGGCGGTTGACGGCGGTCAGGATGATCAGGGCCGTTCCCAGGCCGGCGAGGACCCCGAGCAGCGAGCCGACCACGGCGATCACCCCGGCCTGGCAGAGGGAGAGGACCCGGCGTACGCCCGGTCCGGCACCGACCGCCGCGAGGGTGGACAGGTCGGCGCGGCCCTCGGCCGCCGCGAGGCCGGTGGCCGCGCCGGTGGCGCCCACGGCGATCACCCCGGCCGCCACGGCCAGCAGGAGCAGGAAGGGGCGGACGGGGGTCTGCGGGTCGCCGCCCTCGACCGTCACATGCACCCCGCCGACCGGCCGGAGCGCGGTGGCGAACCGGTTCCGTCGCTCCGGGTCGGTCACGCCGTCGGCGGTGAACGCCCACCCCGTGTGCCGCGGGGTCAGGCCCAGCTGGTCGGCGGCCGGACGGGAGAGCACGAGGCGTGGCACCACGAGGTCCACGTCCAACGCGTACCCGGTGACGGTGGTGGTGTCGGTGGTCGTCACCTCGGGGTCGGCCGTGCGGTCCACGCCGACCGTCAACCGACCGTCGACCACGTAGCGCGGATCGGTCACCACCGCCCCTCCGGCCCGCAGCACGGCCGTGGCGGCCGCCGTCGCGGACGGATCCGCTCCGACGAGGATCGGCAGGGATCCGCCGTCGTCCACGGTCACCTCGAAGTAGGCCCCGTAGACGTCGTCCGGGCCGCCCCGGCAGCGCTCGTCCGCCCGGGCCCGTCGGCGGTCGCCCTCGCTCAGCTCGGCCCCCGGAAACCACGGGCAGACCCGGTCCGGCGGCAGGACCGGCAGCACCTGGCACGCCGCGCCGGTCGCGCACCTGGCCTCCACCACAGGTACGGGAGTCACCGCGCTGCCGAGGTGTTGCCGGGCCGCCTCGACGACCCGGTCGTGGTCGGGCGGGCCGGTCGGGTCCCTCGGGTCCGTCCGGCCCACGAGCACGCTCCCGGCCGGCAGGCTCGGTTCGTACATCCGCGCGTCGCGGGCGTCCTCGCTGGCGATGTAGGCGCCGAGGGCGACGCTCGCGGCCACCGCCGCCATCACCGCCGAGATGGCCGGGGCGGCCGAGGACCGGTTGCGGCTGGCGTCGCGCAGGGCGATCCGGAGCGCCACCGGCAGGGCGTGGCCGAGGCGGGCGATCAGCCCCACCAGCGCCGGGGTGGCGCAGACCAGTCCGAGTTCACCGAGGACCAGGCCGGCGAGGACCACCGTCGGCGACGTCCGGTTCGCGCCGACGGCGGCGATGCCGGCACCGACCGCGACGAGCGCCGCGCCGAGCACCGGCCACCGATGCCGGTACGCCGCCGGGGTGCGCCGCCCGGCCAGTCCCGCCACCACGTCCTGCCGGGCGGCCGTCCACGCCGGCACCAGCGCGGCGAGCACGCCGGCCAGGACCGCGACGGCGGCGATCAGCAGCAGCGCCTCCGGCATGAAGCGGTACCCGCCGAAGCGCGCCTGGAACAGGTACCGCTCGCTCAGCGGACGGAACGCCACGGCCGTGGCGACGCCGAGCAGCACGCCCACGGCGGCGCCGACCGCACCCAGCACCAGCCCGTCGGCCAGGACGATCCGGCGCAGGTGGACGGCGTCCCCACCGGCCACCGCGACCAGCGCCAGGTCCCGACGCCGCCGGCGTACGCCCACCGCGAAGGCGGGCCCGACGAGCAGCACGACCTCCAGCAGCCCGAGCCCGCCGACGAGCACGGCGGTGCTCATGCCCTCCAGGTCCACCGCCGAGGGGAAGTTCCCGTACCGGGCCTCCGTCCCGGGCGGCGGACCTGGCACGGGAATCCGGGCCTGCACCACGAAGCCGTGGTCGTTGAGCCGCCGGACCAGGTCGGCGTCGACGGCGCCGGGCAGGTCGACCAGCAGGGTGGTCTCGGCGCCTCCCGGTCGTGCCGGTGCCTCCGGCGGCAGCGCCACGACCGGGCCCAGATGGTCCGGGAACTCGACCACCCCGACGACCGTCCAGGTGCGCGAGCCGTCCCCGGACGTCACCCGACCCCCGAGGCGGACCTTCAACCGGTCCGACGCGACGTCGTTGACCGCGATCTCGTCGGAGCCCACCGGAGCCCGGCCGCGCAGGGACCGGGCCAGCCCGCGTCCGAGCGGGTCGGTCAGGTCGACGGCCCGGGCCGCCACGGTGTCGTCGACACGGTCGCCGACCAGGGCCTCGAAGTAGGTCTGTCGCTGCACGGGCAGCACCCGGGACCCGGCCGGGAGCAGTCCGGCGGCCGTCGCGGGATCGACCGGGCCGGCCACCGCGCTCTCGCCGTCGCGGGGGCCCCACCCGTCACCCCACCCGGTCTGCACGATCGGCTCCGCCATGGCCGGCAGCAGTTCCACGTCGGCGGCGCCGAGTTGGCGGTCGATCCGTTCCGCCCGGGTGAGTTCCGACATGTCCCAGGTCGCCGCGGTGAACGACAGGCCCAGCACCGGCAGGACGATCATCACCAGGATCAACGCCGTACGCCCGCGCGCCCGCCGCGCCTCCCGCCGGGCCACCCGGAGCGCGACCCGCCACGATCCGGCCGTGCCGGTGAGCCGGTCCGGCCTCACCGACCGCTGCCGGTGAGCAGTTGCGCCACGTCGCCCAGGGGCGCGGTCGAGTCGACCAGCACCCCGTCCCGCAGGAACACCACCCGGTCCGCCCACGCGGCGTGCCGGGCCTCGTGGGTGACCAGCACCCCGGCCGCCCCGGCGTCGACCCGTCGGCGCAGCAGGTGCAGCACGGCCTCGCCGGTCTGCGAGTCCAGCGCACCGGTCGGCTCGTCGGCGAGGACCAGGCGGCGCTCGCCGACCAGGGCCCGGGCGATGGCGACCCGCTGCTGCTGGCCGCCGGAGAGCTGGTCCGGGAAGCGGTCGCCCAGGTCGGGCAGGCCCACCTCGGCCAGCGCGTCCAGGGCGAGGCGGCGGGCCGGTCGTACGCCGGTCCCGTCCAGTTCGAGGGGGAGCGCGACGTTCTCCACGGCGGTGAGGCTGGCGATCAGGTTGAGGTCCTGGAAGATGTAGCCGACCCGACGGCGGCGCAGCCGGGCGAGACGGCGCCGGTCCAGGTCGCCGAGCACCTGGCCGTCCACGACCACCTGGCCGGCGCTCGGGCTGTCCAGGCCGCCGGCCAGGGCCAGCAGGGTCGACTTGCCCGATCCGGAGGGGCCCATGACGGCGACCAGCTCGCCGGGCGCGACGGTGAGGCTGACCCCGCGCAGCGCGTGCACGGCCGCCGGACCGGCGCCGTGGGTGCGGTGCACGTCGCGGACGTCGAGGACCGCGTCGTCGGCCGTGGTCACCGGCGCGCCTCCTGGTCCGTCCGCTCCACCGCCCCGGAGGTTCCGGCCGCCCGGACCGTTCCGGGCGGGCCCGGGGAGCCGGTCGTGGTCGGCCGGTACCGCACCAGGCTGCTCTCGCAGTGGTCCAGCCAGCGGACCTCCGCCTCGGCCTGGAACACCATCGCGTCCAGCACCAGACGCCAGGGCAGGTCCTCCGGCCGGTCGCTGGCGTACTTCAGTCGGGTGAACTCCTGGAGCGTCCGCATGGTGGCGCTGCGCTGGGTCTGCACCACCGACCGCACGTCGACGCCGGGGGTGGTCAGGGCGAGCGCGAGCTTGATGGCCAGCTCGTCCCGGGGACGGTCGGTGCGGCTGATCGGGGTGGCGAACCACAGGGTCAGGTCGGCCCGGCCGGCGTCGGTGATCTCGTACGGGCGCTGCCCCGCCTCGCTCTCCGGCAGCGAGCGGACCAGCCCGTCGCGTTCCAGCCGGGCGAGGGTGGTGTAGACCTGCCCGATGTTCAGCGGCCAGGTGGATCCGGTCGACTCCTCGAACGCGGCGCGCAGCTGGTAGCCGTACATCTGGCCACGTTCGAGCAGGGCGAGCAGGCCGTGACGGATGGACACCTCACGGAGTATGCATACCTGGTATGCGGACCGCAACCGGAGCGCTCAGCCCGGGGGTGACGCGACCTCAGGTAGGACGGCCGGGGAACGCCACGGTCGACGGGGTGACCCCCGCGATCCGCCGCCACCGGGTCGCCCGGACCGCGTAGTCCACCAGGGCGGCGAGGGCGCGGTCCCGGTCCGGGCCGGTGGTCGCCGCGACCGCCGCCCGCCAGAACGCGGCGGTGCGCTCCTCCACCTCCACCGCCAGGCGCAGCGCGCTCGCCCGGTCCGTCACCGGGTACGGCAGCGCGTACCCGGCGCGGTCCGCCGGGACGGTGCCGCCGGAGGTGCTGAGCTGCACCACCAGCGCGTCACGGCGACGCCGGTGCGCGGCCTCCGCCTCCCGCGCCGCGGTCCGGGCAGCGTCGGTGAGGCGTACGCCGATCGGGCCGTAGGCCCAGATGGCCGCGTACTCGGCGGCCAGCGCGGCACCGAGCGCCTCGGCGGGACCGGACGGCGCGGTCATCGCAGCACCTCCACGTGCGTGGCGCGGGCGGCGACGATCGACGCGAGCAGTGCCGCGCGGTCCGCCGGTGCCTCCGCGCAGGCCTTCGTCGCGTTCTCCCGGCCGGCGCGCTCGCGATCCCGCAGGGCGGCCAGCGCGGCGGCCGGGGCACCCTCGGTCGCGGGCGACGCCGGGGCGGACGCCGAGGGCGGCGCGGTGCGGGACAGCCGCGCCAGTTCGGCGGCGTGCGCGCGGTGCGCCTCGGCGATCGGGGTGAGCCGGCCGGCCAGCGTGGGGTGCGCGGCGGCGGCGTCGGTGTGGGCCGCGGCGAGCGCGAGCGCCTCCTCGACCAGCGGCGCGAGGGGGTCGGGCGCCGGTGCCGCGTCTCCGTCGCGGTCGAAAGGATCACAGCCGGTCAGCGACGTCGTCGCGCCGCCGAGTGCCAGCAGGGCACCGGCTCGCAGCAGGTTACGCCGCGAATGTCCGGTTGCACCGTCGCGCTCTGTCGTTCTTCCCGTCGCCACCGGACAAGTCAACACCATCCTGGCCGGTCCCGGGGTCATCGGCGTCGGTGCGCCGCCCGGGCCGGTGCCGGACCGGCGCGTTACGCTCTGCACGCCACCGGCGCGATCGCTCCGGTGGCGTGCCGGCATGGCGCCCGACCGGACGCCGCGAGCAGGAGAAGGGTGCGCCAGATGACGCAGCGTGGCCGGGCCACCAGGCCGACGGGGCCGACCGGGCGACCGCGGCGTCCCGAGGGTCCCCGCGGCGGGGAGCGCGCGCCGCGCGGTGACCTCGCCGCCCGGCGCGCCCGCCTGCGCGAGGTCATCGAGCCCGTGGTCACCGCGGCCGGGTACGACCTCGAGGACCTTTCCGTCTCCCGGGCCGGTCGCCGGCACGTGGTGCGGGTGATCGTGGACGCGGACGGCGGCGTCAACCTGGACGCGGTCGCCGACGTCTCGCGGGCCGTCTCCGCCGCGCTGGACGAGGCCGAGGAGGCCGGCGGCGACATCGTGGCCGGCGAGTACCAGCTCGAGGTCAGCTCGCCGGGCGTGGATCGGCCGCTGACCCTGCCCCGCCACTGGCGGCGCAACGCCGGCCGGCTGGTCAAGGTGACCGCCCGCGCCGCGGAGGGCGCCGACCGGCAGGTCACCGGCCGCATTCTGGCCGCCGACGACGAGCGGGTGACGCTGGAGACCGAGGCCGGCCCCGCGGAGTTCACGTACTCCGACCTCGGCCCCGGCCGGGTGCAGGTGGAGTTCACCCGCCTCGACGAGGCGGTGGACGAGGCCGACGACGCCGGCGACACCGACGACTTTGACGACGACGATGATGTGGAGGACGAGGAGAGGTGAACATCGACCTCGCGGCGCTGCGCGCACTGGAGCGCGAGCGGGAGATCCCGTTCGACACGATCCTCGCGGCGATCGAGACCGCGTTGCTGACCGCCTACCGGCACACCGAGGGCGCGGAGTCCCACGCCCGGGTGGAGATCGACCGTAAGTCCGGCGCGGCCCTGGTGTACGCGCAGGAGATGGACGACGACGGCACCGTGGTGCGGGAGTGGGACGACACCCCGCACGACTTCGGCCGGATCGCCGCCATGACCGCCAAGCAGGTGATCCTCCAGCGTCTGCGGGAGGCCACCGACGAGGTGCACTTCGGCGAGTACGTGGGCCGCGACGGCGACCTGGTGACCGGCGTCGTGCAGGCGCACGAGGCGCGGGCGGAGAAGGGCATCGTCAGCGTCGACCTGGGCAAGCTGGAGGGCGTCCTGCCGCAGTCGGAGCAGGTGCCCGGCGAGCGGTACGCCCACGGCGAGCGGATCCGCTGCGTCGTGGTGCACGTCGCCAAGGGAATGCGCGGGCCGCAGATCACGCTGTCCCGGTCGCACCCGGCGCTGGTGAAGAAGCTCTTCGCCCTGGAGGTGCCGGAGATCGCCGACGGAACGGTCGAGATCGGCGCCATCGCACGTGAGGCAGGTCACCGGACGAAGATCGCGGTCCGGTCCACCACCCCCGGTGTGAACGCCAAGGGCGCCTGCATCGGCCCCATGGGGCAGCGGGTGCGGGCGGTGATGAGCGAGCTGCACGGTGAGAAGATCGACATTATCGACTGGTCGGACGACCCGGCGACGTTCGTCGGCAACGCGCTCTCGCCGGCCAAGGCCCTGCGGGTCGAGGTGGTCGACCTGGCCGGCCGGGCCGCACGGGTGACCGTTCCGGACTTCCAGCTGTCGCTGGCGATCGGCCGGGAGGGGCAGAATGCCCGCCTTGCCGCCCGTCTGACCGGTTGGCGGATCGACATCCGGTCCGACGCGGAGCAGGCGGGTGCGGCCAACCGGGGCGGAGCTGATCACGTCCCGGAGCCGGGCGGCGCGATCTCGGGCAGCTAGGGGTAGACTTCCCCCAGTGGTACGACGCGTGGCGCCGGTGCGCACCTGTGTGGGTTGCCGGCGACGTGCGCCGGCCAGCGAGTTGTTGCGGATAGTCGCGGTTGGTGACGAGGCTGGACACAGCCTCCGACCTGATCCGGCCCGCATACTGCCGGGTCGGGGAGCGAACATGCACCCGGATCCGGCCTGCTTCGCGCAGGCAGTGCGGCGGCGCGCCTTCGGGCGGGCGCTGCGCGTGACCGGGGTCCCTGACCACCGGGAGCTGGCGGAGCACGTCGAAGCGCCAACCACTACGTCCGGTCAACCCGAGCGGACGAGGGTCGCTAGCAAGGTAGGACGACCGACATGAGCACACGATGAAGTCCCTGAAATGACCAGGCTTCAAGTGCAGGAGTGAGGTCGCTGCGGGTGCTGCCCGCACGACCTCGGAGTGAGGAGTGCAGTGGCAGGTAAGGCCCGCGTACACGAGCTAGCCAAGGAGCTCGGGGTCGAAAGCAAGACCGTTCTCGCCAAACTCAAGGAGATGGGCGAGTTCGTCAAGTCCGCGTCCAGCACCGTCGAGGCGCCTGTCGCCCGACGGCTGCGTGGCGCCTTCGTCGCGTCCGCCGGTGGTTCCTCGGCGCCGACCGCCACGCCGGCGGCGGCCTCGAGCCCGGCACCGACCCCGACGCCGTCCCCGTCCCCGACCCCGGGCGCACCCCGGGTCTCGGCCAAGCCGATGCCGCCGCGGCGGCCGGCCGCGCCGGCACCCGGTCCGAAGCCCAAGGGCCCGGTTCCCGGCCCGCCGCAGCCGGCGGCCCCGGTCGCCAAGCCGGCGAGCGCACACGACATCGAGGTGGCGGCCGCGGAGGCGCGTGCCGCCGCGCTGAAGGCCGAGCAGGAGGCCGCGGTCAAGGCCGCGCAGGCCGCTCGCCAGCAGCAGCGTGAGAACGTCCGTCGGGAGCCCCCCACCGAGGGTGGCCCCCGTCCGGGTCCGCGTCCGGGCCCGAACGCGGCTCCTTCGCGTCCCGGTACGCCGGCCGCCGGTCGTCCCGGCGCGCCGACCCCGGGTCCGGGTGCCCGCCCGGGCGGTCGTCCGCCGGCGCGCGGCGCCGGTAACAACCCGTTCGGTATCCAGGGCGGCCAGCAGCGGCCGCCGGCCGCCGGTGCCGGTGGCCCCCGGCCCAGCCCGGCGGGCATGCCGCCGCGGCCGAGCCCGGCCTCCATGCCCCCGCGGCCCAGCCCGGCCTCCATGCCGAGCCAGCGTCCGACCACGGGTCGCCCCGGCGGTCCCGGTGGCGGTCGTGGCGGTCCCGGTGGCGGCGCTGGTCGTCCCGCCGGCGGCGGCGGTGGCTTCCGCGGCGGTCCCGGTGGCGGGGGCGCTGGTGGTGGCGGTGGCTTCCGCGGCGGTCCCGGTGGCGGCGGCGGTGGCGGTGGCTACCGTGGCGGTCCCGGTGGCGGCGGCGGTGGCGGCGCTCCCGGTGGCGGTTTCCGTCCGGGTGCCCCGGCCGGTGGCGGTGGTCGTCCAGGTGGCGGCGGTCGTGGCCGTGGCGGCGGCGCCGCGGGTGCCTTCGGGCGTCCGGGTGGCCGGCCGACCCGCGGTCGCAAGTCCAAGAAGCAGCGCAGACAGGAGTTCGACAACCTGTCGGCCCCGACCATGAGCTCGGGTGCTCCCCGGGGTCAGGGTCAGGTCGTCCGGCTCTCCCGTGGCGCCTCGCTGTCGGACTTCGCCGACAAGATCAACGCCAACCCGGGTTCGCTGGTCCAGGAGATGTTCAACCTGGGCGAGATGGTGACGGCGACCCAGTCGTGCTCCGACGACACCCTGCTGCTGCTGGGTGAGCACCTCGGTTTCGACGTGCAGATCGTCAGCCCGGAGGACGAGGACCGCGAGCTGCTCGCGCAGTTCAACATCGACCTCGACGCCGAGGTCGCCGAGGAGCGCCTGGTCACCCGTGCGCCGGTCGTGACCGTCATGGGTCACGTCGACCACGGTAAGACCAAGCTGCTCGACGCGATCCGTAAGGCGAACGTCGTGGCCGGCGAGGCGGGTGGCATCACCCAGCACATCGGTGCCTACCAGGTCCACGTCCCGCACGAGGGCAACGACCGCGCGGTGACCTTCATCGACACCCCGGGTCACGAGGCGTTCACCGCCATGCGTGCCCGTGGTGCCCAGGTGACGGACGTCGTGATCCTGGTGGTCGCGGCGGACGACGGCGTCATGCCGCAGACGATCGAGGCGCTGAACCACGCCAAGGCGGCCGACGTGCCGATCGTGGTGGCGGTCAACAAGGTCGACAAGCCGGAGGCCAACCCGGACAAGGTCCGCCAGCAACTGACCGAGTACGGCCTGGTCGCCGAGGAGTACGGCGGCGAGACCATGTTCGTCAACGTGGCAGCCAAGCCGGGCATCGGCATCGAGGAGCTTCTCGAGGCCGTCCTGCTGACCGCCGACGCGTCGCTGGAGCTGACCGCTCCGATCGACGGGCCGGCGCAGGGTGTGGCCATCGAGGCGCACCTGGACAAGGGCCGCGGTGCGGTGGCGACGGTGCTGGTGCAGAAGGGCACCCTGCGGGCGGGCGACTCGATCGTCGCCGGTGGGGCGCACGGCCGGGTTCGGGCGATGCTCGACGAGAACGGCAACCAGGTCGCCGAGGCGGGTCCGGCACGTCCGGTCCTCGTCCTGGGTCTGACCGCGGTGCCGAGCGCCGGCGACACCTTCCTCGCCGCGGCGGACGACCGCACGGTGCGGCAGATCGCCGAGCAGCGGCAGGCGCGGCGGCGGGCGGCGGCATTCGCCAACTCCCGTGGCCGGGCGACTCTCGAGACGCTCATGGAGCAGCTCAAGGAGGGCGAGAAGACCTCGCTCAACCTGGTGCTCAAGGGCGACGTCTCCGGTTCCGTGGAGGCGCTCGAGGACGCGCTGTTCAACCTCGACATTCCCGAGGAGGTCCAGCTCAAGGTCCTCGACCGGGGTGTCGGCGCGATCACGGAGAGCAACGTCATGCTCGCCAGCGCCTCGTCGGAGCCGGTCACGATCATCGGCTTCAACGTGCGGGCCTCCAACAAGGTCCGCGAGATGGCCGACCGCGAGGGCGTGGAGATCCGGTACTACACGGTCATCTACCAGGCCATCGAGGAGATCGAGGCGGCGCTCAAGGGCCTGCTCAAGCCGGAGTACGAGGAGGTCGAGCTGGGCACCGCGGAGATCCGCGACGTGTTCCGCTCGTCCAAGATCGGCAACATCTCCGGCTGCATCGTCCGGTCGGGTGTCATCCGGCGCAACGCCAAGGCGCGCCTGCTGCGCGACGGGGCGGTGGTGGCGGACAACCTCACCGTCAGCTCGCTCAAGCGGTTCAAGGACGACGCCACGGAGGTCCGCGAGGGCTTCGAGTGTGGTCTGACCCTGGGTGGTTACAACAACGTCCAGGTCGGCGACATCATCGAGACCTTCGAGATGCGGGAGAAGGTTCGCGCCTGATCCGCGGCTGACGACAGTGGTCGAGGGGTTTACGCCGGTCTGGCGTAAACCCCTTGATCATGTCCGGCGTTGTCCGTAACGTCCTGAGTGATGTTCACCGGAACCGCGGTCTTCGACCTGCTTCTGCCGGGCGACTCCCGGTCGCTCAAGGCCAAGAGATCATATGTACGGCCGATCGTCGCGGCGCTGCGTCGCTTCGAGGTGTCGGCCGCCGAGGTGGGTGCGCTCGACCTGCACGGTCGGGCGGAGATCGCCGTGGCGGCGGTGGCCGCCGAGGCGGCGCACGTCCGCGAGGTGCTCGACTCCTGTGAGCGCCTGGTGGCCGGTCGGCCCGAGGCCGAGCTGCTCTCGGTGCGACGGCGCCTCTACGGCGAGGACGACTAGCCGCTCGGGGCCGCCCCGGCCGGGCCGGTCCCGACCGGCGTCACCGGGCGTGACGGCGCGACCGGCTGCGGAGGCGTGTGGTCACTGGTAGGGGCGTGGTCCGCGACACCGACGGTGACGTCCGGGGGCGCGGGCGGCGAAGGTAGTGTTCGAGATGTTGGCCGGTCGGCCGGTGACGTTCCGCGTCGTCCGGCGGCCGGGAGCGGGACGCCGTGGAGGTGGCGAGATGTCGGATCCGGCCAAGGTACGCCGGCACGCGGAGCGGGTGCGGGAACTGGTCGCGTCGGTGGTGCGGAGCCAGATCAAGGATCCGCGGCTCGGCATGATCACCATCACCGACGCCCGGATCACCGCCGACCTGCGCGACGCCACCGTCTTCTACACGGTGCTCGGCGACGCGGCGGCCCAGGCGGGCACGGCGGCGGCCCTGGAGAGCGCGAAGGGCATGCTGCGCAGCACCGTCGGCAAGGCGCTCGGGCTTCGGCACTCGCCGACCCTGACCTTCGTCCTGGACGACGTGCAGGACCAGGTCAAGCACATCGACGATCTGCTCGCGCAGGCGCGTAACGCCGACGCCGAGGTGCAGCGGCTGGCCGCCCGGGCCGAGTACGCGGGCGAGCCCCAGCCGTACAAGGTCGACGAGGACACCGACGCCGAGGACACCGACGAGAACGCCGAGGACGACACCTCGCCCCGGACCGGGCGGTGACCAGCTCCGCGGCCGGCTCGACCGGCCTCACGGTCGACCGGGCCCCGGCGGGGGCGATTCCGCCCGGGGCCGGTCCGACGGAGGCCGAGTGGGCCGCCGCGGTCGCCGCTGTCCGGGACCTGCCGCCGGACGCCCGGGTGCAGTTGATCTGCCACGTGAACCCCGACGGGGACGCGCTGGGCAGCATGCTCGCCTTCGGCCTGGGGCTGCGCCACCGGGGTGTCCGGCAGCTGCGGGCGACGTTCCCCGGCCCGCCCGAGGTGCCGGAGCCGTTCCGTGGCCTGCCCGGTCTGGACCTGCTGGTGCCGGCGACCGAGGCGTACCCCGATCCGGACCTCGTGGTCTGCTTCGACGCGGCGAGCGAGTCGCGCCTCGGTGAGCTGGTCGACCGGCTGGAGACCGCCGGCACCGCGCTGGTGCTCGACCACCACGCGTCGAACACCCGCTTCGGCGGCGTCAACCTGGTGGACCCGCACGCCGCGGCCACATCGGTGGTCGTCGAGGAGCTGCTCACCCGCCTCGGGGTGCCGCTGGACGCCGGCATCGCGGAGTGCCTGTACGTGGCGCTCAGCACCGACACCGGTTCCTTCCGCTTCGAGGCGACCACCCCGGCGGTCCACGCGATGGCGGCGCGGCTGCTCGCCACCGGCATCCGCCCCGGCGACATCTCCCGACGGATCTTCGACACCCGGCCGTTCGGCGCCGTCCGCCTCTTCGGCGAGGTGCTGGGCCGGGCTCGGCTGGAGCCCGACGCCGCCGGTGGGCACGGTCTCGTCTGGACGTACGCGACCCTCGACGACCTGACCCGGCACGACCAGCGCCCGTACGTGCTGGAGGCGTTGATCGACTCGGTGCGGTGCACCGCCGAGGCGGACGTGAGTTGCGTGGTCAAGCAGACCGGGCCGGACGGGTGGGCGGTGTCCATGCGCAGCAAGGGCGCCGTCGACGTGTCCCGGGTGGCGGTCGCGTTGGGCGGTGGCGGCCACCGGTTCGCCGCCGGCTTCACGGGGCACGGCACCGTCGAGGAGGTCGTCGGGAGCATCCGTGCCGAACTCGGCGCCGCTCTCGTCACGCCCGGCCCCGCCTGAGCCCTCCGAAGATCAGGGACAGCTCCGGGGGGTGTCCACCTTCCCGCCGTGTGTGAACGCGGGGAGAATCATGGGATGGAGCAACCCCACGACCTCACCGTCGAGGCGCCCCGCGCCTGGGACCGGCCGGCCGTGGCCGTGCCGGTGCTCGTCTGCCTCTCGTTGGTCGGCGGCCGGTTCGCGTCCTTCTCGACCGAAGCCAATCTCTACACGCTCGGCACCGGGGGCGTACTGATCTGGCTCGGTCTGAGCAATCGGGTGCCGCGCCGTCCCGCACCGCACCGGCTCGGGGCCGGAGCGGCCTGGTGGGCCCTGCCGGTGGTGGTCTTCGTGGTCTTTGAGGGCGCCACCTTCGTGATGGCGGCGGGGGACGACTTCCCCACCTTCTCCCGGCTGGCCGACCCCCTGCTGGAGGACCGGCTGGTCCGGTCCGCGGCCTGGCTGGGCTGGCTGTCCGCGTTCTGGGGCCTGGTGCGGCGATGATGCGGGCCCTGGCGATCGGCGGCTTCCTGGCGTCGCTGGTGCTCTTCGCCGCGGTGGAGTGGGCGGCGCGCCGGGAGGGCTCCCGGATCCCGACCCTCGGCGACGTGTGTGCGTACGTGACGCGCTACGAGGTGGGTTCGGTGCCGGTGGGCCGGATCGGACTCCTGGGCTTCTGGTGGTGGCTGGGCTGGCACTTCCTGGCCCGGTGAGCCGGCGTTCCGGCTGTCCGAATGGCGGGAAGCACGGCGAAGCATGTGGACCTGAACGATAGCTTGGGAACTGGCCGGCGCCCCTGGTGGCGCCTGGTCACGGGCGGTGGGGCCGCACCCGGCGTCGCCTCCCTCCAGGGTCGGACCGACCCCGGCTAGCGCCGCCCATCGGCCGCTCCGGTGATCCCGGACCGCTGCGGGCGCACAGCAGCAGGACGACTCCGTGCGTGTCGCCGTTCGGTGACCCACACCCTGGAAGGGATCACCACCATGCCGAGCAAGCCCAAGCCCGAGAGCACCGACGAGGCCCGCGAGCAGATGCGCCGCGCGCTGCAGACCTCGATGGACACCCGTCAGTGACGCTGACGTCGATCGGCTGACGCCCGGCCGGACGGCCCGTACGCCGTCGGAGCCGGGCGTCGACCGTGTCCGGCGACCCACACCGGGAGACACCACCCGGTAAGCACTGCGAGTTGTTGCGTCCCTTACCTGGCGCGTGCCAGGATCGGCGGCGATGAGTCAGCCCACCGTCGTCGCCACCCGGCCCGCGTCGCCGCGCCGGATCGCCGCACTCGCCCTGCCGGCCCTCGTGGTGCTGGCCGCTGAGCCGCTCTACGTCCTGGTCGACACGGCCGTCGTCGGCCACCTCGGCCAGGTTCCCCTCGCCGCGCTCGCCGTCGGTGGCACGGTGCTGACCCTCGTCGCGTGGCTCGGCGCGATCGTCGCGTACGGCACCACGGGGCGGTCGGCCCGCCGCTTCGGTGCCGGTGACCGGGCCGCGGCGGTGGCCGAGGGCGTCCAGGCGTCCTGGCTGGCACTCGGCATCGGGGTGCTGGTCGCGGTGGGGATGCAGCTCGGCGGTGGCGCGCTGGCGCGTACCCTCGCCGGAGAGGGCGGTGCGGTGGCCGACGCCGCCGCGCAGTGGCTGCGCGTCGCGGCGCTGGGCGCCCCCGGGCTGCTGCTCGCCGCCGCCGGCAACGGCTGGCTGCGCGGCGTCCAGGACACGCGGCGGCCCCTGTGGTACGTCCTCGGGCCCAACCTGCTCTCCGCGCTGCTCTGCCCGCTGCTGGTCTACCCGGCCGGGCTCGGCCTGGTCGGTTCGGCCGTGGCCAACGTGACCGCCCAGACGCTCTCCGGCGTGCTCTTCGTCAGCGCGCTGGCCGCCGAGCGGGTCGCCCTGCGCCCCCGCCCGACGGTGATCCGGCAGCAGCTCGTGCTCAGCCGCGACCTGCTGATCCGCGGCGTCGCCTTCCAGGCCAGCTTCCTCTCCGCCACCGCCGTCGCCGCGCGCTTCGGCGCCGCCGCGGTCGGCGCCCACCAGATCGCCGTGCAACTGTTCTTCTTCGCCGCCCTGGTGCTCGACGCTCTCGCCATCGCCGCCCAGGCGCTGGTCGGCGCCGCGCTGGGCGCCGGCGACGACATCGGGGCGCGCGCCCTGGCCCGCCGGATCGGCCTGCTCGGTGGCGTCTGCGGCACCGCGTTCGCCCTCCTCGTCGCCGCGGGCGCCGGTGTCGTCCCCGGTTGGTTCAGCTCCGATCCGCAGGTACGCGAGCAGGCCATGGTGGCGTGGCCGTGGTTCGTCGGGATGCTCCCGCTGGCCGGTGTGGTCTTCGCCCTCGACGGGGTGCTGATCGGCGCCGGGGACGTGCGCTACCTGCGTAACCTCACGATCGTCGCGGCCCTGGGCGGGTTCCTGCCGGCGATCTGGCTGGCGTACGGGCTCGGCCTGGGGCTCGGCGGCATCTGGGCCGGGCTCACGCTCTTCGTGGTGATCCGCCTGGTCGCGTTGCTGCTGCGGCTCCGCTCCGGCGGCTGGGCGGTGGTCGGCGCGGTCCGCGCCTGACCGGAGACCGCCCGCCGCCGGCACCGGTCAGGCCATCTGCTGGAGCCCGTAGACGGCGAGCACGAGGAACAGCGCGATCGCCCAGCAGACGAAGAAGGCCACGATCTTCACGGTGTTGGGGTAGCGCTGGTAGAGCTTCTGCCGCTGCTGCCAGGCCCACCAGCGCTCGCGCAGCCGGCGCGCGCCGGGCAGCGCCTCGACGGTTTCCGCGACCCGCACGCCGAGGGTTCGGCGCGGAGGCGGCGGGTCGCGCATCCAGTCCGGCAGGGCGGACGGCTGCTGCGGGGTGCGCTGCCAGGGCCGGCCGTCGCTGGCCGCGCCGGTGTGGCTGTCGCGGGTCTGTCGCATCGATGTCTCCCCGTGGTCCGGACGCCCGGCATACCGACGGACGTCGTTGCGGACATCGTCGCAGCGCGGCGCGAGACGCGTCGCCCCGTTTTCTCCGGGCGT
Organism: Micromonospora sp. NPDC049497; assembly: GCF_044465805.1. Lineage (NCBI taxonomy): Bacteria > Bacillati > Actinomycetota > Actinomycetes > Micromonosporales > Micromonosporaceae > Micromonospora > Micromonospora sp. NPDC049497. Next base: position 297,219 of record NZ_JBITMC010000004.1, on the reverse strand, counting down.
ACCGGGGCGGGTCGGCGTGCGGCGGTCTGGCAGGCTTGGCGGTCGTGAGCACTGACGGTCTGATCGTGGTGGACAAGCCGGGCGGCATGACGTCGCACGACGTGGTGGCGCGGATCCGCCGGCTGGCGCGTACCCGCCGGGTGGGCCACGGCGGCACGCTCGACCCGATGGCCACCGGGGTGCTGGTGATCGGCGTCGGGCGGGCCACCCGCCTGCTGACGTACGTGATCGGCGCCGGCAAGAGCTACACCGCCACCGTCCGCCTGGGGCAGGCCACCGTCACCGACGACGCCGAGGGTGACGTCATCGCCACCACGCCCGCCGGAACGGTGACCGACGAGGCGGTCCACGCCGCGTTCGCGGCCCTCACCGGCGAGATCGACCAGGTGCCCAGCGCGGTCAGCGCGATCAAGATCGACGGCCAGCGGGCGTACAAGCGGGTCCGCGAGGGCGAGAGCGTCGACCTGCCCGCCCGCCGGGTCACCGTGTCCCGGCTGGACGTGCTGGCGATCCGCCGGGACCAGCCCGACGTGGTCGACGTGGACGTCGACGTGACCTGCTCGTCCGGGACGTACATCCGCGCCCTCGCCCGGGACGCCGGCCTGGCGCTCGGCGTCGGGGGCCACCTGACCGCGTTGCGGCGTACCGCGGTGGGGGGCTTCACCCTCGCGGAGGCCGCCACCCTCGACGACCTGGAGTCAAGCGCGCCGGAGGTGGTCAACCTGCCGCTCGCCGCGGCGGCCGACCGGTTCTTCCCGCGTCGCGACGCCGACGCCGCCGAGGCCGCGACGCTGTCGCACGGCGGGCCGCTCGACCCGGTGGGGATCGCCGGGCCGTATGCGGTGTACGACCCGGCCGGTGGGCTGCTCGCTATCGTCAGCGAGCGGGGCGGTCGGGCCCGCGCGGAGATCGTGCTCGCTCCGGCCTGACGGCCGGGCTCGGGTGTCGTCACCGCCGGCCCGTCGACGGCCGGCGGGGGAGCAGGGGAGGAGAGCAATGCAGCGGTGGCGGGGGTACGACGCGGCGCCCGGCGGCTGGGGGCGGTCCGTCGTCACCATCGGCGTCTTCGACGGCGTGCACAAGGGGCACCAGGCGACCATCGGGCACACCGTGGCGCGGGCCCGTGAGCTGGGCGTCCAGTCCGTGGTGGTCACCTTCGACCCGCACCCGGCCGAGGTGGTCCGTCCCGGCTCGCACCCGGCCGTGCTCACCGAGCCGGCCCGCAAGGCGGAGCTGATCGAGGCGCTCGGCGTCGACGTGCTCTGCGTGGTGCCGTTCACTCCCGAGTTCTCCCGGCTGCCCGCCGAGGCATTCGTGCACGACATCCTCGTCGAGCACCTGCACGCCGCCGGGGTCGTCGTGGGGGGCAACTTCCGCTTCGGTCACAAGGCGGCCGGCGACGTCGCGCTGCTGGAACGGCTCGGCCGCACGTTCGGCTTCGGCGTCGAGGGCGCGCCCCTGGTCGCCGAGGCGGGGACCGTCTTCTCCTCCACGTACATCCGCTCCTGCGTCGACGCGGGCGACGTGGGGGCGGCGGCCGCCGCGCTGGGCCGGCCGCACCGCCTGGAGGGAGTCGTGGTCCGGGGCGACCAGCGCGGGCGGGAGCTGGGCTTCCCCACCGCGAACCTGCTCTGCCACCGGTACGCGGCGGTGCCCGCCGACGGCATCTACGCGGCCCGCCTGGTGCGCCGGGGGCGGCCCGAGCCACTGATGGCGGCCGTGTCGATCGGCACCAACCCCACCTTCTCGGGGCGGGAGCGGCGGGTCGAGGCGTACGTGCTGGACTTCGACGGCGACCTCTACGGCGAGCGGCTGGCCCTGGACTTCGTGGCGCACCTGCGTGGGCAGGTCCGCTACGAGGGCGTCGAGCCGTTGGTCGCCCAGATCCGCCAGGACGTCGAGCGGACCCGGCGGGCGCTGGCCTGAGCGGTCCCGGCACCGGTCTGCGGCGGCCTGGTACGGACGATCCGGACGTGCTGGTAGTGTGGTGGAGACGTCGGCTGACCGACGTGGTGCCTCGCGTGCCTGCACGACGCCGCGGGTGCGAGGAACCGGTCCGTTTCTCCGGTGCGAAAGCCCGACACGACGGACACCACTGGACAACCCACTGAAACAGGGAGAACATGGCGCTCGACCAGGAAGCCAAGGCCACGATCCGCGCGGAGTACGCGACCGCCGAGGGCGACACCGGTTCGCCGGAGGTGCAGGTCGCGGTCCTCACCAAGCGGATCGCCGAGCTCACCGAGCACCTGAAGGTGCACAAGCACGACCACCACAGCCGTCGCGGGCTGCTGCTGCTGGTCGGCCGCCGCCGCCGGCTGCTCAACTACGTCCAGAAGAAGGACATCAACCGCTACCGGTCGCTCATCGAGCGGCTCGGCCTGCGCCGATGACGTGACGGGGGAGTGGCCAGCGGGCCGCTCCCCCGTTCCGGTGTTACACAGGAAAAAACCACGGGCCGCGCGACCACCCGAAACGGGAGCCGGTCAGCGTACCGGTCTCCGGTAGTGGCCCCCGGGCACCCCGGCACCTTGCCGGCCACCCGGGCGCTTCGATCGAAGACCGGCCGTCTGAGCAGTTCCCCCGTCGTGGGCCCACGACGCGAAGGAGCACTACCGCAGATGACCGAGAGCAACCTCGGCACCGAATCCCGCACCGCCGTGATCGACAACGGGTCCTTCGGCACCCGTGAGATCACCTTCTCCACCGGCCGGCTCGCCCGTCAGGCCGCCGGCTCCGTCATCGCCCAGCTCGGCGAGACGGTCGTCCTCTCCGCCACCACCGCCGGCAAGCAGCCGAAGGAGCAGTTCGACTTCTTCCCGCTGACCGTCGACGTCGAGGAGCGGATGTACGCCGCGGGCCGGATCCCCGGCTCGTTCTTCCGCCGCGAGGGCCGGCCCAGCGAGGACGCGATCCTCACCTGCCGCCTGATCGACCGGCCGCTGCGCCCGTCGTTCGTCAAGGGCCTGCGCAACGAGGTCCAGGTTGTCGAGACCATCCTCGCGCTCGACCCGCAGCACCCGTACGACGTGGTGGCCATCAACGCCGCCTCCATGTCGACCAAGCTGTCCGGCCTGCCGTTCTCCGGTCCGATCGGGGCGACCCGGGTCGCGCACATCGACGGCCAGTGGGTGGCCTTCCCGACCCTGGAGGAGCTGGCCCGGGCCACCTTCGACATGGTCGTCGCCGGCCGCGCCCTCGACGACGGCGACGTCGCGATCATGATGGTCGAGGCCGAGGCGACGCCGAACGCCGTGACGCTGATCGCGGGCGGCGCCACCGCGCCGACCGAGGAGATCGTCGCCAGCGGCCTGGAGGCCGCCAAGCCGGCGATCCGCGAGCTGTGCCGCGCGCAGAGCGAGCTGGCCGAGGTGGCCGCCAAGCCGGTCGCCGAGTTCCCGGTCTTCCTGGACTACCAGGACGACGTGTACGACGCGGTGGCCGACGTCGCCCGCGCCGAGGTCGCCGAGGCCCTCAAGATCGCCGGTAAGGCGGACCGCGAGGAGGCTCTCGACCGGGTCAAGGCCAAGGTCGTCGAGGAGCTGGGTTCGCGCTTCGAGGGCCGCGAGAAGGAGCTGTCCGCGGCGTTCCGGTCGCTGACCAAGTCCGAGGTCCGCAACCGGGTGCTGCGCGAGCAGGTCCGGATCGACGGCCGCGGCCCGCGCGACATCCGCCCGCTGACCGCCGAGGTCGGCGTACTGCCGCGGGTGCACGGCTCGGCGCTGTTCGAGCGGGGCGAGACCCAGATCCTGGGCGTCACCACGCTCAACATGCTGCGCATGGAGCAGATGGTCGACACCCTCTCTCCGGAGAACCGCAAGCGCTACATGCACAACTACAACTTCCCGCCGTACTCCACCGGTGAGACCGGCCGCGTGGGTTCGCCGAAGCGGCGCGAGATCGGCCACGGTGCCCTCGCGGAGCGGGCGCTGATCCCCGTGCTGCCGTCGCGCGAGGAGTTCCCGTATGCCATCCGCCAGGTCTCCGAGGCGCTCGGCTCCAACGGTTCCACCTCGATGGGTTCGGTCTGCGCCTCGACGCTGGGCCTGCTCAGCGCCGGTGTGCCGCTGAAGGCGTCGGTCGCCGGCATCGCCATGGGCCTCATCTCCGACGAGGTGGACGGCAAGACCCAGTACGTGACGCTGACCGACATCCTCGGTGCCGAGGACGCGTTCGGTGACATGGACTTCAAGGTCGCCGGCACGCGGGACTTCGTGACCGCGCTCCAGCTCGACACCAAGCTCAACGGCATCCCGTCGGACGTGCTGGCCGCCGCGCTGCAGCAGGCGAACGAGGCCCGGCAGACGATCCTCGACGTGATGCAGGCGGCGATCGAGTCCCCGGCCGAGATGTCGGAGTACGCGCCGCGGGTCACCACCGTCAAGATCCCGGTGGACAAGATCGGCATGGTGATCGGCCCGAAGGGCCAGACCATCAACGCCATCCAGGACGAGACCGGCGCCGAGATCTCCATCGAGGACGACGGCACGATCTACGTCGGTGCCACCAACGGGCCGTCCGCCCAGGCGGCGGTCGACCGGATCAACGGCATCGCCAACCCGACCCTGCCGAAGGCGGGGGAGCGGTTCCTCGGCACGGTGGTCAAGACCGCCGCGTTCGGCGCGTTCATCTCGCTGCTGCCGGGCCGTGACGGCCTGCTGCACATCTCCAAGGTGGGCGACGGCAAGCGGGTCGAGCGGGTCGAGGACTTCCTCAACGTCGGCGACAAGGTCGAGGTGGAGATCGCGGACATCGACGCCCGCGGCAAGATCTACCTGGACAAGGTCCGCCCGGAGGGCGCCGAGGCGCCGGCCGCCGGCGAGGCCGAGGGTGGCGAGCGTCCGCCCGCGCGTGACCGTGGCGACCGGGGCCCGCGTGACCGCGGTGACCGGGAGCGCGGCGGCGACCGGGGCGGTCGTGGCCCGAGCGGCGGCGAGCGTGGCGCGGGCGGCGGCGAGCGTGGCGCGGGCGGCGGCGAGCGCGGTCCGGGTGGCGGCGAGGGTGGCGAGGGCGGCGAGCGTCCGCGTCGCCGCACCCGGCACAGCTGACCTGTAGCACCACCAGCACCACACCACCCCTCGTCGATCTGGGAGCAACACGTGAGTCGGGCCAGTCGTGCGCCGTTTCCGCCGGATCGACGGGGGGTGGCGTCGTTCCCGGGCACGGGTGCGGCGTACCGCGGCACCGGGGCGGCCCGCCCCGGCGCCGCCGGCCGGGCGGTGACCCGGACGCTGAGCGACGACCCGTTGGGTGGCACGGTCCGCCGGACCGTGCTGCCCAGCGGGCTCCGCGTGCTCACCGAGGCCATCCCGACGATGCGCAGCGTCTCGTTCGGCATCTGGGTGGCGGTCGGCTCCCGCGACGAGACCGGCCCGCAGGCCGGCGCCGCGCACTTCCTGGAGCACCTGCTCTTCAAGGGCACCAACAAGCGCGGTGCGCTGGAGATCTCGTCCTCGATCGAGGCGGTGGGCGGCGAGACGAACGCCTTCACCACCAAGGAGTACACCTGCTACTACGCGCGGGTGCTCGACGAGGACCTGCCGCTGGCGATCGACGTCATGTGCGACCTGGTCGCCGACTCGGTGCTGAATCCGGCCGACGTGGAGACCGAGCGGGGCGTGATCCTCGAGGAGATCGCCATGCATGACGACGAGCCCGGTGACGAGGTCCACGACCTCTTCGCCCGGGCCGTGTACGGCGACCACCCGCTGGGCCGGCTGATCTCCGGCACCGAGGAGACGGTCACCCCGATGAGCCGCCGGCAGATCCAGAGCTTCTACCGGCGCCGCTACGTCGCGCCGCAGATCGTCATCGCCGCCGCCGGCAACCTGGACCACGCCGCCGTGGTCCGGCTGGTCCGGCAGGCGGTGCGGGGCACGCCACTGGACAGCGACCCGGCCGCGCCGGCGCCGTACCGCTCCAACGCCTCGGTGGTACGCACGAGGCCCGCGACCACCGTGGTCGAGGCGAAGGAGACCGAGCAGGCGCACGTGATCCTCGGGTGCCCCGGCATCGACCGGCTCGACGAGCGGCGCTTCGCCCTCGGGGTGCTCAACAACGTCCTCGGTGGCGGCATGTCCAGCCGCCTGTTCCAGGAGATCCGCGAGCAGCGCGGGCTGGCCTACTCGGTCTACTCCTACGCCAGCCAGTACGCCGACAGCGGCCTCTTCGCCGTCTACGCCGGCTGCGCCCCGGGCAAGGTCGACGAGGTGCTGGACCTGACCCGGGCGGAGCTGTCCCGGGTGGCCGCCGAGGGGATCACCGAGAGCGAGCTGGCCCGGGGCAAGGGCATGAGCAAGGGCTCGTTCGTGCTGGGCCTGGAGGACACCGGCTCCCGGATGAGCCGGTTGGCCAAGGGTGAGCTGCTCTACGGCGACCTGATGCCGGTCGACGAACTGCTGGCCCGGGTCGACGCGGTGACCCTGGACGACGTGAACTCCCTCGCCGCCGAGCTGCTGAGCCGGCCGATGTCCCTGGCCGTGGTCGGACCGTTCGGCGCGGGTGACTTCGCCGCTTCCTGACTTGTGGTCCTCCCCGGCCGGCTCGCCCACCGAACGGGTAGGTTGTGCCGGTGACTGACGAGCAGGACAAGAACGCGGACGAGCCGATCCGCGTCGGCGTGCTGGGAGCGCGCGGCCGGATGGGCGTCGAGGTGTGCAGGGCGGTCGACGCGGCAGCCGACATGGACCTGGTGGCCATGGTCGACCAGGGTGACTGGCTGTTCAACGCCTCCGACGCCGGCGCCGAGGTGGTCGTCGACTTCACCACCCCGGACGTCGTCATGGACAACCTGCACTGGTGCATCGACCAGGGCATCAGTGCGGTGGTCGGCACCACGGGCTTCACCGAGCAGCGCCTGGACCGGGTGCGGGGTTGGCTGGAGCGCAAGCCCGGTGTCGGTGTGGTGATCGCCCCCAACTTCGGCATCGGCGCCGTGCTGATGATGCAGTTCGCCGCCCGCGCCGCCCGGCACTTCGAGTCGGTCGAGATCGTCGAGCAGCACCACCCGCGCAAGCTCGACGCCCCGAGCGGCACCGCCACCCACACCGCGCGGCTGATCGCCGCCGCCCGCGCCGACGCGGGCATGGGGCCCACGCCGGACGCCACCAAGGACGAGGTGGCCGGCGCCCGTGGCGCCGACATCGAGGGCGTACGCGTGCACGCCGTCCGCGCCACCGGTCTGGTCGCGCACCAGGAGGTGCTGTTCGGCACCACCGGCGAGACGCTCACCATCCGGCACGACTCGTACGACCGCGCCTCGTTCATGCCCGGCGTGCTGCTGGCGGTCCGTGCGGTGCGCAACCGCCCCGGCCTCACCATCGGCCTGGACGCCTTGCTCGACTGAAACCGTTCGTCGGACCGTTCCCGGCGGCCTAGGCTGCCCGGGATGATCGACTTCGGAGTTCTGGACCGGGCCGGGCGGCGGGTCACCCTGCGCCCGGTCGACGACGACAACTGGCGGGCGGTCGCGGAGGTGGCCCCCCGCGACGACCAGCGAGCCTGGGTCGCCGCGCTGGCCGCCCGCTACCTCCTGCTGACCTCGCGTTCCGAGGTCTGGACGTCCCTGGCCGTGTACGCCGACGAGACCGTCGTCGGGCACGTCATGTGGGGTGTGGACGACGACGGGTCGCGGTGGATCGGCGGCATGGTGGTGGACGCCGCCGAGCAGGGCAGCGGCGTCGGGCGGGCCACGGTCGTCACGCTGACCGACTGGCTGGCGGCCCAGGACGGCGGCCGGCATCCGGTGCGGCTGTCGTACCACCCGGACAACGTCGCGGCGGCCCGTCTCTACACCGGGCTGGGCTTCGTCCCCAGCGGTGCGACGGAGGACGACGAGATCGTCGTGGAACTCGTCGCCCGGACCGGTGACGCCTGAGCGGTCCGACACGCCGGTCGTCGCACCGCTGAGCCGTCACGACCCTCGCCGGCCGTCCTCAACGGACCTCGTGGGGCGTCTCGGGGGCGGGGCGCGGGGCGGGCACGGAGGCACCGGTGAGCCGGAGGCCGGCCGGCAGGCCGGTGACCGAGGTGGTGCCGTCCCGGTCGACCGCGACATCCGTCGACGAACCCGCGACGCGCAGGCCGGAGACCGAGACCGCGCCCAGCTCCGGTCCGGCCAGCGGGGCGAGCCGTACCGCACCGGCCGGCACGTCCGGGTAGAACCCGGTCGCCGCCTGGAGCAGGAGCACCGCGCTCGCCGCCGACCAGGCCTGCGGCCGGCACGCGGCCGGGTACGGCACCGGCCGGCCGAGCAGGTCGCGGTCGTCGCCGCCGTACAGCTCGGGCAGGCGGTAGTCGAACGCCTCCGCTGCCGCGAGCAGGCCCTCGGCGAAGCCGAGCGCGGCGGAACGGAAGCCGGCCCGGGCCAGGCCCGCGAGCACGATCGCGGTGTCGTGGGTCCAGATCGACCCGCAGTGGTACGACAGGGGACTGAACCCGGCGTCGTCGGTGGACATCGTGCGCAGGCCGAACCCGCCGGCCAGCGCGTCCGTGGTGAGCAGCCGGGCGACCCGCGCCTCCTCGTCGGCGTTCAGCAGGCCGGTGCCGAGCAGGTGGCCGATGTTGCTGGTCAGCGAGTCGACGGGGCGCTTGTCCCGGTCCAGGGCCAGGGCGGGCTGCGGGCCGTGTGGACCGTCGACCCAGAAGGCGGCGCGGAACCGGGCGGCGAGGCGCTCCCCGTAGGAGTGCCAGCGGTCCGCGCCCGGCCGGCCGAAGGCGTCGAGCAGGGCGGACCCGTTACGGGCGGCCTCGTACGCGTACCCCTGCACCTCGGCCAGCACGATCGGTGCCTCGGCGAGCCGGCCGTCGCGGAACCGGACCGCGTCGCCGGAGTCCTTCCAGCCCTGGTTGGACAGCCCGTGACCGGTGCGGTCGACGTACTCGACCAGCCCGTCGCCGTCGGCGTCGGCGTGCTCCGCGAGCCAGCCCAGCGCCGCCTCCAGGTGCGGCAGCAGCGGCTCGACCTGGTCGTCGGGCAGCCCCCAGCGCCACGCGTCGTGCAGCAGGTTGACCCACAGCATGGTGGCATCGACCGTGCCGTAGTAGGCCGGTGGCAGGCGCAGTGTCTCGCCGAGCAGCGCGAACTCGTGCCGCCGCAGCTCGTGCAGGATCTTGCCGGGTGCCTCCCCGGTGGCCGGCTCGACGCGCGTGCCCTGCCGGCGGGCGAGCACCCGCAGCGTGCCGGCCGCCAGCTCGGTGCCGAGCGGCAGCATCATCCGGGCCGCCCAGAGGCTGTCGCGCCCGAACAGGGTGAGGAACCACGGCACCCCGGCGCCGAGGAAGACGTCGTGCGGTGCGTCGGGGTCGGCCAGCCGCAGTGCGCGCAGGTCGGCCAGGGACCGGTCGAGCAGGCGGGTGAGGCGGCGGTCGTCGGTGCGTACCTCGGGATGGGCCCAGTCCGGCTCGCCGGGCGGGCAGACCACGACGGCGTGCGGGTCCTCGATGGTCATCCGCCAGCGCAGCGTGGCGGTCCCGCCCGGCGCCAGCGTGACCGGCCAGGCCAGTCGCGGCGCGGTGACCCGGCCGCCGGACGCGTCGACGTCTGCGCCCTCGGCGGTGACCGTGACGGTGGTGCCGTCGCCGGACCAGGACAGCTGGCCCGGCCCGCCGGTCTTGGCCTCCAGCGCCGGTACCGCGCCGCCGGACTTGACCACCTCGATCGGCGCCAGGTCGCAGCCGAGATCGACGGTGACGGTGGCCTGGACGGGAACGGTGGCGGTGGAGGCGACCCGTAGCTCCTCGGTGAGGCCCCGGGGGTCGAGCCGTCGGGTGCGGTCGACGCGCACGGTGGGGTCGGGCGTGGCGTCGCCGAGCCACCGGACCAGGGCGACGAACCGGGCACCGTGCGGCCCGGCCGCGCCGCTGGCCACGCCCTCCGGCTCCCGGTCGTCGATCAGCAGCTCGGCCCGGGTGAGGACCCGGGTGTCGGCGTGGAAGACGCCCTGGACGCCGACGGGGCGGATCTGCCCGGCCGCGTCCCCCAGCGCGCTGGTGGGGGCGAGGACCACCCCGGCCAGGTCGTGCAGGAGGGGTTGCAGATGGCGCTCGGTCACGACGCGGCTCCAGATCCTTCTCGACGGGGACCGATCTCTTGACACACGGTCCCCGGGGGGTGCAAAGTGCGAAACATTCCAGCAACTTGAACGATCCAATCCTGCCTCATCCGAATTGGATCGTTCAAGACCGCGAAGGGGATCACGTGGCCGAGAAGGTGACCATCGCAACGGTGGCGCGGCATGCCCGGGTCAGCCGGCAGACCGTCTCCAACGTGCTCAACGCACCGCACATCGTGCGCGAGGAGACCCGGCTGCGGGTGCAGGAGGCCATCACGGCGCTCGGCTACCGGGCCAACCAGGCCGCCCGCCAGATGCGCACCGGGCGGTCGCGGCTGATCGCCGTACGCATCGAGCCGACCCGGGACGGCATCAACGGCTCGGTGCTGGACCGGTTCCTGCACGGCCTCACCGAGACCGCCGAGACCGCCGGCTACCGCACCATGCTCTACACCGCCACGGACGACCAGCGGGAGATCGCCACCTACGACGACCTGCTCAGCTCGTACGAGCTGGACGGGTTCGTGCTGACCGGCACCGACCACGGCGATCCGCGTACCGCCTGGCTGGCGGCCAGCGGCGTGCCGTTCGTGACGTTCGGCCGGCCGTGGGACGACCCGGAGTCCCACTCCTGGGTCGACGTCGACGGCGCGGCTGGCACCGCCGCCGCCACCGACCACCTGCTGGCCGCCGGCCACCGGCGCATCGGCTTCATCGGCTGGCCGGTCGGCTCCGGCGTGGGCGACGACCGGCGCGCGGGCTGGCGTCGGTCGCTGGTCGCCGCCGGCGTCGATCCCACCGGCCTGGACCGGCAGACCGTCGACGGCATCGCCGAGGGGGAGCGGGCCGCCCGTGACCTGCTCGCCGGTGCGGCCCCGACCGCGCTCGTCTGCGCCAGCGACTCCCTCGCCCTCGGCGCGCTCCAGTCCGTCCGCGCCGACGCGCCGGCCGTGCCGGTGATCGGCTTCGACGACACCCCGGTCGCGGCGGCGATCGGCCTGACCAGTGTCAGCCAGCCCCTCGGCGAGGCCGCCGCCCGCTGCGTCGACCTCCTCACCGCCGTCCTCGACGGCACCCAGCGCACCCCCGACCACGTCCTGCTCCAGCCCTCGCTGGTGCTTCGCCACACCGCATGAATCCCGTCCCCCACCAGGAGAACCCGATGGCACCTCGATCCCTCACCCGAGCGGCCGTGGCCGGCCTCGCCGCCTTCGCCCTACTCGGAACCGCCGCCTGCGGCAGCGGCTTCGACGACTCCTCCGGCGACGCCGCACAGTCCAGCGGACCCGCCAACCTGCAGATCCTCATCGGCTCCTCCGGCGACGCCGAGACCAAGGCCGTGCAGGACGCCGCCGCCACGTGGGCGTCGGCGTCGGGCAACCAGGCCACCGTCACCCCCGCCCAGGACCTCACGCAGCAGCTCGGCCAGGCCCTTGCCGGTGGGAATCCGCCGGACGTCTTCTACGTCGACGCGGCCCGGTTCGCGGACTACGCCAGCGTCGGCGCGCTGGAGCCGTACGGCGACAAGATCAGCAACACCGACGACTTCTACGAGAGCCTGCGCACGACCTTCACCTACGACGGCAAGCTCTACTGTGCGCCGAAGGACTTCTCCACCCTCGCCCTCCAGATCAACACCGATCTGTGGACGAAGGCGGGCCTGACCGACGCCGACGTGCCGACCACCTGGGACCAGCTCACCGCCACCGCCCAGAAGATCAAGGCGAAGGGGCAGGTGCCGCTGGCACTGGGCGACACCCGGGACCGGATCGGCGCCTTCCTGGTGCAGAGCGGTGGATGGCTGCTCAGCGACGACTCCAAGCAGCCCACCGCCGACACCCCGGAGAACGAGGCGGCCCTGACGTACGTCAAGTCCCTGCTCACCCAGGGGCTGGCCCGCTTCCCGAAGCAGCTCGACGCGGGCTGGTCCGGCGAGGCGTTCGGCAAGGGCAAGGCCGTGATGACCATCGAGGGCAACTGGATCAAGGGGGCCCTCCAGAACGACTTCCCGAACGTGAAGTACAAGGTCGTGCCGCTGCCGGCCGGGCCGAAGGGGCAGGGCACGCTGTCCTTCACCCAGTGCTGGGGCATCGCCGCGAAGTCGAAGCACAAGGACCAGGCGATCAAGTTCGTCGAGGCGATGACCGCCGGCGAGCAGCAGATGACCTTCGCCAAGGCGTTCGGCGTGATGCCGTCCCGGCAGTCGGTCCGTGACCAGTACACCAGCGCGTTCCCGACGGACAAGCCGTTCATCGACGGTGCCGAGTACGCCCAGGGCCCGGTGAACGCCCCGAAGATGGACAGCGTGGTCGCCGAACTGGACACCGGACTGCAGGGCCTGGCCAACGGCAACCCGAAGACGATCCTCCAGAACTTCGACAAGAACGCCAAGGCGGCGCTCGGCGGCAGCTGACGTGACCGGAGGGGCCGCCTGGTGCGGCCCCTCCGGCCACCTCGTCGAGGGAGGAGGGGAGATGGCAACCGAAGCACTGGCGGCACCCGCGACCGCGACCGCCCGTCCACCACGCCGCTCGGGACGCGGCGTCCGGAGCAACGAGAACCTCGCCGGCTGGCTGTTCGTCGCGCCGGTCATCGTCATCCTGGGCCTGTTCCTGCTGCTGCCGATCCTGATGGCGCTCTGGGTGAGCCTCACGGACTGGAACGGCCAGGGCAGCCCGTTCACCGGAGGCGTGCCGTTCGTCGGCACCGACAACTACACCCGGCTGTTCACCGAGGACGGGCTGGCCCGCCGCGACTTCATGACCAGCATCCGCAACAACATCTACTACGTGGCGCTCGTCGTGCCGACCCAGACGGTGCTCGCCCTGGGGCTCGCGCTGGTGGTGAACAACCGGATGCTGAAGGGGAAGAGCTTCTTCCGGACCGCCTTCTACTTCCCCTCGGTGACCAGCTCCGTCGCGATCAGTGTGGTGTTCCTGTTCCTGTTCGCGAACTCCGGTGCGGTCAACGCCCTGCTCGACTTCTTCGGGATCACCGGGCCGCAGTGGTTCGCCGACTCCCGGGGTGTACTGCACCTCCTGCTCGGTCTCGTCGGCGTCGACTCCGCGCCGGCGGTGCTCGCCGACGGCGGGCCCTTCGGGCTGAGCTGGTGGGAGTGGCTGTCCGGGCCCAGCGTGGCGATGATGTCGATCATCACTCTGGTCGTCTGGACCACGTCCGGCACCTTCATGCTGATGTACCTCGCCGCCCTGCAGAACGTGCCCGTGGCCCTGGACGAGGCCAGCACCCTCGACGGCGCGACCCGCTGGCAGCGGTTCCGGCACGTGACCCTGCCGCTGATCAAGCCGACCACCTTCCTGGTGGTCACCCTCGGCCTGATCGGCTCCTGGCAGGTCTTCGACCAGGTGTACGTGATGAGCCAGGGCGAGCCGGCGAAGACCACGCTCACCCCGGCGTACCTGTCCTACCGGACCGCGTTCCGGGACTTCGACTACGGCTCCGGAGCGGCGATCTCGTTCGTCCTCTTCCTCATCATCATCGTGTTCACCCTCGTGCAGCGTCGGGTGATGGCCGACCGCGACGTCGAGCCACGGCGTGGACGCCGGTGGCGCCAGCGCGTACCGGAGGGAGGATCATGACCGCACTGACCGACCGGCCGCCGGTCGCGGTGGCGCCCGCCCGCCGCGACGGCCGCCGCGCCCGCGCCCTGGTCAGCCGCGTCCTCGGGTACGCCACCCTGGTCATCTTCGGGTTGATCTTCCTCTATCCCTTCGTGATCCAGATCGGCAACTCGTTCAAGACCGAGCCCGACGCGGCGGCCAATCCGCTGTCGCCGATCCCGGACCCGTTGACGCTGGCCGGCTTCGAGCGGATCTTCGCCGGGACCAACTTCCCGCTCTGGCTGGGCAACTCGCTGCTGGTGACCGTGCTGATCACGCTGGGCCGGGTGTTCTTCGACTCCCTCGCCGGGTACGCGCTGGCACGGCTGCGCTTCCGGGGACGCGGCGGTCTCTTCGCCGCGGTCATCGCCGTGATGGCGGTGCCCGGCGTCGTGCTTCTGATCCCGAAGTTCCTGGTCCTCAACCAGCTCGGCATGTACAACAGCTACTCCGGCCTGGTGGTGCCCCTGCTCGCCGACGCCGCGGGCGTGTTCATCATGAAGCAGTTCTTCGAGTCGATCCCGGTCAGCGTGGAGGAGGCCGCCCGGATCGACGGGGCGAGCATCTTCCGCACCTTCTGGTCGGTGGTCCTGCCGATGGCGAAACCGGCGCTGATCACGCTCACCATCCTGTCGTTCCAGGGCTCCTGGAACGAGTTCCCGCACAGCCTGGTCGCGGTGCAGGACCCCGACCTGTTCACCCTGCCCCGTGGTCTCGCCGACCTGGTCAGCGGCTCCCTCGGCAAGGGAACCCAGTATCCGCTCAAGCTCGGCGCGGCGCTGCTCGCCACGATCCCGGTGGCGATCATCTTCGTGATCTTCCAGCGCTACTTCGTACGCGACTCCTCAGAGGGCGCGGAGAAGGGCTGACGGGTGGCGGTTCCCGGGATGCACCGGGAACCGCCACTCCCGGGTCACTGCTGTTGCAGTACCGACAGGACGTTCCCCGCGGGGTCGGTGAACCAGGCGATCGACGGACCGTTGCCGCGCATGACGCCCTTCTCGTCCTGCGGCATCCCGTCGTACCGGGCGAACCGCACACCGCGCGCGGTCAGCTCGTCCACGGCGGTGTCGATGTCGTCCACCGGGAAGTTCAACACGGTGTACGAGGCCGGAACGTGGTCCTCCTTCGGGTAGACCAGGATGTCCCGGTCCCCGGCGACGTGCAGCGTCAACATGCCGCCCATCGCGTCGTCCTTCGACACGCGCAGCCCGAGCGTGTCGGCGTAGAAGCGCATGGCGCGGTCGGTGTCGTCCACCGAGAAGCCACTGAACGCCCTCGTGTCCCTGAACATCGTCGTCTCCTCGTCGTTGTCGTTCGCGGCGGCCGGTGGCTCACCGGCCGGTCGTGCTTTCCGTCGTCTCTGGCACGGCGGGGCCGGACGCCCCGTCCCCGACGGGCACGGCGTCGTGGCCGGGCGTCGCGTATGGCGGCACCGACCGGAAGACCACCACGGCCACGACGGCCAGCCCCAGCAGCAGGACCGCGCCGGCCGTCGCGGTCACCTCCAACCCGCTCGTGTACGCGGCGCGGGCCGCGGCCAGCAGCTCGGCACCCAGCCCGGCCGGCAGGTCCCCGGCCACCGTCGTCGCCGCGGCCAGCCCGTCACGGGCACCCTCGGCCGCCTCGGCGGTCACGCCGGCCGGCAGCGTCCGACCCAGCTCGTCCCGGTAGACGGCGGCGGCGAGACTGCCCAGGGTGGCCACGCCCAGCGCGATGCCCAGCTCCCCACTGGTCTCCGACATCGACGCCGCCGAACCGGCCCGCTCCGGTGGGGCGGACCCCACGATCAGGTCGGTGACCAGCGCCGACGGCAGGGCGATGCCGACCGAGGCGACGACGAAGGCGACCAGCACCAGCAGCAGTGGACCGCCGGAGTCGACGCCGGTGAGCAGGAGGAAACCGGCCGCCGTCACGACCTGCCCGACGGCCATCACGTGACCCGGCCGGATTCGCCGGGCCAGCAGCGGGGCGAGGGTGGTGGCCGCGATCATCGCCAGGGCCTGCGGCACCAGCACCAGACCGGCGCGCAACGGGGAGAGCCCTCCGACCAGTTGCAGCCACTGGCTGAGCAGCAGGAACGTGCCGCCCATCAGCAGACCGTTGAGCAGGAACAGCACCAGCGCCGCGGTGAACGTCCGGCGGGCGAAGAGTCGGACGTCGATCAGCGGGTCGGCGAGGCGACGCTGCCGCCGGACGAAGAGCGCCCCCGACGCGACGCCCGCCACGATCGCGAGCACGGGCAGCCCGCGCCAGCCGTGCCGCGCCAGCTCCTTCAGGCCGTACACCACCGGCAGGATCGTGACCAGGGACAACGCGACGCTGACCAGGTCCGGCCGGCCCGGGCTGGACGCCCGGTGCTCGGGCAGCAGCGCCGGCGCGGTCACCAGCAGCAGCACCATCACCGGGACACCGAGCAGGAACGCCGACCCCCACCAGAAGTGCTCCAGCAGCACCCCGCCGATCACCGGACCGACCGCCATGCCGCCCATGAAGCAGGACATCCACACCCCGACCGCCACCGCCCGTTGGGCCGGGACCCGGAACATCGTGCTGATCAGCGCCAGCGTGGACGGCATCAGGGTCGCCCCGGCTACACCGAGCAGCGCCCGCGCGGCGATCAGCAGCTCCGGGTTCGGCGCGTACGCGGCCACCACCGACACCACGGCGAACGCGGTGGCGCCGATCAGCAGCAGGCGTCGCCGCCCCACCCGGTCGCCGAGGGTGCCCATGGTGACCAGGAACCCGGCGATCAGGAAGCCGTAGGCGTCGGTGATCCACAGTTGCTCGGTGCTGTCCGCGCCCAGGTCGGTGCTCAGGCTGGGCAGCGCGAGGTAGAGCACGCTCAGGTCGAGCGCCAGGAGGAGCGTGGGCAGGGCCAGCACCGCCAGCCCGATCCACTCCCGTCGCCCCGCGCCGGCCGTCGTCGTCTCCGTCATGTCTTCCCTCTCCTGGCGTGTCGAGGGGTGGACGACGCCGGGGGGCGGAACTCATCGGCCGGGGGTCAGGGCAACCGGTCGGGCAGCCCGAAGTGGGGGAAGAGCCCGGTGTCCAGGAAGGTGGTCAGGCGGGTGATCCGCCCCGCGGCGGTCTCGACGAGCTGGATCGAGAACGGGCGGTGCCCGCCGGCCGGGTCGACCCGGTAGTGGCCGAAGGCGGTGTCGCCGTTGGCCGCGACCGGCACCAGGCGAGACCCCCGGCACTCCGCGCCCGGACCGCGCATCCAGGTGGCGATGTCCGCCGGCCCGCGCAGCCAGAGCCGAAAGGGCGGCATGCTCTGCACGGCGTCCTCCCGCAGGAGGGCGACCAGGGCGTCGACGTCGTAGCGCTGGAAGACCTCGACGTACCGGTCGAGCAGCGCCCGGTGCTCGCGGTCGAGCGCGGGGGCGGTCGGCCCGTCGCCGCTGCCGGCCATCGTGGTGCGGGCGCGTTGCAGCGCGCTGTTGACCGCCGCGACCGACCCGTCGAGCAGCTCCGCCACCTCGTCGGCCCGCCACCGCAGGACGTCGCGCAGGATCAGCACGGCACGCTGCCGGGGCGGCAGGTGCTGGAGCGCGGCGACGAACGCCAGCCGCACCGACTCCCGGGCCACGGCGACCTCCGCCGGGTCGTCCTGGCCGGGCAGCACCGCCGCGTCGGGTGCGGGCTCCAGCCACCCCCGCTCGGGCGAGCCCAGCGAGGACGCGACGGGTGGGGACGCCGGACCGAGGTCCATCGGCAGCGCCCGCCGCCCGCGCCCACGCAGCAGGTCCAGGCAGACGTTGGTGGCGATGCGGTAGAGCCAGGTGCGCACGCTCGACCGGCCGGTGAAGCCGTCCCGCCCGCGCCAGGCGCGCAGCAGGGTCTCCTGCACCGCGTCCTCCGCGTCGAAGATCGAACCCAGCATGCGGTAGCAGTAGCCGGTGAGCTCGACGCGGTGCCCCTCCAGCGCGGCGGGGCCTGTGCCGCCGCGGGGGTCGTGGCCGGTGGGACCCGCCGTGCCGGTTGCCGTCGTCACGGTCATGGATCCACCGTAGGCGAGGCCCCCGACACTTCCCGGGAATCCGGGTCAGGCCGGCTCGACGGGTTCGGCCGGAACTGCGGAGTCCGGCGGGGCGACGGGCTCGGTGGGAACGGCGACGTGCAGTCGCACCTGGGGGACCAGCATGTCGTCCACGTCCAGCGCGCGGCCCGCGCCGTCCGGTTCCCAACCGGTGCTGGTGAGGAACTTCCGGGTCGCCGCGTCGCCGTCGAAGGCCCACGCCACCGCCTGCGCGAAACCGTCCTCACGCCACAGGTCGACGCTGGCGGCGAGGAGCCGGCTGCCGTGGCCGCGCCGGCCCCAGCGCGGCTCGACCAGCAGGTCGGTCACCGCCACCACGTCCGGTCCGAGCGCCTCGGCCGGCTCACCGGGAGCGAGCGCCTCCGCGTCGGCCGGGCCGGAGGCCGCGAACCCCACCAGATACGATTGCTCGGCCTGTTCGACGGCGACCAGCACCCGGTGGGTGCCGGAGGGCGGCTCCTGCACCGCGGCACTCCACCGCCGGGCGAGCCACGCCTCGTCCAGGTTGTCGAGCACGTGCCGGGGCAGGATCCGGCGGTACGCGACCCGCCAGGTCGCGAGCTGGATGCGTGCGATCTCGCCGGCGTCTTCCGGACGCGCCGGGCGGACGTACCCGAGAGCCATGGCACGGAAGCCTACGCAGGGCGAGGGAGGCGACGGTGATGCAGGGTGCCGCACGGACGGCCGGGCAGGTCGCCAGCGTGGTCGGTCTCGCGGTCGCGGTCGCGCTCTTCCTGTCCGTGGCGGCGGTGCGGCACGGCTTCTTCGACATGCAGGTCTACTACGGCGCGCTGACCTGGTGGGTGCACGACGGCGGCGAGATCTACGACTACCTGCGCCCGTTCACCCAGTACGGCTTCACCTACCCGCCCTTCGCGGCCCTGGCCATGCTGCCGATGGCGTACCTGCCGTGGACGGCGGCGATCGCGGTGAGCGTGAGCGCGACCGTGGTGGTCACCGCCCTGGTGTTCCACTGGATGATCGACCCGATCTCGCGCCGGGCCGGCTGGACCCGCTGGTACGCCCTCGCCGTGGCGCTCTGCCTCGCCGCCGCGTACGAGCCGATGCGCGAGACGGTGAACTTCGGCCAGGTCAACATGCTGCTGCTGTTCCTGGTGGCGGTCGACCTGTTGCGGCTGCTCCCGCGCGGCAGCCGGTGGGCCGGGGTGGGCATCGGCCTGGCCACCGCGATCAAGCTGACCCCCGGCATCTTCATCGTCTACCTCCTGGTCACCCGCCGGTGGCGGGCCGCGTTCACCGCGATGGGTGCCGCGACCGGTGCCACCCTGCTGGCCGCCGCCCTCTTCCCGGACGCGTCCCGCGAGTTCTGGACCGAGGCGCTGTGGAACACCAGCCGGGTGGGTGAGCTGGCCTTCGTCTCCAACCAGTCATTGCAGGGGGTGGTGGCCCGGCTCAACCCCCAGGAGCCCAGCACGCTGGTCTGGCTCGTGCTGGTGGTGGCCACCCTCGCCCTGTGGGTGTGGCGGTCCCGGCGGGCCGCCGCGGCCGGTGACGAGGCGGCCGGGCTGGCGCTGACCGGTGCGGTGATGTGCCTGGTCAGCCCCGTGACCTGGGTGCACCACCTGGTCTGGCTGCTGCCCGCGCTGATCCTGCTGGTGGACAACGCGACGGCGGCGCCCGCCGGCGGACGCCGCCGCCGGGCCCTGCTGGCCGCCGCGGTCGTCGCGTACGCGCTCCTGATCAGCCGGATCGTCTGGGCCTGGGAGAAGGACTTCACCGGGTTGGACGGGTTCCTCGGCAGCAACACCTACGTGTGGATCAGCCTCGCCGTGCTGGCGTTCCTGCCGCTGCGCCACGACTCGACGACCGCGGGGTCAGCGCGCGATCCGTCCGGTGTACCGCAGCTCGGCGAGGTCGACCGGGGGACGCCCGCCGGAGAGCGGCACGGGGTAGGTCGACCGGACGCCGTCCGCTGACAGGCCGGCCCGCTCGTAGAAGCGGCGGGCCCGTCCGTTGTCCGCCAGCACCCACAGCCGGTACTCGTGCAGGCCCCGGCCGGCCAGCCCGTCCTCGGCGACGGCGAGCAGCGTGCGCGCCGTGCCGTCGCCCCAGTGCGCCGGCTCGACGTACATCGCGACCACCTCGCCGTACGTCGGGTCGAGGTCGCTCCGGTCCTGGTTGTTGCGGTACGGCCCGAACGTCGTGAAGCCGACGACGGTGCCGTGGTGCTCGACGAGCAGCGTGGTGAACGGGTGCTCCGGGTCGGCGGTACCGAGGTCGCGGCGGCGCTGCGCCCAGGCGACCACGTTGAGCCGGCGCAGCACCTCGTCGGGCATGATCCCCGCGTAGCCGGCCTGCCAGCCGTGGATGTGCACCCGCGCGACCGCCTCCGCGTCCTCGGGCTCCTCGCGGCGGATCGTGAGCATGTGTCTGTTCTATGCCTCGTCGGGGGATCGGTCCAGTTGCCGCTCCGGTGTCGTACGCCTGAAATAGGGTGCCGGGCGATGGCCGTACCGGAATCGCTCTCGCTCGCCCAGGCCCGGCGGATCGCGCTGGCCGCCCAGGGCTTCACCGACCCGCCGCCCGGCGGCGTGCCCACCCGCCGGCACCTCCGCCGGGTGCTCGACCGGGTCGGGTTGATCCAGATGGACTCGGTCAACGTGCTGCAACGCGCGCACTACCTGCCGCTGTACAGCCGGCTGGGTCCCTACCCGACCGGCCTGCTGGACACCGCGGCCTACCGGCGGCCCCGCGAGCTCTTCGAGTACTGGGGGCACGAGGCGTCGCTGGTGCCGGTCGACCTGCACGCGGCGCTGCGCTGGCGGATGGCCAGGGCCCACGACGAGGCCTGGGGCAACATGCGGCGGATCGCCCGGGAGCAGCCCGGCCTGGTCGCCTGGGTCCGCGACGAGGTGGCCGCCCGGGGCCCGCTGACCGCCGCCGAGATCGAGCACGACGCCCCACGGGAAACCGGCCACTGGGGCTGGAACTGGTCGGCGGTCAAGCAGGCCCTGGAGTTCCTGTTCTGGGCCGGCGAGGTGAGCGCCGCCGAGCGCACCAGCTCCTTCGCCCGCCGCTACGACCTGCCCGAGCGGGTGCTGCCCGCCGCGGTGCTGGACGCGCCGACGCCGAGCGACGCCGAGGCGTACCGCACGCTGGTCGCCGTGGCCGCCCGCTCGCTCGGGGTGGCGGCGGAGCCCGAGCTGCGGGACTATTTCCGGCTGCCGGTGGCCGGGGCGCGGGCGGCGATCGCCGAGCTGGCCGAGGCCGGGGAGCTGCTGCCGGTCACCGTGCAGGGCTGGCGGCAACCGGCCTGGCTGCACGCCGGTGCGCGGCTGCCCCGGTGGGTGCGGGCCGCCACCCTGGTCAGCCCCTTCGACCCGCTGGTCTGGGAGCGGGCGCGCACCGAGCGGCTCTTCGGCTTCAGCTACCGGATCGAGATCTACGTGCCCGCGCCGCAGCGCGTGTACGGCTACTACGTGCTGCCGTTCCTCCAGGGGGAGCGGTTCACCGCGCGGGTGGACCTCAAGGCCGACCGCCGGGCGGGTGTGCTGCTCGTACCGGCGGCCTGGGTCGAGCCCGGCGTCGACCCCGGCGAGACCGCCGTGGCGCTCGCCGCCGAGCTGCACCGGCTCGCCGGCTGGCTCGGCCTGGACGCCGTGGCACCGCCCGCCGCCGGCGACCTGGCCGCGCCGCTGGCCGCCGCCCTGGCTGGTGTCTCCGGTGTACGGTGAGCGGTGTGACGCGCGTTGACCGACCGGCCCTCCAGCCGCCCTCGTCCGCCGACGCGGCCGACCCCGGTGCTCCGGCCGGTTGGCCGGCGGGCCCGGTGCCGACGGCCTACCAGTATCCGGCGCCCGAGCAGGACCGGCTGACCCGCTTCGTGGTCCGGCTCTACGACCGGGCACCCCGCTGGGCGGTGCCCCTGGCCGCCGTCGGCTGCGTCGGTCTCGGCATCGCGTACACGCTGGTCAGCGATCCGACCCGGTCCGCGCCGGACGCCGCACCGACCTGCCTGCTCAAGCTGACCACGGGGCTGGACTGCCCGGGCTGCGGCGGCACCCGCGCGTTGTGGTACCTGCTGCACGCCGACCTGCCGGCTGCCGCACGGCACCACTTCCTGTTCGTCTTCACCGCGCCGTTCCTGGCCTACCTGTTCGTGGCATGGGCCGGAAAGCAGGCCTTCGGCTGGCGCCTTCCCGAGCTGCGGCTCAGCCCGAAGGTGCTCGGCGGTTTCCTGGCCGTGTGGTTCGCCTTCTCGGTGCTGCGCAACCTGCCCTGGGCCCCGTTCACCTCGCTCTACGTCTGACGTCTCGTCGCGTCGGGCCCGTGATGGACGTTGCAGCCGGCGAGCCTGGCTTGGGTCGCGCGGGTGCCCGCCACTACAGTCCGAGGCATGCCGGACATGGTGCAGCCCCAGGTGAAGCTCGTCGCGTGGACCCAGTTCGAGGCGCCGGACGACGTGCCGTGGTCGACCGACGCCGAGGGCGGCCAGGCCCTCGCCGAGTTCGCCGGCCGGGCCTGCTACCAGAGCTGGAAGAAGCCGAACCCGGCCACCGCCACCAACGCCGGCTACCTCGCGCACATCCTGGAGGTCGGCCACCTCAGCGTGCTGGAGCACGGCTCGGTGAGCTTCTACTTCACCGGGGTGTCCCGGTCGTTCACCCACGAGCTGATCCGGCACCGGCACTTCTCGTACTCGCAGCTGTCCCAGCGGTACGTGCCCGAGCGGGACGCCGCCATGGTCGAGCCGACCGTGATCGCCGAGGACCCGGAGCTGCACAAGAAGTTCGTCGAGGCCGCCGAGGCCAGCGTGCGGGCGTACACCGAGCTGCTGGAGGGCCTGGAGCAGCGCTTCGCCGACGAGCCCAATCCGACGCTGCGCCGTAAGCAGGCGCGGCAGGCGGCGCGCGCCGTGCTCCCCAACGCCACTGAGACCCGGATCGTGGTCACCGGCAACTACCGCGCCTGGCGGCACTTCATCGCCATGCGCGCCACCGAGCACGCCGACGTGGAGATCCGCGAGCTGGCCGTGGAGTGCCTGCGCCAGCTCAAGCGGGTCGCGCCGAACGTCTTCGCCGACTTCGTGGTCTCGACCCTGCCGGACGGCACCGAGGTGGCGGCGAGCCCGCACGCCGAGCAGTCCTGAGCCCTTCCCCGCCAGGGGGCCGCTGGTCGTCCGCTAGGTTGGTGGCATGACGCACGACCACCCTGACACTCCCGCCCGGGCGGTGTCCCGCCCCTTCGGGCGGCTGCTGACGGCAATGGTGACCCCGTTCACCGCCGACGGCTCGCTCGACCTCGACGGCGCCGCGCGGCTGGCGACGTACCTGGTCGACGAGCAGGGCAACGACGCGCTGGTGGTCAACGGCACCACCGGCGAGTCGCCGACCACCACCGACGCGGAGAAGGAGCGCCTGATCCGGGCCGTCGTGGAGGCCGTGGGCGACCGGGCGCAGGTGGTGGCCGGGGTGGGCACCAACGACACCCGGCACACCATCGAGCTGGCCGCCGGGGCGGAGAAGGCCGGCGCGCACGGGCTGCTCGTGGTGACGCCGTACTACAACAAGCCGCCGCAGAGCGGCCTGCTGCGCCACTTCACCGCCGTCGCCGACGCCAGCGGCCTGCCGATGATGCTCTACGACATCCCGCACCGCGCGGGTGTGCCGATCGACACCGAGACGCTGGTCCGGCTGGCCGGGCACGAGCGGATCGTGGCGGTGAAGGACGCCAAGGGCGACCTGACCGCCACCAGTTGGGTGACCAGCCGCACCGACCTCGCCTTCTACAGCGGCGAGGACTCGCTGACCCTGCCGGCGCTGGCCGTCGGTTCGGTGGGCGTGGTCGGCACGTCGACCCACTTCACCGGCGCGCTCACGAAGCGGATGATCGAGGCGTACGACGCGGGGGACACCGCGACCGCGCTCAGCCTGCACCGGCGGCTGCTGCCCCTGTTCACCGGGATCTTCCGGACGCAGGGCGTGATCCTGGTGAAGGCGGGCCTGGCGGCCCGCGGGCTGCCGGCCGGTCCGGTGCGCCCGCCGATGGTGGACGCCACCGACGACGAAATGACCCAGCTCCGCGCCGACTGCGCGGCAGCGGGTCTGGAACTGCCCTGATGATGGAACGACACGACGGACGCCGGGTAACGGCGTCGCAGAATGAGGTGGACGCGTGACCGAGGCGCACATCGAGGCGGACATGCCCCCGCCGCTGCCGGAGGGTGGGCTGCGGATCATCCCGCTCGGAGGGCTCGGCGCCATCGGTCGGAACATGACCGTCTTCGAGTACGACGGCAAGCTGCTCATCGTCGACTGCGGGGTGCTCTTCCCGGACGTCGAGCAGCCCGGCGTCGACCTGATCCTGCCGGACTTCGCCCCGATCCTGGACCGGCTCGGCGACGTCCAGGCGATCGTGCTCACCCACGGTCACGAGGACCACATCGGCGCGGTGCCGTACCTGCTCGCCCACAAGCCGGACATTCCGCTGGTCGGCTCGCAGTTCACCCTGGCCCTGGTCGAGGCGAAGCTCGCCGAGCGGCGGATCCAGCCGTACACGCTGACCGTGCGGGAGGGGGGTCGGGAGCGGCTCGGGCCGTTCGAGTGCGAGTTCTTCGCGGTCAACCACTCGATCCCGGACGCCCTGGCGGTGGCCATCCGTACGCCGGCCGGCCTGGTGCTGCACACCGGCGACTTCAAGATGGACCAGCTCCCGCTGGACGGGCGGATCACCGACCTGGCCGGGTTCGCCCGGCTCGGCGCCGAGGGCGTGGACCTGCTGCTGTCGGACTCCACCAACGCGGAGATCCCCGGCTTCGTCACCCCGGAGCGGGAGATCGGGCCCGTGCTCGACTCGATCTTCGCGAAGGCCAAGGGGCGGATCATCGTCGCCTCGTTCGCCTCGCACGTGCACCGGGTGCAGCAGGTCTTCGACTCCGCGGCCGAGCACGGCCGCAAGGTGGCCCTGATCGGCCGGTCGATGGTCCGCAACATGGGCATCGCGCGGGACCTGGGCCTGCTCAACATCCCGGCCGGGCTGGTCATCGGCATCGAGGAGGCCACCAACCTCCCGCCCGAGCAGATCGTGCTGATGTCCACCGGCTCGCAGGGTGAGCCGATGAGCGCCCTCGGCCGGATGGCCAGCGGGGACCACCGGCACATCACCATCGCGCCGGGCGACACCGTGGTGCTGGCGTCCTCGCTGGTGCCGGGGAACGAGACCTCCGTCTACCGGGTGATCAACCGGTTGGCCCGGGCCGGCGCGGTCGTCGTGCACAAGGACGTCGCCAAGGTCCACGTGTCCGGGCACGCCCCGGCCGGCGAGCTGCTCTACCTGCTCAACGTGGTCCGCCCGAGCAACCTCATGCCGGTGCACGGCGAGTGGCGGCACCTGCGGGCGCACGCCCGGCTCGGCATCGAGTCCGGTGTCGCGCCGGACCGGGTGGTGCTCTGCGAGGACGGCGACGTGGTCGACCTCGTCGAGGGCCGGGCCAGCCTGGTCGGCCACGTGAAGAGCCGGTACGTCTACGTGGACGGCCTCGCCGTCGGTGACGTGAGCGAGTCGCTGCTCACCGAGCGGCGGATCCTCGGCGACGGTGGCTTCATCGCCACCACCGTGGTGGTGGACTCGGTCACCGGCAAGGTGGTGGGCGGTCCGACCCTGTCGGCGAAGGGCTTCTCCGAGGACCCGGAGGCGTTCAGCCCGGTGATCCCGCTGGTCACCGAGGCGCTGAACCGGGCCGCCGCGGACGGCATCACCGACCCGCACCAGCTCCAGCAGATCGTCCGGCGCACGGTGGGGCGGTGGGTCAACGACGCGTACCGGCGTCGGCCCATGATCGTCCCGACCGTCGTGGAGGTCTGACCTCCGCTCGTCCACCGGCCCGCCTCTCCTCGGGAGGCGGGCCGGTGTCGTGCGATCGTCGAGGGTCGATTCAACCTTCCGGGCGTCGTGTCCGTACTCCCGACCGGCAGGCGTGACCGCGCCGGCCGGGAGGAGCGTGGCGGATGGACCGCAGACGGATGACAGCCATCGGCGTGATGGTCGTGACGGTGGGAGCCGCGGCGGCGGTGACCCTGCCGTCGTTCGCCGGTGAGGGCACGACCCCGCCGGGCGGGTCGGCGCAGCCGGCGCCCGGGGGCGTCGCGCCGGAGGTGGTCGACGCGATGCGCCGCGACCTCTCGCTCAGCGGCGGGCAGGCGGCGGCGCGGCTGAAGACCGAGCGGTGGGCGACCGGGGTGGTCGCCGACCTGCGGACGGAGCTGGGCGCCGACTACGGCGGCAGCTGGCTCGGCGCGGACGGCACGACGCTCAACGTCGCGGTCGCCGACCGGGCCGACGCGGAGCGGGTCCGTGCCGCCGGCGCGGTGCCGAAGGTGGTCCAGCGGGGTGTCGGCCAGCTCGACGCGTGGAAGACCCGACTGGACCGGGCCGGTGCGTCGGCGTCCGACGCGGTGGCCGGTTGGTACGTCGACGTCGCCGACAACTCCCTCGTGGTGCTCGCCCAGCCGGGCGCCCAGGACGCCGCGTGGCGGCTGGTCGACCGGACCGGCGTGCCCCGGCAGGCGGTGCGGGTGGACGCCACGGCGGAGTCGCCGCGGCTGCTGTTCGACGTCCGGGGCGGTGACCCGTTCACGATCGACGGCTCGGGCCGCTGCTCGGTCGGCTTCTCGGTGGTCGGCGGTTTCGTCACCGCCGGTCACTGCGGCCAGGAGGGTTCCCGGACGGCCGGGGCTAACGGCGTCGGCCAGGGTGTCTTCCGCGCCTCCTCGTTCCCCGGCGACGACTGGGCGTTCGTCGAGACCAACAACGCCTGGACGCCGCAGCCGGTGGTGAACGACTTCAACGGCGGGACGGTGCCGGTGGCCGGCGGGCAGGAGGTGCCGGTGGGCGCCTCGATCTGCCGTTCCGGCTCCACCACCGGCGCCCGCTGCGGGACCGTGCAGGCCCGCAACGCGACGGTGCGCTACCCCGAGGGAACCGTCACCGGCCTGGTCAGGACCAACGTCTGCGCGGAGCCCGGCGACTCCGGCGGCTCGTGGATCTCCGGGGACCAGGCGCAGGGCGTCACCTCCGGCGGCTCCGGGGACTGCACCCGGGGCGGTGTCACCTTCTTCCAGCCGCTCGCCGAGATCCTGGAGGTCAACGGCCTCACCCTGGTCACCACCGGTAACCAGGGCACGCCGTAGCCGCGTCGGACGCTGGCGGGTCCCGCAGGACCGGGCCCGCCGGCGTCCGCGGCTCAGGCCGACAGCGCGTTCAGCTCACCGTAGGGCAGGGGATCCGACAGCGCGTCGTACGAGCCCCGTGTGAGGGCCTCCGTCGCGGCTCGCCGCACCAGGCCGTACGCGGCCTCGGCCAGGTTCGCGCCGAGGCTGACCCGGGCCACTCCCAGCTCGGCCAGGACGCCGACCGGGGGTGAACCGGGGCCGGCGAGCACGTTGACCGGCGCGTCGATGCCGGCCACCAGCGCACCGATGGTCGCCGGGTCCGCGACACCCGGCACGAAGATCCCGTCCGCGCCCGCGGCCCGGTACGCCGCAGCCCGGCGCAGCGTCTGGGCCAGCCGGTCCTCTGCGGCGCCGACCGCGCGCAGGTAGATGTCGACGCGGGCGTTGACGAACAGCCGAACCCCGGCCGCGTCCGCCGCCGCCCGGGCCGCCCGCAGCCGCGCGCACTGGTCGTCGACGGTCCGCAGGGGATCCGCCCCGTCCGGACGGGCGTCCTCGATGTTGACGCCGACCGCCCCGGCGGCGAGCACCCCGGCCACCGTCTCGGCGACGCCGGCCGGATCGGCCCCGAACCCGCTCTCGATGTCGGCGGTGACCGGGACGGTGACCGCGGCGGCGATCCGGGCCACGGCCGCCACCGCCGACTCCCGGTCCAGCACGTCGCCGTCGGGCCGGCCCAGGCTCCACGCGACCCCGGCACTGGTGGTGGCGACCGCCGCCGCACCGCAGGCGGCGACGATCCGGGCGGTGGCCACGTCCCACGCGTTGGGGAGCACGAGCGGGGAGCCGGGGCGGTGCAGGTCGTGGAGGAGCAGGGCACGGTCGCGGGTGGAGGTTGTCATGCGGGTAGTCCACCAGCCGGTCGGGCGGCCGGTCGAGCGACTTCCGGACCTCACCGCCGTGGGTCAGGGCAGGGCGGCCACCGCGTCGGCGTACGCGACCCCGGTCCGGACCGCCGCGTCGATCAGCACGGTGAGCTGCGCCGGGGCCACCCCGTGCCCCAGGTCGGTGCTGACGTCGCCGGCCAGCACCAGCTGAGCCCCCAGGTCGTGCACGTACGCCTTCGGCAGCAGCCGGTCGTGGTTCCACGCGTTGCAGAAGGCGTACGCCTCGGTCAGCCGGACGGTCGGGAGCCGGCGGCTCGCGACGCACCGCGCCTGGAGGACCTCGCCATGCTCCCCGGCGGTACGGAACTGGATCAGCGCCGCACCCCACCGGCCGACCACGGTGCCCGCCGCGTCCACCGCGTAGTGGTCCCCGCGCCGGTCCAGTGCGGCGGTGATCAGCCCGAGGGTGAGCGGTGCCAGGTCGTCGTCCGCCGGTGCGTCGTCCGGCCCGTCGTGGGCGTGCTCCACGTCGGCCGGGTCCTCCTCCGGTGGCAGCGGGACCGGCGCGGCGAGGGCCCGCTCGGTGAGCCAGGCGGCGATCCGCCCGGACTGGTGGCCGGTGCCGTTGCGGGCGTCGAAGCTGCCGGCCAGCCCGGTGGCCAGGTCCAGCAGTGTCGCGCCCAGCGTGGCGACGTCGACCTCGGCGGCCGGCCGGTCCCCGTACGCCGGACGGGGCACCCGACGCCCGCCGAGTCCCACCTCGCCGGCCACCGCGCAGACCAGCGCCCCGGCGGCGGCGAACTCCATCGCGGCCAGGTCGTCGGTCGGCCCGTCCAGCCGGGGCAACTGCTCGGCGAGGATGTCCAGGCCCCGCCCGGGGTGCCCGGCCAGCGCGCACCACCGCAGGTGCGCGGCGAGAGCGCCGAAGGCGGACGGCTCCCGCCGGTGCCGCCGGTACGCCCGCACGTGCGCCGCGGCGGCCCGTTCCGGCTCACCCGCGCGCAGCCATGGCAGCAGAGCGGCGGCGAGGGCGCGTTCCGGCTGGTCGGTGCAGTCCGCCCGGCCGTCGAGCACCTTGTGCAGCTCGTCCAGCGCGGCCCGCCAGTCGCCCCACCCGGCGAGCAGGTCCGCCCGACGCACCGGGGCGCAGCCGGGGCAGCCGCCGGCCGGGCCCGGTTCGGCTGCCGCCCAGTGGGCGTACCACCGCCGGGCGGCCGGCTCGTCGCCGAGGTGGTCGGCGAACCGGCAGCGCAACTCGGCGACCGCCTCGGCGTGGCCCGTGTCGTCGCCGCCCCCGGCTGCCGGGCCGTCGCCCGCCGCCGGCCCATCCCCGTCGGGCGAACCCGCGCCGGACCGCTCGGCCAGGTCGTCCAGCAGCGCGCGGGCCTGGTCCAGACCCACCCGTGGCGTGCCGAGCAGCGCCTCCACCGCGTACCGCTGGTAGCGCGGGAACAGCCGCCGGTCGGCCTCGGGTAGCAGGTCGGGCCGGCGGTCGAGCGCGGCCCCGCACCGGCGGACCAGCTCGACCAGCCGCCACCGTTCGCCGTGCAGCAGGTACGCCTCGATCAGCGCGAACCGGGCCGCCACGGCCGACCGGTCGTCCCCGGTCGCGTCGGCGTGCGCGGCGATCCGTTCCAGCTCCGCGCTGCGCGCCTCGCCGTCGGGGGAGTCCCGGGCGTCGGTGAGCGCGTCGACCGGGGCGCGGACGTCGTCGCCGGTACGGCGCCGTCCGGGCAGCCGGCCCTGCCATCCGAACGGGTCCAGCCCCCGGCCGGCGAGGTCCCCGCTCACGTCACCACCCCGCCCGGCAGCCCGGCGACCTCGGCGGCGAGCTGACAGCCGGTGACGATGCCACAGTGGAGGAGGCGGTCGAGCTGGTGCGGCGTCACCCCGTGCTCCAGGTCGGTGATGACCTCTCCGCAGACCCGTGCCCGCCCGTCGTCCTCGACGTGCACGAACGCCTTCGGCCACAGGTGGTCGTGGTTCCAGGCGTTGCAGAAGGCGTGCAGCGCGGGGACGTACTCGATTCCGAACGACGGTGCGGCCACCGTGCGGACCTGGAGTAGCTCGCCGGCGGTGCCCGGACGCAGGAACCAGATCAGACTGTCGGCCCAGCGGCCGACCAGGTCGCCGGCCGGGTCGGTCTGCACCGAATACCCCCGGGAGGCCAGCACCGCGGCGACGAGAGCGTCGCTCAGGGGCCGCAACTCGTCCGGGTGCCCGGCCAGGGGGTCGGCCCGACCGTCCCCGGTACCCGGCGACGCCATGGGGGCATCCCTTCTGCGGCGAATATCACGACGGACGGCGGATCCACGCGGCGACGCGCGGACACGACCCGGAAAAGCGGCGATCTGCCGGGTCCCGCCGTTAAGTTGATGCTATGGCGGGCCGTACCTCTCAGGCGAGCCGGCGGCGCGGCGCGTCGCCGCGCGGCACGAACAGTCGTGCCCGCCAGCCGGCGAAGAAGACCCGTGCGTCGGCCCGGCGCCGGACGACCGCCGCCCGGCCGGGGCCGGCGGTCTACGTCGGACGGGCCGTCGGTGCCCTGTGGATGGGCCTGGCGCACGGGGTGGGCTGGGCCGTCCGCGCCGCCGGTCGGCAGGCCGCCTCCGCCCGTGACCTCGACCCCGAGCACCGCCGCGACGGCGCCGGCCTCCTCGTCTTCGGGCTCGCGCTGCTCAGCGCGGCGGGCATCTGGTTCTCCGCCGCCGGGCCGATGGGGGCACGGCTCGCCGACACCGTGCGGCTGTTCCTGGGCGCGATCGCCATCGTGGTGCCGGTCCTGCTGATGATCGGCGCGTGGCGGCTGATGCGGCAGCCGGCCGACCCGGAACACCGGGGACGCGGGCTGGTCGGCTGGGGATCGATGCTGGTGGCCACCGCCGCGATGCTGCACATCGGGCAGGCCCCGGTGGACGACGTCCAGCGCGACTTCGCCGGTGGCCTGGTCGGCGCGGGCGTCGGCAGCCTGCTGGAACGGGCGGTCACCGCCTGGGTGGCGGTGCCGCTGCTGATCCTGCTGCTCGTCTTCGGCCTGCTCGTCGTCACCGCGACGCCGATCAACAAGATTCCCGAGCGGCTCGGCCTGCTGGCCGGTGCCGTGGTCGGCGCCCCGTCCGTCGGCGAGGACGAGACCGACGAGGAACCCGCGAAGCCCGCGCGCCGGAAGCCGGCGAAGCGCGTGCCGCCGCCGCTGGACCCGGACGACTTCGACGACGTGGAGGGCGTGGACCTCCAGGACACCATCGTGCTGCCCCGCAAGGCGCCGGCCAAGGTGCCGGCGAGCCGCCGGCCGGCCGAGCCGCCGGAGCACTCGGCGCCGCCCACCCGCGCCGAGCAGTTGGCCCTGACCGGCCTGGCCGGCGACTACACGCTGCCTCCGGCGAACCTGCTCGGCGGCGGCGCGGCCCCGAAGACCCGGAGCAAGGCCAACGACGAGGTGATCGCCGCGCTGACCGGCGTCTTCGACCAGTTCGACGTGGACGCCGCCGTCACCGGCTTCACCCGGGGACCCACCGTGACCCGGTACGAGGTCGAGCTGGGGCCGGGCGTCAAGGTCGAGCGGATCACCCAGTTGTCCCGCAACATCGCGTACGCGGTGAAGTCTCCCGACGTCCGCATCCTGAGCCCGATCCCGGGCAAGAGCGCGGTCGGCGTGGAGATTCCCAACACCGACCCGGAGAACGTCGCCCTCGGCGACGTCCTGCGGTCCCGGGCGGCGACCAGCGACCACCACCCGATGGTGGTGGCACTGGGCAAGGACATCGAGGGTGGCTACGTGGTGGCCAACCTCGCGAAGATGCCGCACATCCTGATCGCCGGCGCCACCGGAGCCGGGAAATCGAGCTGCCTCAATACCCTGCTGGTGTCGATCCTGACCCGGGCCACGCCGGACGAGGTGCGGCTGCTGCTGATCGACCCGAAGCGGGTCGAGATGACCGGCTACGAGGGCATCCCGCACCTGGTCACCCCGATCGTGACCAACGCCAAGAAGGCCGCCGACTCGCTGGAGTGGGTCGTCCGCGAGATGGACATGCGGTACGACGACCTCGCGGCCAACGGGGTCCGGCACATCGACGACTTCAACCGCAAGGTGCGCAACGGCGAGATCAAGGCCCCGCCGGGCAGCGAGCGGGAGATGCGCCCGTACCCGTACCTGCTGGTGATCGTGGACGAGCTGGCCGACCTGATGATGGTCGCGCCGCGCGACGTGGAGGACTCGGTCGTCCGGATCACCCAGCTCGCCCGGGCCGCCGGCATCCACCTGGTGCTCGCCACCCAGCGGCCCTCGGTCGACGTGGTCACCGGCCTCATCAAGGCCAACGTGCCGTCCCGGCTCGCGTTCGCCACCTCGTCGCTGGCCGACTCGCGGGTCATCCTCGACCAGCCGGGCGCCGAGAAGCTGCTCGGCCGTGGTGACGGCCTCTTCCTGCCGATGGGCGCGTCCAAGCCGGTCCGCATCCAGGGCGCCTGGGTGACGGAGCGCGAGATCGCCGACGTGGTGAAGTTCTGCAAGGACCAGCGGGAGCCGGAGTTCCGTCCGGACGTGCTCGCCCCCGCGCAGGACAACAAGAAGAAGATCGACGAGGACATCGGTGACGACCTGGACCTGCTGGTGCAGGCGGTCGAGCTGGTGGTCACCTCGCAGTTCGGCTCGACGTCGATGCTCCAGCGCAAGCTGCGGGTCGGCTTCGCCAAGGCGGGCCGCCTCATGGACCTCATGGAGACCCGGGGCGTGGTCGGCCCGTCCGAGGGCTCCAAGGCGCGCGACGTGCTGGTGAAGCCGGACGAGCTGGAGGAGGTCCTGGTCGGTCTGCGCGGCGCCGACGACTGACGGGCGCTGCCCGGCACGCCGGTCCTTCCGCTGCCGACACGCCGCGGGCCGCCGACACGCCGCGGGCCCGCCGGTTCACCGGCGGGCCCGTTGGCGTGGAGGCGGCGACGGTCAGTTGAGGATGGCCGCCAGGACCACCAGGTTGATCACGATGGCGACCACGTTGGCGATCGCCGCGTACCAGCCGAGCGGCTTGTCGCCGAGGACCGCGCCGACGATGCCTAGCACCAGGCCGACGAGGCCGAAGATGATCGGGTTGAGCAGCAGCGCGAGGACCGCGAAGACGAAACTCACGATCGTGCAGATGCGGGCGGCGTTGGTACGGGGACGGGCGCTGCTGTGCATGTTGGCCATGACTGCCTCCGGTGGTGAGAGCCTGGGGTGCCACCGGATCTCTACCCACTGTGGCTGTTCGTCACGCCTCACCCACGGCACGCGGCCGTCCGGTCATGATCGCGCTGGATCCACGATGTAGTGGCCTCGGACGCGCCCGGATGCCACTGCATGCGGGATCGAGCGCGATCTCCGCGTGCGGTGCGGCTCAGTGGTAGATCTTGAGGCCGACGACGCCGGCCACCACCAGCAGCAGGCAGACGATGCGGGGGAGACTGGCCGACTCGTTGAGCGCCAGCATGCCGACCAGGGCGGTGCCCACCGCGCCGATGCCGACCCACACGACGTAGCCGGTGCCGACCGGGATCTCGCGCAGCGCGTACGCCAGACCGATCATGCTGAGGATCAGGGTGACCACGAAGACGACCGTCGGCAGCGGCCGGCTGAAGCCGGAGCTGCGGTCCAGGGAGATCGCCCAGGCGGTCTCGAGGAGTCCGGAGATCACGAGCACGATCCAGGCCACGACGGCACCTCGCGGGAGACGGTCCCGGACGCGGGCCGGGACGACGGTTTCTGGTCTCGGGGCGTCTTGTCGTACCGGGTACGCCCACCGCTCGTCCGGGCGGCCGGAGCCGCTGCCGCCGACGCTAGCACCGGGCCCGGTGGGTGGACGGTGATCCCGCCCACCACAGGTTGAGTTGACGTCAACTTCAGGTTGCATGCTTGGCCGATGACCATGCTTGTCACCGACCGGGAGGTCACCGACGTCCTCGACGCCGCCACCACCGTGGCCGCGATGCGGGAGGCGCTGCTCGCCGCGTACGACGGGCGGCTTGTCGCCCCGCCCCGGGCGTCCGCCCCGTTGGACGGCGGGCGGATGGTGCTGACCGCCGGTCACCTCAGCGGCGAGTGGTACGGCTTCCGCTCGTACGACACCTTCGGCCTGCCGGAGTCGGAGCAGCTGGTGGTGCTGCACGACGCGCGGACCGGGGCGGTACGGGCGGTCGCGGTCGGCGAGGAGCTCGGCTCCCGGCGGACCGGGGGACTGGGCGGGGTGGCGGTCGACGCCCTCGCCCGACCCGACGCGACCACCCTCGCCGTGATCGGCTCCGGCCGGCAGGCGTGGACCCAGGTCTGGGCGGCCGCCGCGGTGCGCCCACTGCGACAGATCAGGGTGCAGAGCCGCTCTGCTGCCCGACGGGCGGCGTTCGCCGAGCGGGTCCGCGCCGAGCTGGGCGTACCGGCCGAACCGGTGGGCTCCGCCCGCGAGGCGGTCGCCGGTGCCGACATCGTGGTCCTCGCCACGACCAGCGTCACGCCGGTGCTCGACGCGGCCGACCTGGCCCCGGGCACCCATGTCAACGCCATCGGCTTCAAGCAGACCGACCGCCACGAGTTCGGCACCGACCTGCTGGACCGTGCGGACCTGCTGGTCACCGACTCGCCGGCCCAGGCCGCCGCGTACGCCCCGCCGATGCTCGCCGCCGTCGAGCCGTACGCCGGACGGCTGCGCGACCTGGGCGCGGTCCTCGCCGGGGCGGTCCCGGGGAGGACCGGCGCGGACCAGGTGTCGGTCTTCTGCTCCACGGGCCTGGCCGGTACGGAGGTCTTCCTGCTCGACCGGCTGGTCCGGGTGGGCGCCGCGGCGCTCTGACCGTCGCCACCGGGGCCGGCGCGGGCGGGGGCGGGATGTGAGCCGGCCGATGTCCGCGGCCCGCCGTCGCCGGGGCACGACGGCACGCCCGGTACCCTCGGATGGTGTCTGCCACCTCCCCTGCCTCTGACGGCCGCCGTGTCGCCCTGCTGACCCTGGGCTGTGCCCGCAACGAGGTCGACTCGGAGGAGCTGGCCGCCCGGCTGCACGCCGACGGCTGGCAGGTCACCACCGACGGCGAGGGCGCCGACGTGGTGGTCGTCAACACCTGCGGCTTCGTGGAGAAGGCCAAGCAGGACTCCATCCAGACGCTGCTCGCCGCCGCCGACACCGGGGCGAAGGTCGTGGCGGCCGGGTGCATGGCCGAGCGGTACGGGCGGGAACTGGCCGACAGCCTCCCCGAGGCGCAGGCGGTGCTGAGCTTCGACGACTACCCGGACATCGCGGCCCGGCTGGACGCGGTCGTCGCCGGCGAGGCGATCGCCGCGCACACCCCGCGGGACCGTCGCGAGCTGCTGCCGCTGACCCCGGTCAAGCGCCGGGACGCCGCGGTGTCGCTGCCCGGCCACGGCACCCCCACACGGGCCGCCGTCGAGACCGACGAGCACACGCCAGCCCACCTGCGGCAGGTGCTGCGGCACCGGCTCGACACCGGGCCGGTCGCGTCGCTCAAGCTCGCCAGCGGCTGCGACCGACGCTGTGCGTTCTGCGCCATCCCCGCCTTCCGCGGCGCCTTCGTCTCGCGTACGCCGGACGAGCTGCTCGCCGAGGCCGAGTGGCTCGCCAAGACCGGCGTCCGGGAGCTGGTGCTGGTCAGTGAGAACTCCACCTCGTACGGCAAGGACCTGGGGGACCCCCGGGCCCTGGAGAAGCTGCTGCCGCAGCTCGCCGCCATCGACGGCATCGTCCGGGTGCGCGCGAGTTACCTCCAGCCCGCCGAGACCCGGCCCGGCCTGGTCGAGGTGATCGCCTCCACGCCGGGCGTCGCGCCGTACTTCGACCTGTCGTTCCAGCACTCCAGTGAGCCGGTGCTGCGCCGGATGCGCCGTTTCGGCTCCACCGACCGGTTCCTGGAGCTGCTGGCCAGCGCCCGCGCGCTGGCACCGGAGGCGGGTGCGCGCAGCAACTTCATCGTCGGCTTCCCCGGGGAGACGCGTGCCGACGTGGAGGAACTGGTCCGTTTCCTGACCGAGGCGCGGCTCGACGCGATCGGCATGTTCGACTACAGCGACGAGGACGGCACCGAGGCCGCCGGGCTGACCGGCAAGGTCTCCGCCGCCACCATCAAGCGCCGGTACGACAAGCTCAGCGCGCTCGCCGACGAGCTGTGCTCGCAGCGGGCCGAGGAGCGACTCCGTTCCACGGTCGAGGTGCTGGTCGACTCGGTCGACGACGGGGTGGTCGAGGGGCGGGCGGCCCACCAGGCGCCCGAGGTGGACGGCTCGACGACCCTCGTCGCCCCGGCCGAGGGTGGGGTCGACCTGGCCGCCCTGCGCCCGGGGGACCTGGTCCGTGCCACGGTCACCGCGACCGAAGGGGTGGACCTGGTGGCGGTGCCGGATGAGATGATCTCGGCGGCGCCCGGCGCGGTACGGTGACGGCGGGCCCGGATCGAGCGAGGGAGCCACGTGGTGAGGGGTCAGGTGCGCCACGGCGGCCGGAGCGGGGCGCGGCGGTGACCGGGGCGACGGAGTCCACGGCGCCGGCGGTGGTCGCCCGCGTGCCCGTGCTCAACGCGGCCAACGCGCTCACCCTGCTGCGGCTGGTGCTGGTGCCGATCTTCGCGGCCTCGGTGGTCATCTCCGGGATGACGCACGCCGGCTGGCGGATCGCCGCCTGTCTGATCTTCGCGGTGGCGTCGGCGACGGACCTGGTCGACGGTTGGATCGCCCGCCGGTTCGGGCTGGTCACCTCGGTCGGCAAGGTCGCCGACCCGATCGCCGACAAGGCGCTCACCGGGGCCGCGCTGCTGCTGCTGTCCTGGTACGACCAGCTGCCATGGTGGGTGACGGGGGTCATCCTGGCCCGGGAGCTGGGCATCACCGCGCTACGCTTCTGGGTGATCCGGCACGGTGTCATCGCGGCCAGCCGGGGCGGCAAGATCAAGACCGCGCTCCAGATCCTCGCCATCACCTGGTACCTCTGGCCGATGCCCGCCGCCCTGGTCGCCGTCGGCCCGTGGATCATGGCCGCCGCCGTGGCCGTGACCGTGATCACCGGCTTCGACTACGTCGCCCAGGCCCTCCGCCTCCGCCGCCCCACCCGCTGACGGCGAGGATGTGTCAGCAGCGGCGGGGAGGGAAGGGGATCGGCATGGACGCGGAGACCGATGCGGACGGGGCCCGGCCGGTGGGATCCCCCGCGGCGGGTGTCGTGCACGCCCTCGTCCAGCGGCGGGAGACCCTGGCCACCATCGAGTCGCTGACCGGCGGGCTGCTGGCCGCCTCGATCGTGGAGATCGCCGGGGTGAGCGGCGTCTACCGGGGCGGGCTGGTGGTCTACGCCACCGAGCTGAAGGCGCAGCTGGCGGGCGTACCGGAGAATCTGCTCGACGACCGCGGCCCGGTCGACCCGGACGTCGCCGTGGCGCTCGCGGAGGGCGGGCGTCGGCGCTGCGGGGCCGACTGGGGGCTGGCCACCACCGGCGTGGCCGGCCCGGAACCGCAGGACGGCAAGCCGGTCGGCCTGGTGTACGCGGCGGTGGCCGGCCCCTCCGGCACCGACGTACGACGGTTCGACCTGGACGGCGGGCGGGACCACATCCGCTCCGCCGCGGTGATCGAGGCGCTGCGGCTGCTCGCCGAGCGGGTCCACGCGGCCGACCGTGACGCCGCCCCGGCCGGCAGCGCGGCCTGAGGACGGGCGATCGTGGGGCCCGTCATCCGATTCGACAGGCGGGGCGGGATGTCGCCCGAGCCGCCACCGGGTACGGTTGCGGGAAGGCTCCGGCGGTCGGGGTTCGGCGCGGTTGACCGTGCCGGACCGGTTGCCGTGGTGACGAGGTGTCCCTCAGGGGAGGTGCGATGGTCCTGCTACGCCGGGTGATCGGTGACGCGCTGCGGGCACGCCGGCAGGGGCAGCACCGCACGCTGCGCGAGGTCTCCTCCGCCGCCAACGTCAGCCTGGGCTACCTGTCCGAGATCGAGCGGGGCCACAAGGAGCCGTCGAGCGAGCTCCTCGCCGCCATCTGCGACGCCCTCGGCGCCCGCCTCTCCGAGCTTCTCCGCGAGGTGAGCGACACCGTGGCGCTCGCCGAGCAGATGCCGGGCGTGCTGGTCCCGGTCACCGACGAGCAGGTCGAGAAGACCCCCGTGGCCGCCGCCGTACGCAAGGCCACCAACCGGGGCGTCCGTCAGGTCACCTCCGACGGCACCGTCTCCGTCCAGGTCCGTCAGGACTCCCCGCTCAAGGCGACGCTGCGCAGCACCCGGGTCCGCCCCGGCGACCGCGACGTGGTCTGCGCCGCCTGAGCCCCGCCGCTCTCCGGGCCCCGGTCCGACCCTGAGCGGGTCGGTGACATCCCGGATCCGCTTCCCGTCGCATGGTCGCTGTCTCCTACGCCGCGTAGGGTTGATCGCAGTCGGTGTCGGCGTACGCCCCGCTCGCCGGGTACGGATGCTCGGGTGGCGTCCGGCTGGGACGATGGGGACACTGCCGCGCCGGAGGCCGGCCGGTGGCAGCCGGGCCGGCCGAGGCGGAGCGACGCTACTGAGGGGGTACCGCGGAGATGGCGAACCCGTTCGTCAAGGGTTGGAACTACCTGATGGCGCTGTTCGGCGCCAAGATCGACGAGCATGCCGATCCCAAGGTGCAGATCCGGCAGGCCATCGAGGAGGCACAGCGCCAGCACCAGGCGCTCGTCCAGCAGGCCGCCGCGGTGATCGGCAACCAGCGCCAGCTGGAGATGAAGCTCTCCCGGCAGATGACCGAGGTCGAGCGGCTCCAGGGCAACGCCCGCCAGGCCCTCGTCCTGGCCGACCAGGCCCGGGCCCGCGGCGACGAGGCCGAGGCGGGGAGGTACGAGCAGTCCGCCCAGACGCTCGCCACCCAGCTGGTCTCCGCCGAGCAGGCCACCGAGGACCTGAAGACGCTGCACGACCAGGCGCTCGGCGCCGCCGCGCAGGCCCGCAAGGCGGTCGAGAACAACTCGATGATCCTCCAGCAGAAGCTCGCCGAGCGCACCCGCCTGCTCAGCCAGCTGGAGCAGGCCAGGATGCAGGAGAGCGTCGCCGCCTCGTTGGAGTCGATGTCGGCGCTGACCGCCCCCGGCAACACCCCCAGCCTGGACGAGGTGCGCGACCGCATCGAGCGGCGCTACGCCAACGCGATGGGCCGTGCCGAGCTGGCCGGCAGCTCCACCGAAGGCCGGATGCTGGAGATCCAGAAGGCGACACTGGACTCGGCCGGCTCCGCCCGGCTGGAGCAGATCCGGTCGAGCATGGCCGGCGAGCAGCTCGGCGGCGCGAAGGAACGCCCCGCCGTGGCGCCGACCGCTCCGGTCGCCGACCCGGCGGCCGCCGCGAAGCTCGACGAGATCCGGGCCAGCATGGCCCGGGACCGGGGCACCGGAGACAGCACCGCCGCCGGTTGAGCGGCCGGGTCGAGGAGGCACAGGTGGCAGACGAGCGCACGCGGTACTTCCGCCGGTTGGGCCGGCTGCGCCGGTCCGCGCGCCGGTGGAGCGTCACGTCCGGCGGGCTCGCGGGGGCGGCGGCCGTGCTGACCCCGTACGCCGGGCTGGGGTTGCCGGACGCGGCCTGGGCCGCCGGCGCGGGCGGCGCGTTGGTGCTCACCGCGTGGCGCTGGCTCGACCTGCGGGCGCTGGCCGCCCAGCCCGCACCGCCCGCGCTCGACCCGGCCGAGGCGGCCGCCCGATCCCGGGCCCGCCTGGTCGCCGCCGTGGAGCGGCTGCCGGTCGGCCCCGGCGTGCTCGCCGAGGTCCGTCGTGTCCGTTCCCGGGTGGCCCTGCGGGGCACGTCCGCCGCCGAGCCGTGGACCCGGCTGGACCGGGCCTCCCTCACCCTCGCCGGGATGACCAGCCGGCTCACCGGCCTGGCCGGGCCGGCCGTGTCCGAGGCCGCCGCCGCGGACCGCTCCCTGCGGGACCTCGCCGCCCGGGTGGCCAGCGTCGAGCGCGCGTTGCGGCTCGCCCCGGTCGACGCCCGACCGCCGCTGGCCGAGGCGCACGCGGCGCTGACCGCGCAGCTGGAGAGCGGCGTCGCCGCGTACGAGCGGCTGGTGGTGGCCGCCGCCGGCTACGTGGCGGAGGACGCGCGCCCGGGCACCGAGCACGCCGCGGCGAACCGCCTGGTCGAGGCGACCGACCTGCTGCACGGCGTCTCGTCGGCACTGGCCGAGCTGCGCGCCGTCGGCGCACCCCTGCGCACGCTCTGACCGCACGCCGCCCCCTCCTCGGAGTCATCCGGGCGTCGTCACCGGGACCGGGCCCGTGAACGGGGAGGTGCCGACGACGTTGAACGACCGGATGCGGTAGTGGTAGGTGACCCCCCGGGCCAGGCCGGTGTTGGTGAAGCCGCGTCCGGTCACCGTGAACGTGGCCAGCTCGCGGGTGAACGCCGGATCCAGCGCCCGTTGCACCACGAAGCCGGCGCCCGGCCCGGCCGGCGTGCTCGCCGCCCAGCCGAGGATCACCGTCGCGGTGTCCGGCCCCGACGCGCTGGAGGTGACCGTCAGCGCGGCGGGTGCGGCGGGTCGGGGCGGCGTGGTCACCTGCGCGACCGTCGACCACGGTGAGGCGGCACCCAGGTACGTCGTGCGTACCCGGTAGTAGTACGTCGTGTCCGGTGCGACGGCGGCGTCCAGGTGGTTGTCGCCGACCCCGATCGCGGTGGTGCCGGGGCCGCTGCTGAAGGTCGGATTGGTGGCCCGCTGCACGTCGATGCCGGTGGCGAACGACCGGTTGGCCCAGCGCAGCGCCACCCGCAGGGGGGCCGCCGGGGGCACCGCCGCGCCGAGGCCGGTCGGCGCGCCGAGGTGCACCGCGGCGGGGACGCTGTTCGACCAGGTGGAGCAGCTGACCGCGTTCTCGGCGCGGATGCGGTAGTGGTAGGTGACGCCCGGGATGACGCTCGCGTCGGTCCACCGGGTCGCGTTCGCCGCCACGGTGATCGACGTCAGGCCGGTGGTGAAGGTGGCGTCGGTGGCCCGCTGGAGCAGGTGACTGGTGGCCGGCGGGCGGCTGCCGTTGCCGGTCCAGGCCAGCGCGATCGCCGGCAGGGCGGTGGCCGACCCGGGCGCCGGGGTGGCGGTCAGTCCGGTGGGCGCCCTCGGGGCGACCCGCAGCACCAGGGGGCGGCTCATGCCCAGGTCCCGGTAGCCGGCGAGCTGCGTGTGCCAGCGGTATTCCCAGCCCAGGTTGACGAGCTGGTTCACCACCTGCACGGGCCGGCCGTCGAACGGGCTGACCGGCGTCGAGCCGGTTCCGGTGCCGGCCCGCCGCGCCGGGTCCAGCAGCCGTACGCTGTCGCCGATCTTGAACGGCAGGGCGGGCGCGACGGGCCGCAGGGCCACGACGACGTCCTCCCGGGGGTTGACCCGGACCACCTGCTTCCACCCCAGTTCGTTCGGGTGCGGCCGGCGCAGCGTGCCGTCCCAGCCGACCCGGTTGACCAGTTGCACGTCGCAGCCGTCCAGCCGGACCGGCTGGGTCTGCCGGCCGTCGCCCCGGATGCGCCACACCTGCGTCCCGTCGGCGGGGACGCCCACCGGCAGCGCCGGGTCGCTGACGTGCACCACCTCGGTGGCCGGGTCCGTCGGGCCGAGCGGCAGGGCGGTCGGGGAGAGCGGCCCGGCGTTCGGGTGGTCGACACCGAGCCGCCCGGCCAGCCGTCCGTGGTCGGGTTCGAAGACCTGCTGCACGGTCTTGACCGCGAGCGGCAGGATGACCGGCCCGCCGCCGCCGGCCGGGAGGAAGGTGACCGTGGTGGCGTGCACGGGGACCGCGGTCTCCCGAGCGGTCCTGGTGCCGAAGGCCGCGTCGTACGCCGGCTGCGGCACGATCGGCGGGCGTTGGCTGGCCGCGTACGCGCGGGGCAGCCGCTCCCGCAGACGGGCCAGGTCGTACGGAGGGGACGGGTCACCGGTCACCCGGAACTGGAGCAGGGTGCGGGTGTTCGGCCCGTACCCCGGCCGGCTGGGCGAGGTGCCGCCCTCGGCGGTCAGGTCCGGGGCGTGGGTGTGGTGGTCGTACCGGGGGTCGTAGCCGGGCAGTGGGGCCGGCGCGTCGTTGTAGAGGATCAGCGACTCCCCGGGAGCGACGGTGGAGAAGTCCACCAGCACGTCGGCCTGCTCGCCGGGGGCGACCAGCAGGGCGTGCCCGTCCACGTTGAGCACCGTCGGGTCGCGGCGGTCGTACCGGAAGGTCACCGGCCGGCTGGCGATCACCGCGGGGGCCGGCAGGAGCCCGGCCTCGTTGCCGATCTGCACGAAGTCCGGCCCGGCGGCGGCCGGGTCGGGCACGCCGCCGTCGCGCCCGTCCGTCGGCCAGCCCGCCGGTCGGTCCGGCGCGCGCACGGCCTCCACCATCGGCACCTCGCCCGCGCCCCGGTCGTCCCCGGCCGGGTGGGCCCGGTAGAGCTGGAGGTTGAGACTGCGGTCGGTGCAGGCGTTGAGGATCCGGAACCGGTACGTCCCGGGCGCGACCGACAGCCACGGGTAGGCCACCCCGTTGACCAGCACGGTGTCGCCGAAGGCCTCCGGCACCGCGGACGGGTGCGGCACGTCCGGCGCCGTCGGTGGCTCGTCGGGCGCGGTCACCGGGTCGTGGTGCGGGTTCGGCACCGGCCCCGGGAGGTCCGCCCGTCCGGTGCCGCCGCCGTCCACGGCGGCGTCGGCGGCGGTACGCGACCACGGCCCGTAGTCCCAGCGGCCGGTCGGGTTGGTGCCACCGTCCCGGTACGGGTTCTGCCGGGCCTGGTAGACGTGCGGGTGCCAGAGGCTGCCGCGGGCTCCCCACCGGACCCGGTCCCAGGTGGGGTCCTCGACGGCGAGCTGGCTGTCGTCCGGGACGAACGTCTTGTCCTCGAACACCAGCGGGACCTGCTCGGCCGGCAGCACCCCGTCGGCGATGAGCTCGTCCTCGACCGGGTCGGTGAGCAGGTAGAGCGCCACCTGTCCGGAGTAGACCGTCAGGCGGGACACGCCGGCGGTGTTGTCGTGGAACCACAGCAGCCGGCCGCTCTGGTCGTTCGGGTAGTAGAACGTCGTCGCCCCGGCGCCGGGGTGCGGCATGTCCGGCACGTGGGTCAGTCCCGCCCCGGTCGGGTACGGGGTGATCTCACCCGCCGGAGTGATCCACTGCCACGGGTTGCCGGCGCTGATCCAGCCGGTCTCCGCGCCGGCCAGGTGCAGAACGGCCCGGTTCTGCGGGTACGGCGCCGGGCCGTCCAGCGGACCCACGCCGGCTCCGTCGAGGGTGGTGTCGACCGGCAGGAAGAGGTCGCCGGCCTGGCCGGTGGGAAGCTGGTTGATGAACTTCACCCGGACCGGCCGCCCGCGCCGGGCCATGATCACCGGCCCGAGGTGCCACGGCCGCTCCGGCGGGGCGACGGTGTTGTGCCCGGTGGTGTCGGTGCCCAGGTTGAGTTGCCGGTAGCCGCGCAGGCGGGTGGCCGGCAGGTCCCGGTGCAGGCGTTGCGCGTACTCCTGGAGGCCGATCTCGTAGTAGTCGCAGCCCGGGTACGTGACGGTGTCCGGCACCGCCACCGGCAGCGTGGCGGCCGGTCCGGGGCCGGTCGTGACGGCGGTGCCCAGGGTGGGCAGGGGGTCGACGAACGTCCGCAGGCCGGTGCCCGGGACCACCCGCCCGTCGGCGTCGAGAACCGGCAGCGGGCTGTGGGCGACGTTCGGCACCGTACCGAAGCAGCGCGGCAGGGCGGCCGGGTCGAGACTGGCGGTGGTCGGGGCCGGGACCGCCGTCGGATCGGGGTCCGGCGGCTCCTCGGCGCGGCGGGCGGCGGGTACGGCCGTGGGGGGCACGTGACCGTCGGCGGTGTCGCGGTCGGCACCGGCCGCCTGGTTCGGGCGGGTCACCCGCAGTCGGCGGAACATGTCCATGGCTCTCCCCGAGGTCGGGGCGCGGTGACCGCCACTCCGGCGTGGCGCTCCCGGTCGCGCTGACGATGCGTGAGCACTCAAGCGCAGCATGTACCGGGGTGGGGGCGTGAAGGAAGTACCCAATCGTCCGTATCTGTGGAGTCCATCCGTTGCCCCGGAGTGTCCAGGCCGACACGCCGCCGGTGAACCGGGCGTCACCTGTGGCGCGGACGCCGACCGTTGCCTCCGGCGGTCGGCGGCCCGGTGCCGTGTCGCGTCAGCCCGGTCGGGTGGCGGGGTGGTCCGGTTGGCAGACCGGGCACCAGTAGGTGACGCGCTCGCCCAGCTCCTCCTTGCGGATCGCGGTGCCGCAGCGGCGGCAGGGCTGGGCCCGGCGGCCGTACACGTAGCTGGTCCGGCCCCGGTGCAGGGACCCGGTGGTGCTCTGCGTCCACCGGCCCCGGTTGGCGGCCAGCAGCTTCTGCGCCAGGGTCACCGTGCCGGCGAGGTCCGGGACCGCACCGACCGGCGTCCACGGCGAGATGCCGCGCAGGAACAGCACCTCGCACTTGTACAGGTTGCCGACCCCGGCCAG
This sequence comes from Micromonospora sp. NPDC049497, assembly GCF_044465805.1. Classification (NCBI taxonomy): domain Bacteria; kingdom Bacillati; phylum Actinomycetota; class Actinomycetes; order Micromonosporales; family Micromonosporaceae; genus Micromonospora; species Micromonospora sp. NPDC049497. Next base: position 253,017 of record NZ_JBITMC010000004.1, on the reverse strand, counting down.
GTTGCGCTGGTCGAGCAGCGCCTCGCCGATGGTGGTGTCCGGGTGGGCGGCGAGCCGGCGTACCGCCTCGTCCACGTCCCAGTCCGGGCCGAGCAGGTCCGGCCCCAGGTGGCCGACGAGGGTGTGCTCCTCGGCGGTCGGCACCAGGGCCAGCTCGTGCAGGTGGTAGCCGACGGCGACCGCCGTCGCGCTGCGCAGGACCACGCGGATCAGGTGCGCCGGGCGGGCGGACCAGCGCTCATCCGGGGCGTACGCCCGCCAGGCCCCCTCCATCCGCAGGTGCGAGTGCAGGGTCCGGTGCTCGTCCGTCTCCGGGGCGGCGAGGCGCAGGAGCAGGTGCTTGCCGCGGCTCGCCGATTCGCGCACCGTCCAGCCGGCGAGGTCGGTGGCGGCGAGCTGGGGCACCCGAAAGTCGCTGCCGGTGAGCCGTACGCCGGCGAGCGCCCGGTGCAGGACGCGGGCGGTGTTCCAGACGGTGTCGCCTTCGGGCACCTCGCCATTCTCCCTCCCGCGAGCCATATTCGCATGTGTCGCTATTTGTACCGAGGTTCCCCTCGAACTACCGACAACGGCACTATCAGGGAGTTCTGAGGAGAATGCCCATGAGTCGTACCGGACGACCTGTTCGCCCCGCCGTCCTCGCCGCCGTCCTCGCCCTCGCCCTGCTCCCACTCGCCGCGCCCGCCTCGGCCGCCCCCGCCGGTGTCGACCGGTGGACCACCGATCTCTCCGTCGTCGACGCCGACGACGTCAACGTCCGCCACACCCGTGCCGGGCTCCGTCTGGCCGATCTCCGGCCCGCGCCGACCCCCGCGGGGCGCAGCCCGCACAGCGCGGTGGCCGAGGGACTGTTCGTCGCCTCCCCGTACCGCCTCGCCCGGCCCGCCACCCGGGTCCGCGCCGAGGTCACGGCCCGCGTACCGGACGGCGCCACCGTGGAGACCCAGGTACGCGGTTGGCAGGCCACCGGCTGGACCGAGTGGCGGACGGCCACGACCGGCGCCGTCTTCGACCGGCCGGTCACCCGGGTCCAGCTCCGCGTGGTGCTCACCGCCGCCGTCGGGGCCACCGCGCAGGTACGCGCCGTACGCCTCACCGCCGACAGCGCCGCCGTCGCACCCACCGCCGTCTCCGGCGCCACGCCCGGCCTGGTGTACCGGGTGTACGCCACCCGGGTCGGTCTGGTCGGCGAGCTGACGGCCAACGGGCACACCATCGTGCCGCGCGACCACTTCGTGGCGCTGCCGTCCCGGCGCGGCCTGGCGCCGCTCAACACCGGCGACTACACGGTACGGGTCTGCACCACCACCGGCAGCCGGTGCGAGTACGCCCCGGTCTGGGACGTCGGCCCCTGGAACACCCGGGACGACTACTGGAACATCAGCGCCGTCCGGGAGAACTGGAAGGACCTGCCGCAGGGCCGGCCCGAGGCGCAGGCGGCCTACCAGTACGGCTACAACGGCGGGAGGGACCAGTTCGGCCGGACCGTGCTCAACCCGGCGGGCATCGACCTCGCCGACGGCACCTTCTGGGACGGGTTGCGGCTCACCGACAACGCCTGGGTCGACGTGGCGTACCTGTGGACCGGTGCGGGCCCGCGCGGCGTGGTCGGCGACGGCCCCCTGAACATCCGCACCGGCGCCAGCACCGCGTACGCGACCCGCGGGCTCGCCGCCCGGTACGCGCACGTGCCGATCCAGTGCTACGTGATCGGGCAGACCGTCGCCGGCCCGTACCGGACGACCAGCCGTTGGAACCGGCTCGCCACCGGACAGTTCGTCAGCCACGCGTACATCTCGGCGGTGTACGGCGGCACGGTGCCGGTCTGCTGACCGCGTCAGACGCGCTCGTCGGGGCGGGCCGGGCGGACCATGTCCTGGTAGCGGGGGTGGCTCGCGCCGTAGACCGCGAAGTTGAGGCGGGCGTGGGTCAGGCTGAGGTCACCGTTCGGGCCGTCGCGTACCACGTCGGCATCGGTGTCGCCCTGGCCGTCGTCGGTCCAGAAGCACACCGGACACGTGCCACCCCCGGTCCGCGCGCCGCAGCAGGGACAGGGCACCGGAACCCATCGCTCACCCACCCCGGCAGCATTCCACAGTTCGTCGGGGGTTGCGGGTCCGGGAGCCGCACCGTTTCAACCCCCGGTCCGAAGGGATCAGCCGGCCACCACCCGCACCAGATCGCCGGGCGACACGTCCAGCACGTCCACCGCCCGGCCCCGGTTCACCGCGACCGCCACCAGTCCGGCCGAGTCCGAATGCACCACCAGGGCGCCCGGTGCGGCGTCGCCGAACGTCCGCCCGCGTACCGCCGGCCGGTCGGCGACCCGCACCCGGTGCGGCAGCGGGTCCAGCAGGGTGGCCGGGGCGGCGAGCTGCACGTTGCCGAAGTGGTCCACAGTGAGCACCTCGGCGGTGAACCCGTCCGCCGACGGCCGGACCACCGGCGCCGGCGTCCGCACCAGGCTGCCCGGGTCCACGGTCGGGCCCGCCCCGGTCAGCGGCGCGCCCAGCGCCAGCCGGGCGGCCACCGGTGCGAACACGTCCCGCCCGTGGAACGTGGCGGACACCCGTGGGGCGAACCACTCCGGGTTGGCCAGCTCGACCGCCACCCGGATCCCACCCAGCGCCGCCGCCGCGTCGAGCAACAGCCCGTTGTCCGGCCCGACCAGCAGCCCGTCCGGCGTGTCGAGGACGACCCCGCGCCGCTCGGTGCCCACGCCCGGGTCGACGACCGCGACGTGCACCCCGGCGGGCAGGTACGGCACGGTCTGCGCGAGCACGGTCGCGCCCCGGCGTACGTCCGCCGCCGGGACCAGGTGCGTCACGTCGATCACCCGCGCCGTCGGCGCGAGGCGGGCGATCATCCCGTGGCAGGCGGCCACGAAACCGTCGGCCAGCCCGTAGTCGGTGGTCAGCGAGATCCAGGGGGTCGGCGCCATGCGTCACACGCTAGGCGTCCGTGGAGCACCGCAGCGAGCCGGTCACCCGCGCAGGCGCAGCCCGCGCGGCGTGGCCCGGAAGCCGGCGGCGGTCAGCGCGTCGCGCAGCGGCGACGAGTGCACCGCCTCGCCGTCGGCCCGCTCGACCGACATCGCGCCCAACGCTCCGGAGTGGACGGCGTCGGCGAGGGCCTTGCCGGCCGCGGCCAGGGCGTCGGTGTCGTCGGTGAAGGACAGGATCGTCCGACCGCCCCGCTCGACGTACAGCACCAGGTCACCCGCGACCAGCACCACCAGGGCGCCGGCCTTGCGGCCCGCCCGGTGCCCGGTCGCCGGTGCCGCGCCGTCTCCGGAGTCGACGACCCGCTCCGGCCAGGGCAGTGCGGCGCCGTACGGGTTGGCCGGGTCGGTGGCGGCGAGCACCAGTGTGGGCCCGCCCCGGCCCCGTCCCCCGTCGGCGGGCTCGGCGAGCGCCCGGATCCGGTCGACCGCCCCGGGCACCGCGAACTGGGCCGCGCCCAGACCCTCCACGAAGTAGCCCCGGCGGGCGGCGCCGCGTTCCTCCAGGGCGGACAGCACCGGGTAGACCGCGGCGAAGCCGCCGGTGACCTGCTCGGCCATGACCGCGCCCCGGGTCACCACGCCGTGCCGTTCCAGCAGCACGTCGGCGAGAGCCGCGGCCCGGCGGGTGGGGTCGGTGTCCCGCTCCGGCAGGCGTGACCAGCGGCCGGCGACCGTCGGGGGGCCGCTGCGGCTCGGCAGGGCCACCCGGCCGGGCCGCCGGTAGCGGGTACGCGGGGCGGTCGGACGGGACCGGTGCGCCCCACCGCCGCCCAGCACCGCGCGCAACGGGGCGAGGGTGTCGTTGGTGAGGTGACCGGCCCAGACCAGGTCCCAGACGGCGCTGGTCAACGCGGCGTCGTCGGTCGAGCCGACCCGGTCGGCCAGCGGCCGGAAGAACAGCGCCTGCCCCTCGCCGAGCGCCTCCAGCACCGCCTCGTGCAGCGGGGTGAGGGTCAGCGCGTCGTCGGTCGGGGGCAGCAGCAGCGGCGCGGTGTCCGCGTACGCCAGGGTGACCCAGCCGTCGCCGCCGGAGATCGCCCCCGAGCCGGCCCAGAACACCTCGCCGCTGGCGCACAGCTCGTCGAGCTGGGCGGGGGAGTAGTCGGCGACCCGGCCCGGCAGCACGAGACGTTCCAGTGCGGACGCCGGCACCGCCGCGCCCTGCAACTGCTCGACGGCTGCGGCGACGGCCTCCACACCGCGCGCCGAGGAGCCGACCTGCTGCCAGCGGGGCAGGAACGCGGCCAGCGCGCGCGGCGGCACCGGCTCGATCTCCCGGCGCAGCGCGGCCAGGGACCGCCGGCGGAGCAGGCGCAGCACCTCGGCGTCGCACCACTGGGTGCCCACGGTGTCCGGAGCGAACTCGCCGGAGACGACCCGGCCGGTCGCGGCGAGCCGGCGCAGCGCATGCTCCACGACGAACACGCCGAGCCCGAAGCGGGCCGCGCAGGTGGTGGCCGCGAACGGGCCGTGGGTGCGGGCGTACCGGGCGACCAGATCGCCGAGGGGATCGGCCACCGGGGCCAGGTACGCCTCGGCGATCCCGACCGGCAGGGCCACCCCCAGGGCGTCCCGCAGCCGGGCCGCGTCCTCCACGACGACCCAGCGGTCCTGGCCGGCGATCCGGATCCGTAGGACCCGGCGGGCGGCCTCCAGCCCGGTCAGCCACTCGGCGGGGGCGCCGCGCTCGGCCAGCTCGTCGGCGCTGAGGTCGCCGACCACCCGGAGCAGCTCGACCACGTCCTCGGCGTCGCGGGGGCGGCGCTGGTCGGTGCGCCAGCGCAGCTGCCGTTCGGTCTCGGCGAGCACGGCCGGGTCCAGCAGCTCGCGCAGGTCGACCCGGCCGAGCAGCTCGCCGAGTAGGGCCGAGTCCAGTGCGAGGGCGGCGGCGCGCCGCTCGGCGAGGGGAGCGTCCCCCTCGTAGAGGAACGCGCCCACGTAGCCGAACAGCAGGGACCGGGCGAACGGTGAGGGGCGCTCGCTCTCCACCTCGACCAGCCGCACCTTGCGGGCGGCCAGGTCGCGCATCAGCGCGGCCAGGGCGGGCTGGTCGAAGACGTCCTGGAGGCACTCCCGGGCGGCCTCCAGGGTGACCGGGAAGTCGGCGTACTCGCGGGCGACGTCGAGCAGCTGTGCGGCGCGTTGGCGCTGCTGCCACAGCGGCTGGCGGCGGCGCGGGTCGCGGCGGGGCAGCAGCAACGACCGGGCGGCGCACTCCCGGAACCGGGACGCGAACAGCGCGGACGTGCCGACCGACTCCTCCACCAGCTGGGCGATCTCGTCGGGCTCGAAGATCACCACGTCCGCGCCGGGCGGCTCGTCGGCGGTGTCCGGCAGCCGCACCACGATCCCGTCGTCGGAGGGCATCACCTGGGCGTCCACCCCGTACCGCTCGGCGAGCCTCCGGCCGATCGCCAGGGCCCACGGCCCGTTGACCCGGGCGCCGAGGACGCTGTGCACGGCGAGCCGCCAGTCGCCCAGCTCGTCGCGGAACCGCTCCACCACGACCGTGCGGTCGTCGGGGAGCGACCGGGTGGCGGCCTTCTGCTCGCGCAGGTACGCCATCAGGTTGCCGGCCGCCCAGTCGTCCAGCCCGCCCGCGCGCAGCGCGGCGACCGCGTCGGCGTCGCTCTGCCGTAGCAGGGCACGGACCCGGGCACCGATGGCCCGCCCCAGCTCCACCGGCCGGCCGAGCTGGTCGCCCTTCCAGAACGGCATCTTCGCCGCCTGGCCGGGGGCGGGGGAGACCAGCACCCGGTCCGGTGTGATCTCCTCGATGCGCCAGGAGGAGGAGCCGAGCAGGAAGACGTCACCCACCCGGGACTCGTAGACCATCTCCTCGTCCAGCTCGCCGACCCGCGCGGCACGCTCCGCGCCGGCCAGGAAGACGCCGAAGAGCCCGCGGTCGGGGATGGTGCCGCCGCTGGTGACCGCCAGCCGTTGCGCGCCGGGACGGCCGGTGAGGGTGTCGGTGGCCCGGTCCCACACCAGCCGGGGCCGCAGCTCGGCGAAGGCGGTGGACGGGTAGCGCCCGGAGAGCATGTCGAGCACCGCGTGCAGCGCCGAGTCGGGCAGCTCGGCGAAGGGCGCGGCCCGCCGGACCAGGACGGCCAGGTCGCCGATCCGCCACGGCTCGAGCGCGACCATGGCGACGATCTGCTGGGCCAGCACGTCGAGGGGGTTGCGCGGGTAGTGCAGCTCCTCGATGGCGCCGCCGCTCATCCGCTCCGCCACGACCGTGCAGGAGAGCAGGTCGCCCCGGTGCTTGGGGAAGACGACGCCCCGGGAGACCGCGCCGACCTGGTGCCCGGCCCGACCGACCCGTTGCAGGCCGGCGGCCACGCTGGGCGGGGCCTCGATCTGCACCACCAGGTCGACGGCGCCCATGTCGATGCCCAGCTCCAGGCTGGAGGTGGCGACCACGGCGGGCAGCTGCCCGGACTTCAGCGCCTCCTCGATGTGCTTGCGCTCCTCGCGGGAGACGCTGCCGTGATGGGCGCGGGCGATCACCGGCGGCGCGCCGGCCGCCCCGCCCGCCTGCGCCATCATCTCGGCGGGCGTCCGGCCGGCCCGGACCGGCCCGACCGGCCCACCCCAGGCGTCCGCGCCCCGGGCCGGGACATCCCCGGCCGCCGGGCCGCCCCGGTCCGACGCCTCCCCGGGTACGCCCCGAGCCCCGCTCGCGGATCCGTCCCGGCCGCCTCCGCTGCCGCCGGGACCGGCGGCGGCCTCGATCTCCTCGGCGGCCAGCTCGTTGAGCCGGGCGCAGAGGCGTTCGGCCGAGCGCCGTGAGTTGGTGAAGACGATCGTCGAGCGGTGCGACCGGATCAGCGAGAGGACCCGCTCCTCGACGGCGGGCCAGATCGACGCCCGGCGGGGGCCCAACCCGCCGAGGTCGTCCTCCGGCGGCTCCTGCTCGTCGAGGCGGGTCATGTCCTCCACCGGGACCTGGACGCTGACCTCGATCGTCTTGGCGGTGGGCGGGGCCACCACGTCGACCGGCCGGGCGCCGCCCAGGAACCGCGCGCATGCGTCGACCGGCCGGACCGTCGCGGAGAGACCGATCCGCTGTGCCGGGGCGGGCAGCAGCTCGTCGAGACGCTCCAGGGAGAGCGCGAGGTGCGCGCCGCGCTTGGTGCCGGCGACCGCGTGCACCTCGTCGACGATCACCGTCTCGATGCCCCGCAGCGAGTCCCGCGCTGCGGAGGTGAGCAGCAGGAACAGGGACTCGGGGGTGGTGATGAGGATGTCCGGCGGGGTGCGGGCGAACGCTCGCCGTTCGTCGGCGGGGGTGTCGCCGGTGCGCATGCCGACGGTGATCTCCGGTGGGGCGACGCCCAGCCGGGTGGCCGCCTGCCGGATGCCGATCAGCGGGGTGCGCAGGTTGCGCTCCACGTCGACGGCGAGGGCCTTGAGCGGGCTGACGTAGAGGACCCGGCAGCGCCGCCGGGGCTCGGCCGGCGCCGGCTCCCGGGCCAGCCGGTCGAGTGACCAGAGGAAGGCGGCGAGCGTCTTGCCGGACCCGGTCGGTGCCACCACCAGGGCGTTGTGACCGGCGGCGATCGAACCCCACGCCCCGGTCTGCGCCGCCGTGGGCGCGGCGAAGGCGGCGGTGAACCACTCCCGGGTGGCCGCACCGAAGCCCGCCATCACATCCGTCACGCCCTCCATCCTGCCTCGCCGGTGTGACACGCACCGACGGGCGAACGCTGACCTGTGTCCGGGTCCGGCGGTTACGCGATGGATGTGGCGATGAACGCGTTAAGTCTCACTTAACTGCTTGCTTCCGGCGCACAACATAAAGTAACTTCACTCGCAACGTGGGGTGGAGGGGATCGGATGACGGTCGAGAAGCGGAGTGTCGAGCCCGGCACCGACGTGCTCATCCGCAAGGTCGACGGTCATCTCGCCGCACTCCGCACCGGCCTCAGCGGTGCGGACCTGGAGCTCGCCGAGGGTCTCGCCCGCGCCCTGCGCGAGCTGGTCGTCTCCACCGCGCAGGCCAGCGCCGCCGACCGGGGTCAGGTGCGCGCCGCGGTGCACTTCTTCGTCCTGCGGCGCGAGAGCCGGGGCCGGCTGCTCTCGGTGCGGTCGCTCGCGGCGGCCCAGCGCGTGGTCAACCGGGTCGTCCTGCAACTGGGCCGCCCCGACCTGCTGGTCGATGTGCGCCGCGAGCGTTCGGCCCGCGAGGCCACGCTGCCCGCCGACGCCGCCGTCTCCTGACCGAACACCCGACGTCTTCTCCCAATTACCGCGAAACGCCCTCGGCGGGCGGCGAACTGGCGTGTGATCGCACCTAGGTGCCGTCACCACCGGGCGGCTCGCGCGGCACGGCCCGCCCGTCTCCGGCGCGCGTCGCCGCAACTCGACCGGGAGTGCGGGTGCTCGTACTGCTGATCCTCCACCTCGTGGCGGCCCTCGTCGCGCCGCTGTTCGTCCGGTGGTGGGGGCCGCGTGCCTGCTATCCGCTGGCTCTCGCCCCGGCCGCCGCGTTCGGCTGGGCCGTGGCCCGCACGCCGGCCGTACGCGACGGCGGGACGGTCGTCGAGACGTACCCGTGGATCCGGCAGCTCGGCCTGGACCTCGCGTTCCGCATGACGACGCTGTCCTGGCTGATGACCCTGCTCGTCGGCGGTGTCGGCGCCCTGGTGCTGATCTACAGCGCCCGCTACTTCCACCCCGGCTCGCTCGGGCTGGGCCGCTTCGCCGCGGTGCTGGTGGCGTTCGCCGGTGCGATGCTCGGCCTCGTCCTCGCCGACGACCTGCTGCTGCTCTTCGTCTGCTGGGAACTCACGACGATCTTCTCGTACCTGCTGATCGGCCACAGCACCGAACGGCGCTCCAGCCGCTGGGCGGCCGCCCAGGCGCTGACCGTCACCACCTTCGGCGGGCTGGCCATGCTGGTCGGGTTCATCATGCTCGGCGAACACGCCGGCAGCTACCGCTGGTCGGCGATCGTGGAACAACCCCTGCCCGGTGGTGCCCACCTCGTCACGGCGGTCGTGCTGATCCTGGTCGGCGCGCTGTCCAAGTCGGCGGTGCTGCCGTTCCAGTCCTGGCTGCCGGTGGCGATGGCGGCGCCCACACCGGTCAGCGCGTACCTGCACGCCGCCGCCATGGTCAAGGCCGGCGTGTACCTGCTCGGGCTGCTCGCGCCGGCGCTCGCGACGGTGGGACCGTGGCGGCCGGTGGTGACGGCCGCAGGCCTGGCCAGCCTGCTGGTCGGCGGCTGGGCGGCGCTGCGGCAGACCGACCTCAAGCTCCTGCTGGCGTACGGCACCGTCAGCCAGCTCGGCCTGCTCGCCGTGGTGGTCGGGGCGGGCACCCCGGACGCCGCGCTGGCCGGGGTGGCCATGCTGCTGGCGCACGCCCTGTTCAAGGCGGCGCTGTTCCTCGTCGTGGGCATCGTCGACCACGACGCCGGCACCCGGGACCTGCGGGAGCTGTCCGGCCTGGGCCGGCGGGCCCCGCTGCTGGCCGCCGTGGCGGTGGTCGCGGCCGCGTCGATGGCCGGGCTGCCGCCCCTGCTCGGCTTCGTGGCGAAGGAGGCGGTCTTCGCCGCGTTCACCGACCGCCCGGTGGTCGTCGCCGGCCTGGTGGCGGGCACCGCGTTGACCGTCGCCTACACCGCGCGCTTCGTCTGGGGCGCGTTCGCCACCCGCCCCGGCGTGCCCACCACCGACGTCGGGCGGATCGCCCCGGCGATGCTCACACCGCCGGCCGTGCTCGCCGGGGCGGGGCTGGTCGCCGGTCCGGCCGCCGGAGCCCTGGACGGCCTGCTCAGCCCGTACGCCGAGGTCTTCGGCACGGTGGACGACCACCTGGCGCTGTGGCACGGCCTCAGCCCCGCGCTGGGCCTCTCCGCTCTCGCCCTGGCCGGCGGCGCGGCGCTGTTCGCGCTGCGCGGCCCGCTCGCCCCGGCGCTGGCCCGGCTCCGCGCGCCGGTCAGCGGCAACGAGGGGTACGAGTGGCTGACCCGCCGCTTCGACCGGCTCGCCGTCGAGGTGACCGGCGCCACCCAGCGGGGTTCGCTGCCGCAGTACCTCGGCACCATCCTGGTGACCCTCTCGGTGGTGACCGCCGCGGCGCTGCTGGCCACCCAGCCCTGGCGGGAGCGGATCGCCCCCTGGGACACCCCGTTGCAGGTCGTGGTGGTGGCGGTGGTCGCCGTCGCGGCGTTCCTCGCGGTGGGCGCCCGGCGGCGGCTCACCGCGATGCTGCTGGTCGGGATGACCGGGTACGGCACCGCGATGCTCTTCGTGCTGTACGGGGCGCCGGACCTCGCGCTGACCCAGTTTCTCGTGGAGACGGCCACGATCGCGGTGTTCGTGCTCGTGCTGCGGCGGCTCCCGGAACGCTTCTCGGCCCGCCCGTTCCGGCGCAGCCGCTGGGTACGCCGGGGGATCGGCGCCGCCGTGGGGGTCGTCACCGCCGGGCTGGCGCTGACGGCTGCCGCCTCCCGGTCCGCGCCCACCATCTCCGACGCGTTCCCGGAGCTGGCGGTCGACCAGGGGTACGGCCGCAACGTGGTCAACGTGACCCTGGTCGACATCCGGGCCTGGGACACGATGGGGGAGCTGGCCGTGCTGGTGGTCGCCGCGACCGGCGTGGCCAGCCTGATCTTCCAGCGTTCCCGGACCGGCCCCCGGCCCCGCCGACCGGAGCCGTCGAGCACGGCGAACCGGCCCGGCCGGCCGGTCTGGCTGCGGGGTGGGTCGAGCCTGGAGGAGCGGCGGCGCTCGATCGTGCTGGAGGTCGTCACCCGCCTGCTCTTCCACACCGTGGTGGTCTTCTCCCTCTTCCTGCTGTTCTCCGGGCACAACGCACCCGGCGGCGGCTTCGCCGGCGGCCTGGTGGCGAGCCTCGCGCTGGCCGTGCGCTACCTCGCCGGCGGCCGGTACGAGCTGGCCGAGGCCGCCCCGGTCGGCGCGGGCACGGTCCTCGGCGCCGGCCTGGCGATCTCGGTCGGCACCGGGGTCGTGGGGCTGGCCCTCGGCGTGCCGGTCCTCTCCAGCACCAGGATCGACGTGTCGCTGCCCCTCATCGGCGACTTCTACCTGGTCACGTCGCTCATCTTCGACGTCGGGGTCTACCTGGTGGTGGTCGGGCTGGTGCTGGACATCCTGCGCAGCCTCGGCGCCGAGGTGGACCGGCACATCGAGGCCGCCGGACGCCCCGACCGCACCCTGCCGGTCGATCGGGCCCGGGAGGCGCCGTGAGCGCGAGGAGTGAGCCGATTTTGCGAGCCCCGCAGTCGCGAACAGAGGTGGCCCCATGAGGGGCGCCGCGGGACCGACCCTGACGGTGGTCGTCGCCGTCGGCGTCCTGGTCGGCTGCGGGGTGACGCTGCTGCTGGAGCGCAGCCTGAGCCGGATCCTGCTCGGCGTCATCCTGCTCGGCAACGGGGTCAACCTGCTCATCCTGCTGGGCGGCCGGTCCGGGGCGGCACCCGTGGTGGGCACCGCCGCGACCGGGGACCTGAGCGACGCACTGCCGCAGGCGATGGTGCTCACCGCCATCGTGATCACGTTCGGGCTGACCGCGTTCCTGTTGGCGGTGAGCTACCGCGCCTGGTACCTCACCGGCGACGACGAGGTGCCCGACGACCTGGAGGACCGCCAGGTCGTACGCCAGGCCGAACGCAACGAGGCGGCCACCGCCGACCTCGGCGGCGAGGGCCCGGACGCCGACCCGGAGCAGGTCGACCCGGGACCCGCGCGCCGCCGCCCGCCCGGACGCGAGGAGGGGCCGCGGTGAGTCAGCTCCTGCCGTTGCCGGTGGTGGTGCCGCTGCTGGGTGCCGCGCTGACCCTGCTGCTGGCCCGGTGGCCCGGCCTGCAACGCACGGTCAGCGTGATCTGCCTGGCCATCACGCTCGGCGTGGCGGTGGCGCTGCTCGTGCAGGCGTACCGGCACGGGCCGGTGGTGGTGCAGGTCGGCGGGTGGCCGGCACCGGTCGGCATCGTGCTGGTCGCCGACCAGTTGGCGGCGCTGATGCTGGTGGTCTCCTCGGCGGTGACCCTCTGCGTGCTGCTCTACGCCATCGGGCAGGGCCAGAGCGACACCGGCGAGAGCTCGCCGGTGACCATCTACCACCCGACGTACTTGGTGCTGACCGCCGGCGTCACCAGCGCCTTCCTCGCCGGTGACCTGTTCAACCTCTTCGTCGGCTTCGAGATCCTGCTCGCCGCGAGTTTCGTGCTGATCACCCTCGGCGGCACGCAGACGCGGATCCGCACCGGCTCGACGTACGTGGTGGTCAGCATCCTGTCGTCGATGACGTTCCTGACCGCGGTCGGTCTGGTGTACGCGGCCACCGGCACGCTCAACATGGCCCAGCTCGCCCAGCGACTCGACGCGCTGCCCGCCGGCGTACGGCTGATCCTCCAGCTCATGCTGCTGCTGGCCTTCGCGATCAAGGCGGCGGTGTTCCCGCTGTCGGCGTGGCTGCCGGACAGCTACCCGACCGCGCCGGCCCCGGTCACGGCGGTCTTCGCCGGCCTGCTCACCAAGGTCGGCGTGTACGCGATCATCCGGACCGAGACGCTGCTCTTCCCGGACGGGCGAGTCAACGCCTTCCTGCTCGTGGCCGCCGGGCTGACCATGGTGGTGGGCATCCTCGGCGCGGTCGCCCAGTCCGACATGAAGCGGCTCTTCTCGTTCACCCTGGTCAGCCACATCGGCTACATGATCTTCGGGGTGGCGGTCGGCACCGTCGCCGGCCTCTCCGGCGCCATCTTCTACGTGGTGCACCACATCACCATCCAGACCACGCTCTTCCTGGTCGCCGGCCTGGTCGAGGAACGGGCCGGCAGCACCGACCTGCGCCGCCTCGGCGGACTGGCCCGGGTGGCGCCGCTGCTCGGCGTGCTCTTCTTCGTACCCGCCATGAACCTCGCCGGAGTGCCGCCGTTCTCCGGGTTCCTCGGCAAGCTCGGTCTCCTCCAGGCCGGCGTCGCCGCCGGTGGCCCGCTGCCCGGGGCGCTCGTCGCGGCCGGGGCGCTGACCAGCCTGCTCACCCTCTACGTCGCCTCCCGGGTGTGGAACATCGCCTTCTGGCGGGCGCCGCGGCTGGCCACCACCGAGCCGGCCGTACGCCTGCCGGCGCTGATGGTCGGCGCGACGGTCGCCCTCGTGGTGTTCGGTCTGGGGCTGACCGTGGTGGCCGGGCCGCTGTTCGACGTGACCGCCGACGCGGCCGCCGACCTGCGCGACCGCGGCCCGTACGTCCGCTCGGTCCTGCCCGGGACGACGCCGTGAGC